>DAORTY010000432.1:0-1520 GCA_035432905.1 Ilumatobacteraceae bacterium | reverse complement strand
GCGAACCGGGGGTGTTGCAGATGATGGCCTGACCACGAATGCCGGCGATGCCGCGAGAGAGGCGACCGAGTGGGCTGACCAGGCGCATTGCTTCGGCGAGACCGGGAGCCTCACGCTCGATCACCATCCGAGTGCCTTCCGGCGACTGGTCGCGGGGAGCAAACCCGGTGCCGCCGGTGCTGACGACCAACCCAGCGAAGTCCTCGCAGAGAGCGACGAGTGCGCCCGCCACGTTCTCGGATCCGTCAGCGACCACGGTCTGCGAGACCACCTCGAACCCGTTCGAACGCAGGAACTCGGCGAGCGCCGCCCCACTTGCATCGACTCGCGTCCCGGCGACGACACCATCGCTGACGGTCAGCACCTTGGCCTGTGGCAGTACGTCGCTCATGAGTGCTTACGGTAGCGAAGAAGGATCATGCCGTCGGTGCCTGCGTCGTGGGGCAGCACCCGCCACCCGTCGGCGAATGGCCGCCACTCCCCTTCGGGCTGCTCGATCAACGGCTCGAAGTCGACCGGGAACGCGTGCTGCGTGGACTCTTGAGCAAGCAGTGTGCACACGCTGTAGACCAAGACGCCACCCGGCTTCACCAGTGGCGCGCAGGCATCGATGATGCGTTGCTGCAACGCAACGAGATCGGCCACGTCGCGGGGCGTGATGCGCCAGCGGGCGTCGGCGCGGCGACGCAGCGTCCCCAAACCGCTGCATGGGGCATCGATCAGCACCGCGTCGAACGTCGCCGGCGGGAACGGCGGGTGGGTCGCGTCCGCGGCCAAGGCGAGCACGTCGTTGGTGCCGAGACGGGCCGCATTGTCGGTGATCAGTCCGACGCGCTGTGGCTGCAGGTCGGCGGCAATCACCGTCGCGCCCGACGTGGCAATGCCCGTGGCCTTGCCACCGGGTGCTGCACAGACATCGAGGATCAGCTGGCCCTCGCGGGCCGGCACCGCAGCAGTCACCCACTGCGAGCCGAGGTCTTGGATGTACCCGTCGTCGCGCTCGGTCACTGACGGCGCTTCATTCATCGTCGTCAGCGTGGCGATGGCGTCGTCATGGCCGAGCTCGTCAGTCAGACGCTGCACGATCCAGTCCGGGTAGCTGAGGCGGACAGCATCCGACGGCCAGGTCATCTTCGTGTTGGCCACCTTGCGCAGCACCGCGTTGACGAAGCCACGCGCCTTCTTCGGCGCCAGCTCCACGGTCTCGCCCACCGCCGCGTGTGCCGGCACACCGGCGAAGTGCAATTGGTAGGCCCCCAGCCGCAGCACGGTGCGCACCTCGGGCGACGGATTGATCGCGACGAAACGATCGACGAGCGCATCGCATGCTCGCCGCATACGTGTCGTGCCGTAGACGAGATCGGTGACGAACTTGCGATCCCGCTCCATCAGCGTGCTGCGGCCCAGTTCCGCCGAGAGCACCAGGTTGGCGTACGCGCCCTCGTGGTCGATTCGTTGCAGGCAGCGGAACGCCACCATGCGTGCGGATTGAGTCACTCGAACATCTCGTCATTCTGCGG
>DAORTY010000431.1:0-1531 GCA_035432905.1 Ilumatobacteraceae bacterium | reverse complement strand
CTCTTCGCCGGACGAGGTGTCGATGACTATCCGGTCGCCGAGAGCGGACCTAAGCGTCACCCGGGCTTGGTCGAGACAGTCACCTCCACCTTCCAGAAGCCCCGGCCTGTCGATGAACGCGGTCAACCTGACCTGAGACTCTGTTTCGTCGACCTCCACCCGAGGGTTCTGATTGCAGCTCTCAACCGCCATGGTGAGGGTGGCTGACCCAGGCTCGCCCCCGAGTTCGAAGATGCCCACCTGACGATCGCCCACGCCCAAGAGCAGCACGGTCAGCACCGCCCCGGCCAGACCGACCAGGACGCGCATAGCGGCCTTGCGGCGAGGCACCGTGCGCGTGGTCACACATTGAATGTACTGACGGACTAGGGTGCTCGCTGGGCTTCATCAGGTGCGGCAAGAGAGGATGTTCGCATGTCCCGACTCGTGCTGTGGTGGTCCGGCTTGGTTGCCTCGGTCATCGTGGTCGTGGTCGCACTGGGGAGCGGGTCCGGCACGTGCGTCGACTCTGCGGACGCGGCTGCGTCATCCTGCAGAAGTGGCGGCTCCGGGGGACTACTCTTCATCGGGCTGGGCGCTCTCGCGGTGTCAGTGTGGATGCTCAGGCGTGCCCACCGGGCCTCGCGACACGGGGGCACCACGCGCTAACGCGGCTCCGAGCCGAGAGCGCTATCCGCGGCCATGAGCGAGCAGTTCCGGGACGACTGCAGGTGCGCGGCGCTACGGTCTCGAAATGGACATCCTTCTGTATTTGGCACTCTGGTCAGTGCCCGTAGTCGTCGGATACTTCGTCATCCGGCTCGCCGTACGGCACGGCGTCATGGACGCCCACCGCCGGATGCAGCCCAGCAACATCGGTCGTTCCGAACGTTCCTCGACCTGACCTCTTCCGCGGCACGTCCGGCGGTGGCCACCGAGGAAACGCGTCCGCGCTCAGCCCATGCCCTGGTCGTAGATGCGCCAGGCACCGTTCGGACCCGTTCGGTCCAACAGGTAGCTCCACATCATCTCCCCGTCCGGAAGGGAGGCGTCCCCACCTCGAGGCGTCAGGTTCACCCACACGCGTTGGATCATCGGTCCATCACCCGACTCGGTTGACTTGCGCTCCTGCGTCGTGCCGGTCACCTGCATCGCGGTGATGTCGGTGTCACCGCACCAGCTCTGGCTGCGGTCGACGACCAGGGCCTGGGCGGTGTCGCAGTCCCCCGCGTGAACGGCATCCGCGTAGGCTCGCACGACCTGATCGGGACTCGCATCGTCAGGCGGCACCGGGACATTCGTCTTCGCACAGGAAGCGACCGTGAGTGCGAGCGCGCCGCTCGCGGCCGCCACGACAAGCCGGGCCCATGTGCTCGCCGTGCTGGTCACGAAGTCACCTACCCCAGGCCGCTTCCGAGCCTCGTAGCGAGCTCGTACCGCATGGTGGCATGCCGAGGAACCGGCTCGCCTCGGTTTCAAGTTGCATGCACGCGACGTGCGGCAAATCCGGTAAACACCTCACGCTGATGACCGTGCGTTTGAGCGCGGCTTG
>DAORTY010000430.1:0-1535 GCA_035432905.1 Ilumatobacteraceae bacterium | reverse complement strand
CACCTGACAACAACGGCCCTCGACGGTCGAACCCACCACCTCAGCCCGATGCCAGGGGACTGTCAGGAATTTTGTGTGAGTGGCGTGATCTGAGTGTCCGCGGCTGAGCCAGCCGGGACGGAAAGGATCACTTCCATGAACACCAGAAGGAATGAGAGCGGGGGCGGGTTGGTGCCGGCATCGCGTAGCGTGCCGGTGGTGGCCGACTCGTCGGAGATGCGCGATTGGGCGGAGCAACTCGTGGCGCGAGCCCGCAGCGAGGGCATCGAGCTGACGGGCGATAACGGTTTGTTGACGGCGATGGTCCGTCAGGTGTTGCAGACCGGGTTGAACGTCGAACTCGCTGAGCATCTCGGCTATGAACCATACGCGGCCGATGGCCGCGGGTCGGGCAACAACCGCAACGGCTCCTATCCGAAGACGATCACGACCGAGATCGGCCAAGTCGAGGTGCAGATGCCCCGTGACCGGTTGGGCACGTTCGAGCCGGCAACGGTCCCCAAACACGTCCGTCGTCTCGATGGGCTGTCGGGCAACGTCATCTCGTTGTACGCGAAAGGAATGACAACCGGCGACATCCAACAGCATCTCGCGGAGATCTATGACACCGAGATCAGCCGGGAGACGATCTCGAAGATCACCGACGCGATCGTCGAGGACATGCTCGCCTGGCAACACCGCCCGCTCGACAGCGTCTATGCGGTGCTGTTGATCGATTGCATCGTGGTCAAGATCCGCGGTTCCCAGGTCGCCAACAGGCCCGTCTACGTGGCCATTGGTGTGAACATGGACGGCGAACGTGACGTGCTCGGACTGTGGGTCGGACCGTCGGGCGGTGAGGGTGCCAAGCAGTGGGCGACGATGCTCACCGAGCTGCGCAACCGCGGGCTGACCGATGCGTTGATCGTGTGTTGCGACGGGTTGAAAGGTCTTCCCGAGTCGATTCGGGCGACATGGCCAGAGGCGACCGTGCAAACCTGTGTCGTGCACCTGGTTCGCAACACGCTCAGGTACGTGTCCAAGAAGTACTGGTCGACGATCACCCGTGAGATGCGCGAGATCTACACCGCCCCGTCGTTGCCGGCTGCCGAGGCGTTGTTTGCCGAGTTCGCCGGCAAGTGGCGAGCCCAGTATCCGGCGATGATCGGATCGTGGGAGACGTCGTGGAACGAATTCATCCCCTTCCTCGAGTTCCCGCCCGAGCTCCGCAAGATCGTCTACACCACCAACGCCATCGAAAGCTTGAACGCCCGCTTCCGACGAGCGGTCAGACACCGCGGACACTTCCCCAACGAGCAAGCCGCGCTGAAAGTGCTCTACCTCGTCGCCACCCAACAACGACCCAACCGCGCCGACCTCGTCGGCCACATCAACGGCTGGAAAACCGTCCTCAACGCCCTCACCGTCCACTACGGCGACCGAATCAACAACGCCTACTAACAATGACCATCACGACCGTTTACACAGAAAATCTGACAGTCCCGATGCCAGTGACACCAGCGTGATGGAGTACGGCTCGAAGGTGAACGAGAACC
>DAORTY010000429.1:0-1536 GCA_035432905.1 Ilumatobacteraceae bacterium | reverse complement strand
GGCAGCACGGCCAGCGCATCGAGCATCTCGTTGGTGGCCGCCGTGTACGTGGTGGCCTGGCCGGCGGTCACTCGTGCGACACGGTTGCGTTCACGAATGTGCCAGCGGTGCCACGAGGCAGCCCGGTTCACGACCGTGCGCCGTAGGTAGCCGGCGGGGTTGTCGAGTGTCGACAATCGGCGGCCGACTGCGTGCAATGCGTCCTGCGCGATCTCCTCGCCGATCTCGGGCGAGCCGACGAGCGCGGCGGCCCAGCGAACGGCGTCGGCACGGTGTGTGCGGTAGAAGTCGTCGAATTCGCTGATGGCTGTCATCCCCACTCGCACGCCAAGTGTGCCCGTCTGCATGTCCACCTTGACGCCACCGGGCGCCGATCTGTTTCACTGGGTGCATGTTGCTCACCGAAATCGACCACGTCGCCATTGCCGTTCGCGACCTCGAAGCCGCCATCGACTACTACCAGCGGGCCTTCGGCGCCACTGTCGACCACCGCGAAGTGGTGGAGAGTGATGGCGTGGAGGAGGCATTGCTGAAGGTGGCCGAGAGCTACATCCAGCTGCTCACCCCCACCCGTGACGACAGTCCGGTGGCGAAGGCGATCGAGAAACGCGGCGAAGGCCTGCATCACATCGGATATCGCGTCGCGGACTGCGGCGAAGCGCTGGCCTCGATGATCGCAGCCGGCGCAACGCCCATCGACAATGCTCCGCGCCCCGGCAGTCGAGGCACGACGGTGGCGTTCATCCACCCCAAGGGCAGCTTCGGCACCCTCATCGAGCTCGTCCAGGAGTAGGTGACGGGCCCGCCGCATCCGAGTGGGTACTCGCACCCCGGGGTGCGAGTACCCACTCGCATGGCAGCGTGGCACTCGCACTGGTCGCGTGGCACTCGCACTGGTGGCGGGTCACTCGGACTGGACGATGAGGCCTTTGAGGTACTCGGCTTCGGGGAAGGCAAGTGGCACGGGGTGGTCGCTGGGCTGGTGAAAGCGACCGATGATGCGGGCCTCTCGCTTTGCATCGAGGGCGGCGCCGGCCACCACCTTCTGGAACAGGTCCATGCTCATCGCGCCGCTGCACGACCACGTCATCAACACTCCGCCGGGCGCCAGCAGCTTCAGGGCCAGCAGGTTGAGGTCCTTGTAGGCGCGCGTTGCCTTGTCCAGCTGGCGTTCGGTGTTGGCCAACTTCGGCGGGTCGAGCAGGATCAGGTCGTACTGCTGCGCCCGGTCGCGTAGCCCGCGCAGCGCAAGGAACGCATCGGCCTCCATCAGCTCGCCGACGTCGACACCGTTGAGCGCACCGTTGCGCGCTGCAACCGCCAACGCCGGGCCGGACGAATCGATCGACAGCAGTGACGACGCTCCCGCAGCAGCCGTGATCACGCTGAACGCGCCGGTGTAGCTGAACACGTTGAGCACCCGCCGGCCGCTGGCCCACCCGCCCACTGCGCCGCGGGCATCGCGCTGGTCGAGATAGAAACCGGTCTTGTGGCCGCCCTCCACCTCCACCGCGAACTGATGGCCGCGCTCGTGAG
>DAORTY010000428.1:0-1537 GCA_035432905.1 Ilumatobacteraceae bacterium | reverse complement strand
GGCAGACCGGGCCGTGGGTGCACCGCCGGGCGTATGCGCCGGTGGTCGGCGCCGAGTCGGGCTTCACCAAGTCGCAGGGCGACGCTCGCGCCGGCGACTACGCCAACGACCCGCACAGCCACGCCGACATGTACACCGCGCTCGAACTGGGCGCTGCTGTGCTGGCCGCGTTGTATCAGCGCGAGCGCACGGGCCTCGGCGACCGCATCGACGTGTCGATGGCGCAGACGATGCTCTACGTCAACGAACACGCCCACGATGCGCTGTGGTCCGACCCGGTGCCCGAGGGTGTCATCCGCAGCTTCCGCCCGATGGACTATCCGGTGCTGACCGCGGCCAACGGCGAGTCGGTGATCATCAGCGGGCACCCGGCCGAGAACAAGACATTCGACTTCTACATGGCCTCCATCGCAAGATCCGAGCTGTGTGACGACCCCCGCTTCGTCGACACCGCGTCGCGCCTGCGCAACCTGGACGACATCCATGGCGTGTTGCACGAGTGGGCACGCGCGATGCCCAGCGCCGACGCAATCGAAGACGCGATGTCGCACTACAAGCTGGCAGTCGGGCGGCTGCGCTCGGTGTACGACGTGTGCGACACCGACTGGGCTCGTGAGCGCGAGGTCGTGGTCGAGGTCTCGGACCGCGGGGACGGCACGATACGCATACCCAACGCGCCGTGGCGGTTCGAGGGCAGCGACGTGCGAGTGGCCGGCGAGCCGCGCTACCGCGGTGAGGACAACCGGTCGGTACTGCACGGACTGCTCGGCCTCGACGACACGACGCTCGACGCGCTGGAGGCCGACGGCGTGCTGACCAGTCGGCTGCCGAAACGCTGAGGCCTACTGGTGGCGTTGCACTTTCCGGTCGGTCCGATGAAGGCGGCTCTCGGCAACCTGCCTGCGGAGGCGCACGACGACCAGTGGGCCTACGAGATCAAGTGGGACGGCTACCGCACGCTCGCATTCGTCGATGACGGTCGGGTGCGACTGCAGAGCAGCAACGGTCTCGATGTGACAGCGAAGTATCCCGAGTTGACCGGTTTCGGCGAGGCCGTCAATGCACCGTCGGCAATCATCGACGGCGAGCTGGTGGTGCTCGATGCGAATGGTCGGCCGAACTTCGGTCTGCTGCAGCAACACAGCGCGCAGGTCGTGTACTACCCGTTCGACGTGCTCCAGATCGCAGGCACCGACACCATCTCGCTGCCGTACGAACAACGGCGGGCGCTGCTCGAGTCGCTGGTCGAGCCAGGCTCGAACTGGATGGTGCCCGCCCATCGGATCGGCGACGGCGCCGCCCTGTACGACGTCACCGCCGCGCAGGGGATGGAGGGCATCATGGCGAAGCGGCTGGGCTCGCCGTACCTGCCCGGCAAGCGTTCGCCGAACTGGCGCAAGATCAAACATCGCCTGCAGGTGGAGGTGATCGTCGGCGGGTTTAACCAGGGAACCGGCAATCGGTCGAACACGTTCGGGGCGCTGCTGGTGGGTGTACCCGACGACGACGGCTCTCTGCGTTTCGCCGGCGGAGTCGG
>DAORTY010000427.1:0-1557 GCA_035432905.1 Ilumatobacteraceae bacterium | reverse complement strand
CGCCACAGCGACTTCGCCAAGCGCTTTCCGCCGGAGCACGCCGAGCGGGTGATCAAGCTCTTCGTCGGCGACTATGCCGAGGACGGCGACCACCCGTGGCACCGGCTGGAACGCGGCGAGATCACGTTCGAGGAGAACCGTCGACTGAATCGCATCGCGCTTGCCGAAGCGGGCATCGAGCTACCGGCCCCACCCCCCGGCGGGGCGCCGATGATCGTGTTCACCCCCAGTGAGCCGATGGTCGAGCTGGTGAAGGAACTGCGCGCCGCCGAGATCCGGATGGGTGTACTGACCAACAACGTGCTGGAGTTCCGCGAGCACTGGCGCTCGATGATGCCGTTCGACGAATGGTTCGACGACATCGTCGACAGTCACGAAGTGGGGCTGCGCAAGCCGAACCCGGCGATCTTTCAGCTGGCCTTGGCCAGGCTGGGCGCCGAGGCCGGGCGCACGGTGTTCCTGGACGATGTCGCGACCAACGTGTCGGCCGCTGAGAGCGTCGGTATCCGCGGCGTGCTGGTGGACGAGGACCCCACCGACGCCATCGCTGTCGTGCGACGCCTGGTGGGCTTCAGCGACTGATGCGCCGACGGTGTGGCCGCCGCTGCGAGACAGTGCACGGTGCCCACGCCGGCCGACAACAATGCCTCGCGCGCGGCCGACAACGTGGCGCCGGTGGTGACGACGTCGTCGACGAGCAACACCCGCAACTGCGCACGCCCGGCGCGAGCGCGAAACGACGGGCCCTGCAGCCGTTGGGCACGCGTATGCCCGGTCTGCGATGCGCCATGACTGCGATACAGCAGGCGCCGACACGGCACTCCGAGCTCGGCGGCCACCGCCCGCGCCAGCAGTTCGGCCTGGTCGTAGCCACGCGCTCGCGCCCGCGCGCCGCTGGTGGGTGCCCACGTGACCATGTCGACCTTGCCCACCCGCACACGACGCACCATCAGGCGTGCCAAGGAGCGGGCGACCTGACGCCGATTTCGATACTTGAGACCGTGAACAACTTGCCGCGCCACGCCCTCGAACGGCAACGCTGCCATGATACCGATATCGCTGACCTGGGACGATGCGCTGGCGAGCGAGAAACGGCAGCGATTGCAGAGGGTGGTTCCGGGCTGATTGCAACCGGCGCAAAGGGTGGCGAAGATCATGGTGCGATTTGTACCAGGAGGGTGTCACACGGTTTCCGATAGGTTCGCCGGATGTCCGAAGCGCTTCGTGCCAGTCCGCGGTCCAGGCTGTTCCTGCCGCTTCCACAGGACCGCCTCGGGCAACGCATCGCTCGCTGCGTCGCCGGCCTGACCCTCTTCGGCTTCGGCATCAGCTGCTTCTTGACCGCCGAACTGGGCGTCGCTCCGTGGGATGTCTTCCATCAGGGACTCGAGAGGAAGACCGGCATTGCGATCGGCATCATCATCGAGATCACCGGTGTGTTCATCCTGCTGCTGTGGATACCACTGCGCGAGCGGTTGGGCCTGGGCACGCTGCTGAACGCAGTCCTGATCGGCCTCGTGGTGTTCTTGATCGACGATCACCTGCCACACACCGACG
>DAORTY010000426.1:0-1573 GCA_035432905.1 Ilumatobacteraceae bacterium | reverse complement strand
TGATCGACGGAGTCGATCCGTTCGCCGTCGGTGATGAGCCAATCGGGTTGTCGTGTCGCATCTATCGCACGCCCGACGGCTACGCCGGCTCACCGACCACCGCACAGATCGCGGCGGCGCTCGGCGCCGACCGCTCAGGCGACGCGCTGATCTAGCGTGGTCGGATGCCGACGACGCGGAGCTACTCGACAGTCGTCACCACCGGGGCACGCAACCGTGTGATGGTTCCGGTGCCCTTCGATCCCGACGTCGCGTGGGGTCACAAACCGGATCATCGGGTGCACGGCACCGTGAACGGAATGAAGGTCCGCGCCTCGATCGAACCATTCGACAACGGGTTCGGGATCGTGCTCGGTGCGGCATGGCGGCGAGACTGCGGTCTCGCTCCTGGCGACGCAGTGAATGTGGTGCTCTCGCCTGAGGGGCCGCAACGGGAGGATCTCGCTGAGGATGTGCGCTCGGCACTCGCGGCCGAGCCTGCGGCGGGAGCGTTCTTCGACGGGCTGGCCCAGTTCTACCGTCGTGCATACCTCCGTTGGATCGACGCGACGAAGCGCCGACCCGACGAGCGCGAGCGGCGAATCGCCGAGATGATCGATCTGCTCCGCCGTGGAGAGAAGGAGCGGACCTGAGGACCATCGCTTCTCGACCGTCGGTAGGCGCTCGCGGCGACGGCGGCTCGGCGTCAGCTCAGTGAGCCGAGGTCGCCGAGGGTGGCGTCGCCGCTGCCGAGTTGGCAGATACGCGCCCTCGGCATCGGCCAGCTCATCGGCAGCCCGGTCGATCGGCTTCGCCCGTATGAGGCGATGACCAACGTGCATGTCTTGGTCGACAAGACGACGGACTTCTCGTTCCCGAGCGACCACGCCACTGCCGTCGGCGCTGCTGCCGTCGGGCTCTTGTTCGCCAACCGGCGGTGGGGCATCGTCGCCACTGTGCTGGCGTTGCTGATGGCGTTCACCCGCGTGTACGTCGGCGCGCACTACCCCACCGATGTTTGTCGCTGGCCTCGCGCTCGGCGGCCCCGTCGCCGTAGCCGGATGGTTCACAGTGGTGCCCGTCCTGTGCCGGATGGCCGTCTGGCTGACGGGCGCCCCCTTGCGGCCGCTCGTCACGCACGCCGAGCGGCCTGCTGGGGCGAGCTGATCCCGGTCAGGTACGTGTCGCGGTGAGCGCTTCGAGGCGGGTGCGGTAGTCGTCGGGTTCGATCTCGCCGCGGGCGAGGCGTTCAGCGAGGATCTGCTGCGCGCTTGGCGCCTGTGGAGCGGGAGGCCCGGTGACGGCTGCGTGCTCGAGGGTGCCGGTGCGGCGGAGCAACGCGACACCGAGCCAGATGACGCTGGCGAACACGAGCAGCATCATGATCGTCATCGGGATCCAGCCCCAGCCGAATCCGTCGTGCATGTCGTTGTTCCAGTTGCCGTGCATCACGGCCTCCGTTCGTTGTCGTGTATGAGTGTGTGAGAAGAACGATCCATCGGGGCTACCCGTCACTCTCGGAAGTCGCCGGTGACGGCGAGGTCGAGGACCGAGGTGGTGCCGTCGGCGTACTGCACCGGCACGTGGAGCGTCA
>DAORTY010000425.1:0-1587 GCA_035432905.1 Ilumatobacteraceae bacterium | reverse complement strand
CGCATCACCGGGCTCACGATGGCTCGCACGATGGCCAACGGGTGTTACCGATTCGCAGTGCCATTCTTGGCCACCATCGCTCGCGGCAACGGGACCACCCTGGCCGGTATCGGGATTGCAGTGGCCATCAGCGAACTGTCCGGGTTGCTCTCGCCGTTCACGGGCGAGATCGTCGAACGGATGCACCGACGGACAGCACTCGTCCTGGGCCTGATCGGGGTAGCAGTCGGCACAGTCGTGGCTGCCAGCAGCGTCCACCCGGCGATGTTCGCGGTGGCCCTGGTCATGATCTCGCAGAGCAAGATGATGTTCGATCTCGGCCTCGGTGCCTGGCTCTCGGACCGCGTGCCCTACGGGCAGCGCAGTCGTGTGATGGGCATCACCGAAACGTCGTGGGCAATGGGCCTCCTGCTCGGCGTGACGGCAATGGGCTTGGTCACCGCCGCCACCAACTGGCGCGTCGGATACGGCCTGGGGGCGGCGGCGGTGCTGTGCATGGCCGGTGTGATCGCCAAGCGCATCCCGCCCGACTCCGGGCCCCACACACGCGCCGGACGCGCCGCACGGGCCCCGATCGTGGTGCGCGAGGTCGGTGTGTTGATGCTGGCGATGTTCTGCCTGATGGCCTCCAGCCAGGTCCTGTTCGTGACGTTGGGCAGTTGGCTCGACGACTCGTTCGGCTTCACGCCCGCGATGCTCAGTGCGGTCGCGTTCGGCCTCGGATTCGGCGAGTTGATCTCATCGATCACATCTGCACGCCACACGGACCGGTGGGGCAAGGAACGCAGCGCGGCGGCGGGCGCGGCAATCATGATTCCCGCAGGCCTCGGTCTGGCGCTGTGGCACGAGCACCTCCTCATCGGCCTGCCACTGCTCATCGTGGCCATTGCTGCCTTCGAGTTCGGCATCGTCAGCGCGATCCCACTGGGTACTGCCGCCGTGCCCGGCTCACCGGCGCGCGGCATGGCCTTGATGTTCGCCGCCGGCACGCTGGGCCGTGCCGTCGCCAGCATTCCCGCAACACGCCTCTACGAGAGCTACGGCATCGTGTGGCCGGCCACGATGTGCGCGGTGCTCGCCGTGGCGACAGTGTCGTCCTTCCTCGCGCTCGAACGCCGCCGGCTCGGGCGACCGGCGTAGGTCGCGCTAGCCGCGGTACGCGTTGGTGATGGGCAGGCGGCGGTCCTTGCCGAACGCCTTCGCGCTCACTTTCACGCCTGGCGGGCACTGCCGACGCTTGTACTCGTTGAGATCGACAAGGCGGCAGATGCGCCGCACGATCGCTTCGTCGTGACCCATCTCGATGATCTCGCCGGCAGTGCGGTCGTCCTCCACGTACAGCGTGAGGATCGGATCGAGCACGTCGTAGGGCGGCAGGCTCTGATCGTCGCGCTGGTCGGGGCGCAGCTCTGCGGACGGGGGCTTGGTGATCACGTGTTCGTTGATGGTCTCGCGTCCGTCGCGGCGATTGACATACCGACACAGGTCGTAGACGCGGGTCTTCATCACGTCCTTGATGACCCCGTAGCCGCCCACGGAGTCGCCGTAGATGGTGAAGTAGCCCACTGCGATCTCGCTCTTGTTGCC
>DAORTY010000424.1:0-1591 GCA_035432905.1 Ilumatobacteraceae bacterium | reverse complement strand
TCGGCCACCAGATACCACGATGGACCTTTGGCGGCAAGACCCAGCGGCTCGACGACGCGCTGGGTGTGTGCGCGATCGCGCGCCGTGTACTCCAGCAGCAGTTGTTGACCCTCCACCACTGCCTGCTGCACGGTCGCCAGCATCGGCGGCGCCGCCCGGCGTGGCGCAGGGCGGTTCCACGATCGCTCGTCGATCAGTACCGCCGATTGGGCCTGCTCGGCAGCGGGGCGGAACTGCTCGGGCAAGGCACGCACCAGCTTGCGCAGTGCTGCCTTCAGCTCGGGTGTGGTGGCCGCAGACGGACCGGCCACCAGGAACAGCGCCTGCGCTTCCGAGGCTGTCAGGCCGCTCAGATCGGTTCGACCGCCGCCGGCCAGCCGCCACCCACCCTGGCGACCGGCAACGGAGTACACCGGCAGACCCGCCATTCCCAGGGCCTCCAGGTCGCGCCGGGCGGTGCGCGGCGAGATCTCCAGCTCGGCCGCAACCTCGTCGGCCGTCACCTTCTGACGCTGCTGCAACATCAGCAAGATGGCCACGAGTCGGTCGGCACGCACAGTTGCAGTATCTCATCAACATGGCCAGGAACTGACCACTTTGGATGAAACGGTGATCGCATGACAACAACAACGACAACCCAGGATCCCCGCGTTCTCTTCGCCGCCGCCGGTACGACGGTCGGCTCTCTGATCGCCACCATCGACGACACAGAGTTGGGTCTGCTGACCCCGTGCGACAGCTTCGACGTCGCCGGGCTGCTCGGCCACCTCGACATCGTGAAGCGCCGCGTGGTCGCGCTCGCCGAAGGCACCGACCCAATGGCCCTGCCCGAGACGGTCCCGACGCCACCGAACGGCTGGCACGCGAACTGGCTGCACCAGATGGACCACGTTGCCACCGCGTGGGCCGACCCCGCGACGCTCGACCGCACCATGACCCTTCCGTGGGCCAGCGGGCCGGGCTCGATGCTGTTGGCCACCTACATCGGCGAACTCACCGTCCACACGTGGGATCTCGCCCATGCCCTGGGCCGACCTGCCGCATTCGACGACGCGGTGCTCGATGCAGCGATGGCTTCATACCTCTTGGTGTTGCCCGAAGCGAACCGCGACGAGCGCTTCGATGCAGCACGTCAGTTCATGCCCACCGGCTGGGAGCCGCCGTTCCGCAACGCAGCCGACGCGCCCCCGAATGCGCCAACGATAGATCGCATCGTCGCCTGGACGGGTCGTCGGCCCTGACGCTCAGCCGGCCGGCACACCGGTGGGAGCGGCCCACGGGCTGCCCCCGCCGCCGATCTTGCGGTAGCCCTGCTCGGCGTCCCAGACGTGGTGCACCGGGTCGTGGACCATGTAGCGAGTGAAACTGTCGATGGTGAACTCGACGCCGTCGCTGCGCGTGCCCGTGCGCTGCCACTGGGCGCCGCCGACAGTTGCGTAGCGGGCCGACAACATTCCTGCCGTCGCGTGCAGCTCACCGGCGACGTCGTGCGGTTGCGCACGGTCGTAGGCCTGCCGGACAGCGGTGTCGTCCTGGTCCCAGTTCTCGAAGCTGGGGTTGTCCTCGTAGAGCATCGACTCGAGGCGCAGCA
>DAORTY010000423.1:0-1598 GCA_035432905.1 Ilumatobacteraceae bacterium | reverse complement strand
TGGGCAAGACGATCATCTTCGCCAAGAACCAACGCCACGCCGACTACATCTACGAACGCTTCATCGCCAACTACCCGCAGCTCGACGCCGGCAACTTCGCCCGCGTGATCACCCACAGCGTGAAGTACGGGCAGGGCCTGATCGACGACTTCTCCAACAAGGACAAGGCGCCGCACATCGCCATCTCGGTCGACATGCTCGACACCGGCATCGACGTGCCCGAGTGCGTGAACCTGGTGTTCTTCAAGATGGTCCGCTCGAAGACCAAGTTCTGGCAGATGATCGGCCGCGGCACCCGGCTGTGCCCCGGCCTGTTCGGCCCCGGCGACGACAAGACCGAGTTCCGCGTGTTCGACTTCTGCCAGAACCTCGAGTTCTTCAGCCAGACCCTGCTGCCCGCCGACGGCGCCGCGGGCGCGCCACTGAGCGAGCAGATCTTCAAGGCCCGCCTGGAACTGATCCAGACGTTCGATGCGCTGAAGGCCGGCGCCGCTGAGCGGGCCGAGTTGGCCGACGTGTTGCGGGCTGCGATCGAGTCGATGAACGCGGGCAACTTCCTCGTGCGGCCGCACCTGCAACTGATCGAACGCTTCCGCGACGGCGCCTCGTGGGCGACGTTGTCGGTGGGCGACCTGGCCGCGCTGGCCGACCGCGTGGCCAAGCTGCCCACCCAGCTGGAACCCGAACACGAAGACGCCAAACGCCTCGACGTGCTCGTGCTCAACACACAACTCGGCTTGCTGCGCGGCGAGCCTTTCGACCGCCAGCGGCGCGTGCTCATCCAGATCGCAGGCCTGCTGGAGGACCAGCAGACCATTCCCGCGATCGCCGCCGAGCTGGAGCTGCTGCAGGCGATGCAGCACGACGAGTGGTGGGTCGACGTCACCTACTCGATGCTGGAGCAGATGCGCCGCCGGCTGCGGTTGCTGGTGCCGCTGATCGAACGCACCAAGAAGTCGATCGTCTACACCAACTTCAACGACCAGCTCGGAGACGGCACCGACGTCACCCTACCCGGCATCGGCGGGTCGGTCGCCAGCGCCGAGTTCGCCCAGTTCCGCAAGAAGGCCGAACACTTCCTGAAGGAGCACCTCGCCGAAGCTGCCGTCGCCAAGGTGCGCTCGGGCGAGCCGCTCACGGCCGCCGACATCGACGAGCTGCAACGCATCCTCGTCGCCGCCGGCATCGGCAACGACGACACCTTCGAACAGGCCAGCAGGAACGCCGGCAGCTTCGGGCTGTTCATCCGCTCGCTCGTCGGCCTCGACCGCGCTGCCGCCAAGGCTGCCTTCGCCGAGTTCCTCGACGACAAGCGCTACAGCAAGAACCAGATCAAGTTCGTCACCCTGATCATCGACGAGCTCACCGAACACGGCGTCGTCGACGCTGCCCGGGTCTACGAAAGCCCCTACGACAGCGTTGCCCCCACCGGCCCGGAAGCCCTGTTCCCCGGAGCCGATCTCGACCGCCTCTTCGCCACCATCAACGCGTTGACGAAAGCCGCCGCCACACCTCGAACGATGCCGAGACCCTGGGCCTGAGAGCTAGCGTGGCGCGATGGCCGAAAAACCTGTCATCACCATTCCCGAGGGCGAGCC
>DAORTY010000422.1:0-1606 GCA_035432905.1 Ilumatobacteraceae bacterium | reverse complement strand
GTGTGCGAAGATTGGGGGGTGAAAGGCATCATCCTCGCCGGCGGTTCCGGCACGCGCTTGCATCCAATCACCCTTGGCATCTCGAAGCAGCTCATCCCTGTTTACGACAAGCCAATGGTCTACTACCCGCTTTCGACGCTCATGCTCGCGGGAATTCGAGACATCCTCATCATCACGACGCCCCACGACGCGGCGCAGTTCGAGCGGCTCCTGGGCGATGGTTCCCAGTTCGGTGTAAACCTGACGTTCGCGCAGCAGCACTCCCCAGATGGGCTTGCGCAGGCGTTCACGATCGGCGCAGACTTCATCGGCGACGACAAGGTCGCGCTGGCTCTCGGCGACAATCTTCTCTACGGCCCCGGGCTCGGCACGCAGCTCAAGCGCTTTGCCGATGTCGACGGTGGCGCTGTCTTTGCCTACTGGGTGGCCGAACCATCGGCATACGGTGTCGTCGAGTTCGATCAAGACGGCACTGCCGTCTCGCTCGAGGAGAAGCCCACCGAACCAAAGAGCAACTACGCCGTGCCCGGTCTGTACTTCTACGACAATGACGTCGTGGAGATCGCGCGCTCGCTCGAGCCCAGTGCGCGTGGCGAGTATGAGATCACCGACGTCAACCGTGCCTACCTCGAACGCGGCAAGCTTGCCGTCGAGGTTCTGCCTCGCGGGACGGCTTGGCTCGACACCGGCACCTTCGACCAGATGACCGATGCTGGCGACTACGTCCGCACCATGGAGCGTCGGACTGGACTCCGCATCGGCGTTCCCGAAGAGGTTGCCTGGCGTCAGGGGTTCCTCTCTGACGACGAACTTCGCGAACGTGCGAACAAGCTCGTCAAGTCGGGTTATGGCTCATATCTGCTCAGCATCTTGGAGAGGGGTCTCTAATGGCCAACATTCTCGTCACCGGCGGTGCCGGGTTCATCGGATCGAACTTCGTGCACTACGTGGCCGAAAACACCGACCACCATGTCACTGTGCTCGATTCGCTCACATACGCCGGAAACTTGGCGTCGCTCGCCGGGTTGACTGAGGACCGGGTCACATTCGTCAAGGGCGACATCACCGACGCCGCACTCGTCGACGATTTGTTCGGCAAGGCCGACTCGGTCGTGCACTACGCAGCGGAATCGCACAACGACAACTCGCTAGACAACCCGCGGCCGTTCCTCGACACGAACATCGTCGGCACGTTCACGCTGCTTGAGGCCGCTCGCAAGCACGACACACGCCTGCACCACATCTCGACTGATGAGGTCTACGGTGACCTTGAGCTCGACGACCCGGAGCGCTTTACCGAGTCCACTCCGTACAACCCGTCCAGTCCCTATTCGGCGACGAAGGCCGGCAGCGACTTGCTGGTACGGGCGTGGGTTCGCTCGTTTGGCGTGCGAGCAACGCTGTCAAACTGCTCGAACAACTATGGACCTCGCCAGCACGTGGAGAAGTTCATCCCGCGACAGATCACAAACGTGATCCGCGGGATCCGCCCCAAGCTCTATGGCTCGGGGATCAACGTGCGTGACTGGATCCACGCCGATGATCACTCGTCAGCGGTGCTGACCGTCCTCGAAAAGGGTGAGATTGGCGAGACGTACCTGATCGG
>DAORTY010000421.1:0-1612 GCA_035432905.1 Ilumatobacteraceae bacterium | reverse complement strand
CGCGGGTATGGGTGGGATGTTCCCACGGGCAGGTTGTTGTCGTTGTCGGCGCTGCTGAATCGCCCTGGGATGGTTGGAGGCTCTTGACCTTGGAAACGAGGATGGAGTCATGGCATCACAGCAGTCATCGGGTCGACCGAGAACACACCGGTACACGCCGGCAGACAAGGAGCGTGCAGTGCGCGCGGTGTTCCAGCTCCGCAAGGAGTTGGGCACGGATCATGGGACGGTGAAACGGGTCGCTGATCAGACCGGGATCGGTGTCGAGTCGCTGCGCAACTGGGTGAAGCAGGCCGAGACCGACCAGGGCATCACCCCTGGGGTGACGACCGCTCAGGCGGCGCGGATCAGCGAGTTGGAGCAAGAGAACCGCGAGTTGCGGCGGGCGAACTCGATCTTGAAGTCGGCGTCGGCTTTCTTCGCGGCGGAGCTCGACCGCCCATCGAGGTGATCGTCGATTACATCGACGAGCATCGTGACGAGTTCGGAGTCGAGCCCATCTGCCGGGTGTTGCAGATGGCTCCGAGCACGTACTACGCCGCCAAGAAACGGCAACTGGCACCATCGGCGCGTGCGGTGCGTGACGCGGTGATGATGCAGATCCTGATGGTGTTGTGGGTGACCAACCGCAAGGTCTACGGCGCGCACAAACTGTGGAAGGCAGCGCGGCGTGCGGGGCACGACATCGGTCGTGACCAGGTCGCCCGTCTGATGCACCGGCTGGACATCGAGGGTGTTTCGCGGCAACGCCGCAAGGTGTTCACCACCCGCCAGGACCCCGACGCCGTGCGTGCCCCGGATCTGGTCAATCGGAACTTCACCGCCACAGCACCGAACGAGTTGTGGGTGACCGACTTGACCTATGTCCCGACCAGGACAGGGATGGCCTACGTGTGTTTCATCGTCGACGCGTTCTCACGGATGATCGTCGGGTGGACCGCCGCCAGCCACATGCGCACCGAGATGGTCCTCGACGCGCTCGAGATGGCCCGTCGATCCCGTGGCAGCCGGCGCCTCGTCGGTCTCGTCACACACTCCGATGCGGGCAGCCAGTTCACGTCGGTGCGGTTCACCGAACGCCTCGACGAGATCGGCGCGAGACCCTCGATCGGCACCGTCGCGGACAGCTACGACAACGCGCTGGCCGAGACCACCAACGGGCTCTACAAGACCGAATGCGTCTACGGTCCCGACGCACCAAGGCCGTGGAACGACGTCGACGAACTCGAGCTCGCCACGCTGTCATGGGTGCACTGGTTCAACCACGACCGCCTCCACGGCCACTGCGGCGACATCCCGCCGATCGAGTTCGAAGCAGCGCACTACGCTGCCCAACAGCCCACCCCGCTCGGGGTTGGAAACCAATAACCCGAGCCTCCATCAGACCCAGGGCGATTCAGAGTTGGCAGGGCAACCCGTTGTGGATTCTTGCAGTGACGGACTTCCAGATGACGTCGGCCGCCTCGAAACTGCCGTTCTCGGCATACCCGTCGAAGGTTGCGGCGAGGTCAACCCACCCCGTCTCAGTTCTGGTCACGGTGGCTATGTCAACGAAGACAGTCGGGCTGAACCGCGACGTGATGTCGATCCCTTGAGCGAGCACGGTGTCAGC
>DAORTY010000420.1:0-1613 GCA_035432905.1 Ilumatobacteraceae bacterium | reverse complement strand
GGCGAGGATGTGCTCGACCGCTTCCTCGACCAGGAGGTCGACATGTCCACCAACCGCGGCCACGTGGTTACGCAGCAGTTGCTGACCAGTCTCGTCGGCCAGCACGATGCCCGCAGGCACCGCGTCGAGGCCCGAGCGGAGACGTTCCACTTCGGCTTCGGCCGCACGACCCGCTGATCGTGCCAGCGCCAGCTCACGCTGCAGATCTCGCAACTCGCCGCGGGCGAAAAAGCTCACTGGTCCCCGACGGTCTCGCTGCTCGACAGCGATGTCACGCCACCGATCTCGACCGGCGCGCGCTCGGGCTTCCTGTGGTCGGGCACCCATCCGGTGATCACGAAACGCACCCGCTCGGCGATGTTCACGGCGTGGTCCCCGATGCGCTCGTAGAAGCGAGCGACCATCGCCAGCTGTACGGCGACCTGCATGTCGATGTGCCCGGCCCCCTGGCTCTCGAAGATCGCCTGGATGAATTGCTTCTGCAGGGCATCGAGGTACGCGTCCATGTCGTCGAGCGCAGCAGCTTTCGACACGTCGTTCTCCACGAACGCCTCGATGGCCGCCGAGTAGACCTGTTGGGCCTGCTCGCCCATCCGGTTGATGATGCCGCGCAACTTGGGATCCAGCTCGTGGCCGTAGATGCGCCTCGCGGCCTTGCAGATATTGCGAACGAGATCGCCGCTGCGCTCCACCTCCGCAATCATCTTCAGCAGCGCCACGACCTGGCGCAGCTCGGTGGCAACCGGGGCCTGCAACGCGAGAATGCGAATGCACTGCTCTTCCAGTTCGACACAGCGGGCATCGATCTCCTCGTCGCCGCGGATGATGTACTCGGCACCCTCGAGGTCGCCTTCGAGCAGCACCGCAGTGGCACGCGGAATCAGTTCGGCGATCAACGCTGCCAGCCGGGCCAGCTCGCCGCGGGCGCCTTCCAGTTCTTGGTGGTAGCTCTTGCGTAGCTCGTCCATCAGCCGAACCTCCCTGACACGTAGGCCTCTGTGCGTTCGTCGGAGGGCTTGGAGAAAACAGTGGTGGTCGTGTCGTACTCCACCAGCACGCCGGTGCGGCGGTCACTGTCGGGATTGATCTCAGTGGTGAAGAACGCCGTGCGGTCGCTCACTCGACCGGCCTGCTGCATGTTGTGCGTGACGATCACGATGGTGAATCGACTCTTGATCTCCTGCATCAGGTCTTCGATGCGCGCTGTCGCAATCGGGTCGAGCGCCGAGCACGGCTCGTCCATCAAGATCACGTCGGGCCGCACGGCGATGGCGCGGGCGATGCACAGCCGTTGCTGTTGCCCTCCGGACATACCCAGCGCCGACGTCTTGAGCCGGCTGCTCACTTCGTCCCAGAGCGCTGCGCCGCGCAACGACTCCTCGACGATGTCATCCAGCTCGCTCTTGTTCTTGATGCCGTTGACTCGCGGCCCGAACGCGACGTTGTCGTAGATGCTCTTCGGGAACGGATTGGGTCGCTGAAAGACCATGCCGATGCGACGACGGACCTCGGTGGCGGACACACCTGGCCCGTACAGATCGACCCCGTGGTACAGCACCTTGCCGCCGACCCGCGCCGACGGGATCACGTCGTTCATGCGGTTCAGGCAGCGC
>DAORTY010000419.1:0-1614 GCA_035432905.1 Ilumatobacteraceae bacterium | reverse complement strand
ACGTCTACAAGGGCAAGTACTGCGTGGCCTGCGAGGAGTACTACACCGACGACGAGCTCGACCCCGGCGACCTGTGCAAGATCCACAAGCGACCCGTCGAGTACTACGAGGAGGAGAACTACTTCTTCCGCCTCAGCCGTTTCCAAGACCGCCTACTGGCCTGGTACGAGGCACATCCGGGCGCGATTCAGCCCGAGTTCCGCGGCAACGAAGCGCTCGGTCTCATCAAGGGTGGGCTACGCGATTTCAGTGTCAGCCGAACCAGCTTGAAGTGGGGCATCCCACTGCCGTGGGACTCGAAGCATGTCGCCTACGTGTGGTTCGATGCCCTCGCCAACTACATCACCGCCATCGGTTTCGGCAGCGACCCGGAGCGCTTCGCCGACTGGTGGCCCGGGCGACACCTCATCGGCAAGGACATCATCCGCCACCACTGCGTGTACTGGCCGGCGATGCTGATGAGCGCAGGTATCGAGCCACCCGCCGGCTGGGCGGTCGGCGGTTGGCTGCTGGTGGGTGGCGAGAAGATGAGCAAGACCAGCGGCAACGTGGTCAACCCGCTCGATCTGATCGACGACATCGGCGTCGACGGTTTCCGCTACTACGTTCTCGCCGAAACGGCCTACGGCCACGACGGCGACTTCACCTACGAGGGTCTGATCGCGCGCTACAACAGCGACCTGGCCAACAACCTGGGCAACCTGCTGTCGCGCGTCGCCACCGTGGTCGGCAAGAAGTGCGAGGGCATCGGCCCAGCACCGCGCGCCGACTCACCGTTGGCGGCTGCTGCCGCGACCGCGCTCGCCGGAACCATCGAGGGCTGGGCGGCCACCCAACCGTCGAAGGCACTCGACGCCACATGGTCGTTGATCCGTGCCACCAACGCGTATCTGGAAGCCAACGAGCCGTGGAAGGTGGAGGCCGGACCAGCAGTCGATGCGGTGATGGGCGACGCCTTGGAGGCGCTGCGTATCGTCACCATCCTCGCCAGCCCGGCGGTGCCCGATACGTGCCAGACCGTGTGGGAACGTCTTGGCCTGCCCGGCCAGGTCAGCGACCAACGTGTCCCCATCAACGCCGAGTGGGGCGGCTACCCCGGCGGCCTGGCGGTCACCAAGGGCGACCCACTCTTTCCTCGCCGCTAGGTTCGCAGTGTGAGCGCAGAGGTCGACGACGCCGGATACATCGATACCCATTGCCATCTCTACGACACGCGTGGCGTGGCGCAGGCAGAAGTGATCGCCGCGGCCCGGGCCGCGGGGGTCACGACGATGATCACCGTTGGCTGCGACGCTGCCACGATAGCGAGTGCCATCGAGACGGCTCGTGAGTACGACGGCATCTACGCCACCGCCGGCCTGCACCCGCACGAGGCCTCGCACGGCGTGGACAGCATCGTCGGCTTCCTCGACGACCCGCACGTGATCGCCATCGGTGAGTGCGGGCTGGACTACTACTACGACCACTCCCCGCGAGACGTCCAACGCACGGCGTTCGCCGCGCAGATCCAATTGGCCCACGAACGCTCGCTACCGCTGATCGTCCACACACGAGATGCATGGGCCGACACGTTCGACGTGTTCGCAGCCGAGGGAGTGCCCGAGCGCACGATCT
>DAORTY010000418.1:0-1614 GCA_035432905.1 Ilumatobacteraceae bacterium | reverse complement strand
TGTACCTCGGCGCCGAGGACTTCAACCACTACGCCGAGTTCCTGCGCGAACTGCTCGTCCCGATCCTGCCGCGTACCGTCGCCCTGTGGCTGATGCGTTTCGGCCTCATCGGCGCAGTGGCGCTGCACGTGCACGCTGCCTACAGCCTCACCCGCCTCAACCACGCCGCCCGCTCGGTGAAGTACCAGGGGCCGCGCGACTACCAAGTCGCCAACTTTGCCAGTCGCACCATGCGCTGGACCGGCATCATCGTGTTGCTCTTCCTGGCCTGGCACCTGGCCGACCTGACGTGGGGCTTCGCCAACAACGTCGGCGTCAGTGCTGCCGACGGCGAGTTCGTGCGTGGCGATGCCTACGGCAACGTCGTGCGCAGCTTCGAGCGAGTGCCCGTCGCGGTGCTGTACATCGTTGCCAACATCGCACTCGGTGTGCACCTGTTCCACGGTGTGTGGAGCCTGTTCCAGTCGATGGGTTGGAACAACCCGCATTTCAAGATGTGGCGCAGGTACATCGCAATCGGCATCGCCACGATCGTCGTGGTCGGCAACGTCTCGTTCCCGATCGCCGTGCTGGCCGGGATCGTAGGGAAGTGACTGAGATGACGGATTCGCTGCTCAACAGCAAGGTTCCCGAAGGCGACATCGCCGACAAGTGGGACAATTACAAGGCCGACATGAAGTTGGTCAACCCCAACAACAAGCGCAAGTTCAAGGTGATCGTGGTCGGCAGCGGCCTTGCCGGCGCGTCGGCCGCGGCGACCCTGGCCGAACTCGGCTACGACGTCGAGGTCTTCACGTTTCACGACTCGCCGCGCCGTGCACACAGCATCGCGGCGCAAGGTGGCATCAACGCCGCGAAGAACTATCGCGGTGACGGCGACAGCGTGCATCGACTGTTCTACGACACCGTCAAGGGCGGCGACTTCCGCTCCCGTGAAAGCAATGTGCACCGCCTCGCGCATGTCAGCCTCAACATCATCGACCAGATGGTGGCGCAGGGTGTTCCCTTCGCCCGTGAGTACGGCGGCATGCTCGACACGCGCAGCTTTGGTGGTTCGCAGCTGCAGCGCACGTTCTACGCCCGTGGCCAGACAGGCCAGCAACTGCTGCTGGGCGCGTACCAGCAGCTGGCTCACCAGATCGGCCTGGGCACCGTCAAGATGTGGAACCGCGTCGAGCTGGTCGACACCGTCATCGTCGATGGTCGCTGCGCCGGCATCGTCACTCGCGACCTGGTCACCGGCGAGGTTCGCTCGCACGCCGCGCACGCCACCGTGATGTGCACCGGCGGCTACGGCAACGCGTTCTTCTTGTCCACCAACGCGATGAACTGCAACGTCACGGCGGCGTGGCGTGCGCACCGCAAGGGCGCCTACTTCGCCAACCCCTGCTACACGCAGATTCACCCCACCTGCATTCCCCAGGCCGACGACACGCAGTCGAAGCTGACGCTGATGAGCGAGTCGCTGCGTAACGACGGGCGGGTGTGGGTGCCGCTCAACGCCGGCGACGAGCGCCCCGCGGCGCAGATCCCCGAGGCCGAGCGCGACTACTACCTCGAGCGGCTGTACCCCAGCTTCGGCAACCTGGCCCCGCGCGACATCTCGTCGCGTGC
>DAORTY010000417.1:0-1641 GCA_035432905.1 Ilumatobacteraceae bacterium | reverse complement strand
TTGCTGGCCATGACGCAAACAGTAGCTCGCTCGTGAACACGTGCACGACGCACAACGTCAGGTGTGAGTAAGGCCGTTGTGCCCGGGGCTGCGGCGGGTCAGTGCGTACAGCCTGGACTCTTGCCTGCGTGTCCGCGGACGCGTCGCCCGGAAACCCTGTGAGACCCTCTACGTACGCTGAGTCGAGCGAGCTCGACCTTGCCTCTCGCGAACGACCGGGCGGTCCCACAACCAACAACTCTCCGGAGGCTCGTATGGCCGCGCGCACCAACCCCGTCACCATTCCATCTGGGTTGCGGCTCACACGCGACCTGAACGACGCGCTCACCACCTGGTCCTCCAGCCAGCGGGTGGTCATCGGGCTGGCCGCCGATTTCGCCGAGTCGGGTGAGTGGGCGGTCACCAGTGCTGTGTCGGCGGCGCACTGGATCGCAAGCGTGGCCGACATCGAGGTGTGCACGGCCAGGGAGTGGATCCGGGTGGGCAAGCGGCTGCGCTCCTTGCCGATCATCGCCGCGCTGTTCGACTCCGACGAACTGTCGTACAGCAAGGTGCGCACGTTGTCGCGGCTGGCCACCCCGGAGAACGAGGCGCAGCTGGCCGCGATCGCCAAGGACGTGCCAGCTGGCCATCTGCCGCGTGCGATCGCGGCGTGGCTGCACCGCAACAGCGACGACCACGAGCTGGAGCGCCACCAGCACGAGCAGCGATCGATCACGTGGCGCAATGAGCCCGATGGCATGGTCACGTTCAGCGCCCGGCTTCCCCCGCTGGTCGCCGGTGTGTTGATCAGCCGGCTCGCCGCTCACGTCATGAGCACCAGGCAGGCCGCCATCACCAGCGAGCTGTGGCCGAGCCTGGCTCAACAGCACGCCGACGCCCTGGCGCAACTGCTGAACGACGGAACCGGTGCCCTGACCACCGAGGTGATCCTGCACGTTCGGGCCGATGGCGCCACCCTCGACGACGGTTCGCCACTGCCGATGTCGGTGGTGGAGCGCATTGCGCCGCAGGCGTTCATCCGGGCACTCATTCACGATGCTGAGGGTCGCCCGGTCAACGCCAGTGCCAAGCAACGCCATCCGAGCACCCGGCAAAAGCGCGTGGTGAAGGAGCGCGATCAGGCCTGCGTCGATTGTGGCGCCACCGCACTGCTGCAGTACGACCACGCCCCCGATTACGACCTCACCCACCAGACCGTGGTGGAGGAGCTGCAACTGCGCTGTGCCCCCTGCCACCAACGCAGACACCAGCAGGGGGTGGCTGCGTGATCGCACGTCGTATGACACCGTATGCTCACTGTATGACAATGCTCAGCTTCCGCGTCGATGACAACGATGTCGCAGCCATCCAGCGATGGGCGGCACAGCTCGGTATCGATCGCTCGGCACTGTTGCGCGACGCGGTTCGGTTGCACCTGAACCGGCTGGCGTCGGAGCACGACGCCGAGCGGTGGGCGCAGCTGCCCCTCACCGACGGAGAGTCGGCTCTGGCGGCACTTGCCGACTGGGGCCCGGCCGAAGACTGGGCGGACTGGGGCGGAGCCGGCGATGTCGATTCGTCGAGGTGAGATCTGGTTTGCCGCAACGCCAGACGGCGACCGCCCGGTGTTGGTGCTCACCCGCGATCCCGTCGCCGCTC
>DAORTY010000416.1:0-1650 GCA_035432905.1 Ilumatobacteraceae bacterium | reverse complement strand
ACGTCGGCGTCGGTGAGGTCGCAGTCCCACCACGCCACGGCGGTGAGTACCGAGTCGCGCAGTTCTGCCCGGTGTAGCCGGCATCGTTCGAACCGTACGAACTCACCCCGTACGAATCGCAGGTTGGCACCGTCGAACTGACAATCGATGAAGCGAACGTCGTGCCAGCGCGACTGGGCAAGTTGCACGCCGGCCAGCTTGCTGTTGCGCACCTCGACGCGCGTGAGTGCGGCGCCGGCCAGGTCCGCGCCAGAGAGGTCGCAACCGTCGATCATCACATCGACCAGCCGAGAGCCGGCCAGCGATGCGCCGACCAACGTCGCTCGCTCGACGCGGGACCGAGCCAGCAGCAGGGGCTCGTCGAAGTCGTCAGCCAGCATGCCGGTCAGTACTGCGTCGTTCCATTCACCGTGCGGCAGCGAGTCGAGTACCACGATCTCGGGTGACGGCGAGACTCGCGGCGGAAGTGGACGGTCACTACGAGCCATACGTCACTGTAAGTAGCCGCCGGGACGTGTGGCATCTTTCCGGAGAAGTTTCTGCAAGGCTTCCCCCGCGGGTGTCTCTGACTGGCAGGACATTTCACACGGGAGCATTCACATGCAGACTTCGAAGTACGCCACCTCCACCCTCCTCTCGACGTCGCGCCACTGCGCCCTCGTTGCTGGAGTAGCACTGCTCGCACTGGGTGCATGCAGCTCGGACAAGTCGATCAGCGGAGCCTCCTCCACGTCGTCGAGTTCGAGTGTCGCGGCGACCAGCACCTCGCTGGACTCGACGACGACCACTGTCGATCCCACGGCGACCACAATTGACCCGACGCTGACGACACTGGTTGCTGACGTGGCCACCACCGCTGTCACGCCGCCGCCGACCGCAGCCCCGCCCAAGCCGACCGCTCCGCCGGCCGCGGGCTTCACGGCCCTGGGCGCCCCGCGCCTGGAAATGCTGTCCGAGGACGGCAACGTCTTCAGCCCCAGCGAACTGACGTGCACCGACGGCATGAGCTTCGAATTCGGCGAGGTCGACCAATGCGTCGAGCAGGACGATCTGCTCGTCATCTCATACCGCATCCCCGAGTCCAAGCGGGTCGTCGAGGTCTATGTCAAGGTTGGAACCTCGTGGGTCGAGAACTACCGCACCACCGAGGAGTTCGACTTCGAGTTCACCGCTGTCGACCTCTACATCGGCGACTACGCGGGCATTGGCCACCCGGCCGCCTTCATCGGGTACCGCCTCGACGGCTCGGGCCACTACCTCGACTTCGACATCGTGCAGTCGCTGGGTAGTAGCACGCTCGACGTTCGCGGCATCCGCGGTATCGACCATGGCAACGTCGGCCTGCCCAGCGACGAGCCTGGCGCGGTGATCTCGGCAGTCTTCGCGGACAGCGACCCGAACTGCTGCCCCACCAGCATGCTGTTCCAAGACCTCGACTACGTCGCCGGTGCCTGGAGCGTCAACGACGGCACGCTGTACCCGACCGCCAGCCAACCGGTGTGGGCCCTCGCCTTCTAATTGGCGTGGATGCCGGACTTCCTTGCTCCGGCGTGTGGAGACTGCGTTCCCCGGCCGCTAGGCTCGTCACGTTCTTTGACAACCCTATGAAGCCCCGACAACGGAGACTGCAATGAGCAAGGCGAAATTCGA
>DAORTY010000415.1:0-1672 GCA_035432905.1 Ilumatobacteraceae bacterium | reverse complement strand
CAACGAGCGAATACCAGACCAAGACGACGATGCGCCTGTTCCCCGGCATGGTCACCAAGCAGCTCAAGGCCGAACATTCGCTCGACCTCGGCAAGATCGTCATCTACTCCAACCACGGCGCTGGGGTCATCGAGGGTGTCACCCGTTCACCGGTGAGCCTTGAGGGCGCCCGCTCGACGTTCGTGATCCGCAACGAGGGCCAGCACTGGCTTGAGCGCAACGACGGCCACGAGATGGCCGACGTGATCGACCGGAACGTGGTCAAGTCGGCTGACGGTCAGGGCAGGGCGGTCACGTTCGGGAACGCCCCGGAGCCGTCCGAGGATTCGATGCTCCTGCGGGAGCGTGAGGCGTTCGAGGCGATCGAGGCGGGCAAGTCGGCCGCCACCGGCATCCTGTACGACTCGCTCGAAGCGCCGCCGGATGCGCCGATGACACCGGAGGGGATACCCCAGGTGATCGAGGGTGTGCGGGGCGATTCGCATTGGCTCGACATAGACCGGATCACGGCCACGATTCTCGACCCGAAACGGTCGCCGCAGGTGTCACGCCGGTATTGGTTCAACCAGATCGTCGCCGCCGAGGACGCCTGGTGCGACCCGAAACACATCGACCTGTGTGCCGCCCCGGACATGGAGTACGAACCGGCCGACGGCTGGGTGTTGTTCTTCGATGGAAGCAAGTCGGATGACTCGACGGCCCTGGTTGGCTGCCGCCTGTCCGATGGCCACGTGGTGACGCTCGGTATCTGGGCGAAGCCGCAGGGCGCGCGTGGTGTCGGCTGGATCGTTCCCCGCACCGAGGTGGACGAGCGGGTGCGCCATGTGCTCGATGCGTGGGACGTGAAGGCCCTGTGGGCGGACCCGTCGCACGCCAAGGACGACGACTCGACGAGCTACTGGCAGGCGATCATCGACGGGTGGCATCAGGACTACGGCCGCAGCCTGGTGTTGTGGGCGGTCGCTGGTGGCCCAAACAAGCACTCGACGATGTGGGACATGGCTTCACCTAAGCGCGTGGAGGCGTTCACGGCCGCCGCCGAGCAGGCCGAGGCCGACCTACGCAGCTCGGCTGAGGTGGCGGCAGCGGGCGACCCTGAGGGCCGCACGGTCACCCACGACAACCACCCGGCACTGGTCGCCCATTTGAAGCACGCCAGGCGTTCACCGAATCGTTACGGCGTGTCCGTGTGGAAGGGCCACCGCGAGTCCAGCCGCAAGATCGACCTGGCGGTTTGTCTCATCGGGGCCCGCATGTTGCGACGCCAGTTTCTGAACACGACAGCGACCCGCAAGACGGGCAAGCAAGCAGGGAGGGCCTGGTGATTCGATGAGGACTTTCGACGATTCGACGATCAACCGGCTAGCCATCCCCGCCTATGGGGCAACCAGTCGAGCCGCTGGCCGGGTGGTGGAGCTCCTCACTTATGGCGATCGTCTCGACGGCAAGGACGTGGCGGTGGTCGAGGCCGTGGCAACGGTGATTGAAGCTGTAGGTGGCTACGACGAGTTGGCCGACCAACTGCGGGCGACGTTGATTCCAGAAACTCCGGGGCTCGGTGGCGGGCGACGAATCACCCTCCACGACTTGAGACGGGCTCGATGATGAATGAATCCCAGGTTGCCCAGCTCGTCAACGATGAGATGATCCCGCGGCTCGACAAGCAGCGCCA
>DAORTY010000414.1:0-1686 GCA_035432905.1 Ilumatobacteraceae bacterium | reverse complement strand
CCGGCAGCACCACGTCGGCGTAGCGGGTGGTGTCGGTGAGCACCTGCTCGTGCACGACCGTGAACACGTCCTCACGGCTGAAGGCGGCAACAACGGCGTGGTGGTCGGGGCACATCACCAGCGGGTTCGAGCCCTGCACGAACAGCACCTCACACGGGTCAGCCGAACCGGGTGCCATCCACTGGCTCACCTGATGCATGGGCAGCGAACGGCGAGCCAGATCGTTGAACGCCTCCGCCGGCCACCGCGTACGGGGCGTGGCCTCGCCCGCTGACGTCGAACCGATGACACCACTGCCCCGCTCGCGAAAGTGGCCACCGAGTACTGGCAGCGTCAGAATCGCGCGGCACGAGGCGCCACCGTTCGCATTGCGCTCCTGCCCCCAGCCGATACGCAGCATGCTGGGCCGGGTGGTGCCCCACCATTCGGCCAGCGTCACGATGGCCGACGCGTCCAGACCGGTGAGCGCGGCCGCTCGTTCGACCGACCATTCGGCAGCGGCCTCCAAGAACTCGGCCGCACCGATCGCGTGCGGCTCGAAGAAGTGACGATCCAGGTAGCCGCTGCCCGCCCAGAGATTGGCGACCGCGAATGCGAGCACCGTGTCGGTACCGGGCCGGATGGCCAGATGCAGGTGGGCGCGCTTGGCCATGGCAGTGCGGCGCGGATCGATGACGACGACCCTGGCACCGGCGTTCACCGCCTGCTGCACCAGCGGTGGAAAGTGTGTGTTGCTGACCGTCGGGTTGGCGCCCCAGATCACGATGAGTTTGCTGTTCACCACGTCACGCGGGTCGGCAGACGCCATCTCGCCGTAGACGCTCTCCCACGCTGCACCCATCGTCTCGGCACAGATGGTGTGGGGGACCACCGTGGCGCCGATCGCAGCGAAGAACGCCTCCGAGAGGCTGGCTCGCTCGAGTACCGCGGCCGAGGAGTTGTAGGTGTAGGCCACTACCGCATCGGGACCCTTGCGGTCGATCGCCTGATGCATGCGACCCGCGATCAGTGCAGTCGCTTCCTCCCACGTGGCTTCGCGGAACTCACCGGCGCCTTTCGGCCCAGTGCGTACCAACGGTGATTTCACGCGCTCGGGTGCATACACCCGCTGCGCATAGCGCTTCACCTTTGCGCAGATCCAGCCGTCGGTGAACGCATTGTCGGACGAGGCATCGACATCGGTGATGCGCCCGTCGGTCACCGTGACCGCCAGCGAGCAACCATCGGGGCAATCGAGCGTGCAGGCCGTGTGGACGACGGTGGTGGACATGACACGGGTCTAGCCGTTGCGAGGCCCGCAGGCAAGCCCCCTCCGCCGCGGCATGGGACCTTTGCCCCTATCTGCCCGACGGCATGCCACGTACCGTTCGAGGCATGGAAATGCAGGAGTTCCGCGCTCGCGCCGAGGCACTCGTGCGTGACGGTGCCATCGGTTACGACCAGAAGTTGCGCCGTCTCGCCGCCCTCGCCACAGAAGCCATCGACTACCCGGATCTGTCCGACGCGTGCCGCGAGGCGCTCGACAAGCGGGTGATCTGCGACATGTACGAGGGCAACGCGCCGTACACCGCACGCTACATCCTTCCCGACTACGCGAAGGCGATGCGGCACGGCTCCGCGCACCTCGAACTACAACCGCCGACCACGCTCGACGATGCGCTCTCGTTCCTGCAGATCATGTACGCC
>DAORTY010000413.1:0-1711 GCA_035432905.1 Ilumatobacteraceae bacterium | reverse complement strand
CGGCCCGGGTCACTCTGGTGAGTGACCCGGGCCGAACTGGTCGGGGTGAGAAGATTTGAACTTCCGGCCTCCACGTCCCGAACGTGGCGCGCTAACCAAGCTGCGCTACACCCCGTAGCAAGCACCGATGCTATCCGGCGACGGGCGCTTCTTCCTCAACGGTTTCAGCGCTCGGCTCCTCGATCGGCTCCTCGACGAGCTCCTCGATGACAGGCCCGGCCATGGCGGCGCGAACGGCACGCTTCAGGGTCAGTGGGTCGTACGGCTTGATCAGCCAGCCGTCGGCGGCGCACCGCTTGGCGAGGTGCACGTCGGCTTCGCGGTCGAGCAGCATCAGCACCTTGACGTGCGGCGCCATCCCTGCGCTGGCATCCAACCGCAGGTCCATCGTGACGGCCATGCCGCCCTTGGACCCGATCTGCAGATCGACGATCACCAGATCCGGCGTACGTTCGGCGACGACAGCGGCGACTGCGCGGCCCTCACGAACGATGGTGAACGATACGTCGGGGCCGCCGAGGGCAGCGGTGACGTTGTTGACAACGTAATCAGCATCAGTGGCGACGAGATAGTGCACGCACCGACGTTACCGGGTACACCTGGCTCCGTCGAAGCCTCACTGGTCGAACAGCACACCTCGAATGCTGGCCAACGCCTCGAGAGTGTGGACGTCGCCGGGCAGCGTCGGCACCCACGTGGTGTGCGTGCCGTCGGGGACGCCGGTGGCGACCAGCAGCGCAGCGGCCTGCGAGCGCTCTGTGACGGCGCTCGTGCGCAGCTCGATCAGGTTGTCGTAGAGGGCGCCGGCGGCAGCGTTGCGTGGGCGCCTGGCCGGTGGCTCGCCGAACGTCGGAGTGCAACGGTTGACGACGACTGCTGCCACCTCCAGATCGCTGGCGGCAAGGCGGTTGGCGAAGTAGCACGCTTCCTCGATGGTGTCGGCCCGCGGTGAGGCGACAAGCACGAAGCGGGTGACGTCGCTGTGCAGCAGTGCCATCACCTCGTCAGCGCGTTGGCGAAAGCCGGTCTCCATCCCCCCGAACGCCTGGAAGAAGGCCACCGCATCGGCCAATACGTCGCCGCCGACGACCTTGCCGATGGTGCGCAGGATTGGTTGCGCGGCGAGGTTGAGCACCTTCATCCCACGACGGGTGGGCATCATCAGCAGCTTGAACAGCGGGTGATCGATGAACTTGGTGATGGTGCCCGGCGCATCCAGGAAGTCGAGTGCGTTGCGCGTGGGGGGAGTATCGACGATGACCAGATCGAAGCGTTCGTCGTTGTGCAGCGCATGCAGCCGCTCGGCCGCCATGTACTCCTGCGTCCCGCTCAGCGAGCCGGCAACGTTGCGGTAGAAGGCGTTGGCGAGGATTCGCTCGGCCTGGTCGGGGTCGGAGGCATTCGCCCGCACCAGCCCGTCGAAGGTCGTGGCGGTGTCGAGCATCAGTGCCCACAGCTCGCCGTCGCCCGGCACGTCCAGCTTGGTGGGTTCGTTGCTCAACCCGCCTGGCACGCCCAGCGCGTCGGCCAGCCGTTTCGCCGGGTCGATGGTGACAACGACAGCCCGGCGGCCCAGCAGCGCGGCCTGCAGCCCGAGCGCTGCAGCAGACGTGGTCTTGCCGACGCCTCCCGAGCCGCAGCAGACCAACACCTCGGCGCCACTGACGTGCTCGGCCAAGGTCGGGGTCACGGCGTTCGGGGTCACGGCGTT
>DAORTY010000412.1:0-1712 GCA_035432905.1 Ilumatobacteraceae bacterium | reverse complement strand
CAACTACCCCGGCAAGCCGCTCCTGGCGAACGCCTACCAGGAGAACTACATGCCGGGCTCCAGCTTCAAGGTGGTCACCACCGGCATCGCCCTGGAGAACGGCATCACCAGCCTCGACCGCAACTGGCCGAGCGAGCGCGAATGGGTGCCACCGCAGACCGAGAACCCGATCCAGAACTACGGCGGTTCGGCCTGCGGGGGCTCGATGAGCGAGGTCTTCTTCCGCAGCTGCAACATCCCGTTCGCGCAGCTCGCCGTCGAGCTCGGGCCACAGCGGATGACCGACGGCGTGCGGGCGTGGGGCATCGGCGAGGAACTGCCGATCGACCTGCCGGGAGCGGTCGCCAGCAGCTTCTGCGGCAACGTGCTGCCGTGCGACGCGGCGTTCTTCGAGGACCAACTGCCCCTGCTCGCCATCGGCGGGTTCGGGCAGGGCAACGACCTGATGGTGCCGCTGCACATGTGCATGGTCGCGGCCACCGTGGCCAACGGCGGCAGGATGATGACCCCGCACGTGGTTGCCGCCACCATCCGCCACGACGGCACCGTGATGGAACGCACCGAACCCTCGGTGTGGAAGACGCCCATCTCGGCGGCCACTGCAGCCACCCTCAACGAGCTGATGGTCGGGGTGGTCAACAACGGCACCGGCAAGTCGATGCAATTGGCCGGCGGCATCCAGGCGGCCGCCAAGACGGGTACGGCGCAGCTGAACTTCGTGGAGGGTGAGCCGCAGCGGTCGCACGCCTGGATCGTCGGGTTCGCACCCGCGGAAGCGCCGCGCTTCGCCGTGTCGGTGCTCATCAAGGGCACCACCGACGAGATCAGCGCCGGCACCGGCGGCAAGCTTGCCGGCCCGATCGCCAAGCAGGTGTTCGACTACCTGTTCGCCTCCGGTCTGTGATCTCCACAAAAGCGACAGGAGCACCGGTGACAGTGCTCACAGTGCGGTGAACGTCCTTCGCCGACCACGGTCTGTATCCTCGGGAAGCGATTTCAGCCAGAAACGAGTGCAGTGAGCAACACCCCTGAGCGGACCGTCCTGAACGACCGCTACGAAATCCAGCAGCGCATCGGGCGCGGCGGCATGGCCGACGTGTTCCTCGCGCGCGACCTGTTGCTCGATCGGCCCGTTGCCATCAAGGTGCTGTTCCCCGAGTTCGCGGTCGACCCCAACTTCGTCGAGCGGTTCCGGCGCGAGGCGCAGAGCGCGGCCAACCTCAACCACCCCAACATCGTCGGGGTCTACGACTGGGGCCAGTACGCCAACACCTACTTCATGGCGATGGAGTACGTGCAGGGCCGCACGCTGGCCGACATCCTGCGCGCCAACGGCCACGTCAACAGCCATCAGGCGGCCGAGATCGCCAGCGAGATCGCCGCCGCGCTCGGCTTCGCCCACCGCAACGGCGTGGTGCACCGCGACATCAAGCCGGCCAACATCCTGATCGGCATCAACGGCCAGGTGAAGGTGGCCGACTTCGGCATCGCCCGGGCGATGAACGCCCCCACCGAGAGCAACCTCACGCAGGCCGGCTCGGTGATGGGCACCGCCACCTACTTCTCGCCCGAGCAGGCGCAGGGCGCCCAGCCAGACCCGCGCAGCGACCTGTACTCGCTGGGCATCGTGCTCTACGAGATGGTCGCCGGCCGGCCGCCGTTCAGCGGCGAGAACCCGGTGAGCATCGCCTACAAGCAGGTGCACGAGCAGC
>DAORTY010000411.1:0-1713 GCA_035432905.1 Ilumatobacteraceae bacterium | reverse complement strand
CTGGATGCCATCGCCAGGCAACTGATACAGCAACTAGGACCGCAGGGTGGGCGCGAACTGGCGCGCCTGCTGCTCGGTTACACCCGGGAGGAGTGAACGATGAGTGTTGAATGGTTGTCGAGTGTCTACGACTGGAAGGCAGGAATCGCGCTGATCGTGATGGTGGTGGCGCTCGGCAAGTTCGGGCGCTGGCTCGTGTTCAAGGTGCCGGCCTTCCAGGGCGTGCGCGAGCAGAACCGCGCGCTGGACAAGGAGCGCCTGGGCAGGGACAAGTACCCGCCGATGATCAAGCGCAGCATACGCGCAGGGATGTGGACCAATCTCGCGTTCTTTTTCGTGATGGCGCCCCTGGTCGTGAGCTTCGAACCACGGCCGCTGTGGCGAGGACTGTTCGACATCGTGCTGATCCTGATGGTCTACGACTTCTTCTACTACCTGACGCACCGCTTCCTGTTCCATGCCGCGCACGACAGCCGCTTCGCGGTACTGCGCTTTTTCCGCCGCGTGCATGCCGTGCACCACCAGGCGCGCGATCCCTCGCACATCGATGCCTTCTACGTGCACCCGGTGGAGACCACCATCGGCCAGCTGCTGTTTCACTTCACCGTGCTGGGGCTGGGGCTTGCGCTCGGCGGCTTCCACGTCGTGAGCGTGGCGATCGCCTCGGTCGTCTACATCCAGCTGAACACCTTCAACCACGTGAAGTTCGAGCTGCCGGGCTACAAGCTGCTGAACTGGATCAGTTTCAAGCACCACGTCCATCACATCGACATGCAGAAGGGAAATTACGCCACGATCACGCTGCTCTACGACAAGCTGTTCGGCACGCTCGACTGAACGCGCCCGCTGCGGCGCGCAACCGGAACGAAGCCACTGACTGCGTACATGAGGAACAAGAGACAATGAACCCCGAATCCCGCCTGTTCATCGACGGCGAACTGGTGCCGGCCGCCTCCGGCAGGACCTATGCCAACATCAGCCCGGTGACCGAGGAGGTGATCGGCCAGGTTGCCGACGCCGGAACCGAGGACATGGAGCGCGCGATTGCCGCGGCGCGACGCGCCTTCGACACCACCGACTGGTCGACCAACCACGCCCTGCGCCTGCGCTGCATCCGCCAACTGCGCGATGCGCTGCTCGCGGTGCGCGGCGATTTCAAGCAGCAGATAGCCGCCGAAACCGGCAGCCCCCTGGGCATCTGCGGCGCCGGCGGTCCGCAGTGCGACGTGCCCATCGGCTTCATCGATTACACGCTGGAGACGTTGCCGAAATTCCAGTGGAGCCGCGACATCGGCGTGAGCGCGTTCGGCACGTTGAAGAGCCGCCGCCTCGTCGAGAAGGAAGCGATCGGCGTGGTCGCCTGCATCACGCCCTGGAACGTGCCGCTGCAGATCAACCTCGCCAAGTGCATACCGGCACTCGCCGCCGGCTGCACCGTGGTGCTGAAGGCCGCGCCCGACACGCCGTGGTCGGCAACGATGCTGGGCCGCCTGGTGAAGGAATACACCGAGATTCCCGCCGGCGTGTTCAACGTGATCACCTCGGAAGACCCGCGCGAGGTCGGCGACCAGCTGGTGGGTGACCCGCGTGTCGACATGGTGTCGTTCACCGGCTCCACGGCGGTGGGCAAGCACATCATGGCGCGCGCTTCGGCCACGGTGAAGAAGGTGTTCCTCGAGCTCGGCGGCAAGTCGGCGAACATCCTGCTCGACG
>DAORTY010000410.1:0-1743 GCA_035432905.1 Ilumatobacteraceae bacterium | reverse complement strand
ATCTCGGCCTCCTTGTGAGCCCCGTGCAAGACGGCGCCCGGAACCGTACACGGGCTGGTGGCAGCAGCTTCGGCATGAGCACGTGGCGCGAGCCAGCACGTCTACGGTCCGACCTCGTGGCAGCAGAGAAGGTACGGCTTCGGATCGGCAACGTCGCCAAGGCGGTGCTGGTCAGCGGTCAGGCATATCAAGATCCGAAGGATGCGCTCAACGAGTTCGTCTCCAACGCTGCCGACGAGTACACGGAGACGGCGACGCCAGGTCGGGTGCGGGTGGTGTTGCGTCGTCGTGGGCGGGTGCCGGTGATCGCCGTCGTCGACGACGGCCGCGGCATGTCCCCCGATCGGCTGCGCCAGGTGGCGCGCAGCTTCTTCGAGTCGGTGAAGGCCGGGGATGCTCGCACGCTCGGCGAGAAGGCCATCGGCATGCTGGCCTACCAACAGCTCGGCGGCAGCCTCGACGTGGTCAGCCGAGCGCACGACTCCACCGAGACGTGGGTGCTGAAGCTGCAGCGCGGTGCCGCAACGGCGACGCTCGACCTTGAGCGCCGGCGAGTGCGCGACACGCCCGGTACCACCGTGTACATCAGCGACCTCGACCCCGACGTGCTGCGCGTGCTCACGCAGCGAAAGGTGGTCGACTACCTGCGACTGCGCCGTGGGCCGGCGCTCGCTCAGGGGGCATACAGCATCGAGGTGATCGAAGGGAAGTCGGCCGAGCTGGTCACTCCCGAACGACCCGATGGCATCAAGTTGGAGATCGCCGGCCGCTCCACGCTGTGGGGCCGCATCGAGTTCGCCCTGTACGTCGCCCCACCCGATGGCCAGCGCCGCCGGGTTGCGGTCGTCGGTCGTGCCGGCACGACGGTGATCGACGACATCGGTGAGATCGAGGAGTTCGATCGCTCACCGTGGACCAGCGATCAGGTCAGTGGGCAGGTGGTGTTCGAAGGGCTGCAGCAATCTGCCGGGCGGCGGGCGGTGCTGCGCGATCGCGACGCGTTTCCCGTGTTCGTCGAGTTCGTGCGCGCGGTGGAGCCGGCCGTTGCAGCCACGGTCGTGAAGATGACCCGCGAGGTCGACGAGGCCACCGCCGACCGGCTGGCCGACACGGTTCGCAAGATCTTCGGCAGGGTGCTGAAGGAGTTGGCCGACCTGGACAACCCGATGCGCACCGCATTGGGCAGCGAACCGGGGGAAGGCGCGCTGTTCGCCACCGGCGTGGACGGCTCGCTGCAACCGACGGCGGAGGCCAGCGACACGGGCACGTCCGGCACACCTGCGAACCGCGACGACTCGCCGGACGTCACGCCCGAGCTCACCGCCACACCGCCGGATCCGGTGGCCGGCGGCCATGGCTCGCCGGCCAAGCCGGATCGGCGCCGCCACTCCGACCTGCCCTCGATCGCCCCCGACCCCGAACCCGCCGACAGCCGCAGCCGGTTCGACGAGACCAGCGCAACCGTGCTCTACAACGAACGGCACGGCGACTACCTGCTGGTCAAGGACGACGAACCGGCACTCCTCGACTACCTGGCCACGCTGGTGGCGAAGGAGTACGTGGTGTACAACAACCCTCGCTCGGGCCCCGAGGAGTTCGCCGAGGAGATGGTGCGCATGCTCGTTCGGGTTCGCCGCCACCTCCCTCGCAAGCGCTGAGCCCGCAGAGCTGAAGCCGTCAAGCGATCCAGCTCTGCCCGGTGACAACGCCCGGTCCTTTTCTTCCGAGCGTCCGCAGGTGTGG
>DAORTY010000409.1:0-1751 GCA_035432905.1 Ilumatobacteraceae bacterium | reverse complement strand
CGTATCGCGAGGCGTTGGCGTAGTACGTCGGCGAGGCCCGGTTCTCCTCGACGGTCCCGTCCGCCGCGAACCTGAGGTACGGCCCACCGGAGTAGCCGGGGACTTCGACCGCGACGCCAGCCTCCACCCTCAGCTCGACGAACGAGTCGCCGCCGACGATGGCCACCTGCACCCCGGACACAGCCGGCTCGATGCTCGTCACCACGGTGCGATAGTCGGTGGGGCCAGGCGAGTCGGCGTACGCAACTGCAGGGGACAGCAGTGCAACGAACACGGCAGCTGCCGTCGCCACACGGCGCGCCAGCCGGCCGGTGGTCATGCGATGACGTCGATCTCGAACCGGTTGCCGGGGCGGATCGAGCATGCACCATCGAGTGTGCCGACTGACACGAATGTCTGGGTCAGCGTCTGGCCGGCGGCGATCGAGAACGGTCCGATCAGATGGCTGCGGCTGTCGTTGTTGACGATTCGCAACGTCTGCCCGATGTGAACGGTGAGAACCGGGGGCAGGATCTCCACCGATGCGCCGGACTCGATCCGCGCGGCAGTGCCGGGTGCGATCACGTACTCGAAATCGGCGGGCCGCGTGTTCGAGGCGGACTCGGTGATCGACGCCTCGGACCCGCCGAACATGCCCGAGGTGACGCTGTACAGCGCGACGCCCAACACGACGGCTGCCACCGTCGCGACGACCCGTAGCCGGGTCGTGCGATTCATGAACCACCTGTGTTCAACTGCACCCCTTCATTGTCGTTGCTCGCATCTGGAAGGTTCCCATCCAAAGAACGCCGGCCACATGGCTGGAAGCCCTGGCATTCGGAGAACGTTCGATGGCGCCGCGTCTGGCCATCTTGCCGCCGGCCAAGGAGGCGTCTTGTCGACTGCAATCGCCTCGGGACCGTCGCACACGTCCGTTCTCGCCGCCCCCACCGTCGAACGCGGCGACCACGGGGAACTTCACCGCGTTGGAAACTGCTGCCGATAGCATTCCAGGCCGCGCCACCGGCTGTTTCAGGTCGCTGCGCGCCCACACGACGCACGAGAGTAGAGAGACACAGAGATGGCCAAGCGCGAATTCCCCCTGGAGCGCACACGCAATATCGGCATCATGGCCCACATCGACGCCGGCAAGACCACGACGACCGAGCGCATCCTCTTCTACACGGGCAAGAGCTACCGAATCGGTGAAGTGCACGACGGCGCCGCGACCATGGACCACATGGCGCAGGAGCAAGAGCGTGGTATCACCATCACCTCCGCTGCCACCACGTGCATCTGGAACAACCACCGCATCAACATCATCGACACCCCCGGCCACGTGGACTTCACCATCGAAGTCGAGCGCTCATTGCGCGTGCTCGACGGCGCCGTCACCGTGTTCGACTCCGTCGCCGGTGTCGAGCCGCAGACCGAGACCGTGTGGCGTCAGGCCAACAAGTACAAAGTGCCGCGCATGTGTTTCGTCAACAAGATGGATCGCATCGGCGCCGACTTCTACCGCACCGTCGACATGGTCAAGACCCGCCTGCAGGCCAACCCAGCGGTGCTGCAGCTTCCCGTCGGTTCCGGCGGCCCCGAGAGCCAGAAGCCGTTCGTAGGCCTGGTCGACCTCGTCAAGATGAAAGCCCTCATCTGGCACACAGAAGACCTCGGTGCCAAGTGGGACGAAGTCGACATTCCGGAGTACATGGCCGAACAGGCCGCCGAGTACCGCGAAGCGCTGCTCGAGACCATTGCCACCAGCGACGACG
>DAORTY010000408.1:0-1755 GCA_035432905.1 Ilumatobacteraceae bacterium | reverse complement strand
TCGTGGTCGACACCGGCGCCGATGCCGCCTCTGTGTCGGCGCGCTGCCAACAACTCCTCGCCAGCAACGGGTCGCTTGGCCCCACGGTCGGTGTCGGCGCCGACCGGACCCCGATCTGCGTTGGTGACCTGGTGCAGACCCGACTCAACACCAGCAACATCGCCACCAGCGATGGCGCACGGGTGTTGAACCGCGACGTATGGCGAATCACCGGCACCAACGCCAACGGCAATTTGCTCGCTTGAATCGGCCGGGGTTTTGCATCAGGTCCTCCCAGTCCCTGGAAGGATCAAGAGATGCCAGCAAGGAAGGAATACACGCCTGAGTTCAAGGACCAGGCGGTCAGGTTCGTGCTCGAGGAGATCGAGCCCGATGAGTCGCGTAAGCAGGCGTGTGAACGTCTCGCGCCGAAGCTGTCGATGAAGGCGGTGACGCTCTACAACTGGGTGAAGCAATCAGCGCCGGCCAAGACGCGCCCAGCCGCGCCGCCGGGGTCGGTCGAGGAGCTGCGTGCGATGAACGCTGCGTTGCGAAAAGAGAACCGTGAGCTCGCTCGGGCGAACGCGATCTTGTCGGACGCGGCAGCTTTTTTCGGGGCGGCGCTCGACCGCCAAAAGAGGTAGCAGCGTTCGTGGTTGCTCATCGCCATTACGGGGTCGTGCCGATCTGCAGGGTGCTGCAGGTCGCCCCGAGCGCTGTTCGTTCCGCTATGTCCCGACCGGTGTGCGCCCGTCGGGTCGCGGACGACGCGATCAAACCGAAGCTGTTGGAAGTGTTCAACGCGAACTATCGGGTCTATGGCCGGCGCAAGATGAAGGCCGCCTTGCGTCGCGAGCATGGGATCAACCTCGACAAGGATCGGATCGCGCGGTTGATGGCTGAGCTGGGCATTCGCGGCGCAAGCAGGACAAAGGCCACGGTCACGACCCGTTCGGACAGGAACTCGCCGCGGGCGCCGGATCTGGTGAACCGTCAGTTCCGCGCTCAGCGACCGAACCAGTTGTGGGTCTGCGACTTCACCTACGTGCCGACGTGGTCCGGCTTCGCGTACACGGCGTTCGTCATCGATGTGCACTCACGGATGATCGTCGGATGGCGCACCGCCGCGTCGATGACCGCCGATTTGGTCACCGACGCGTTGGACATGGCGATCTTCTCGCGCCGCACCCAACTGCTCCACGGGGTGATTGCACACTCCGATGCCGGCAGCCAATACACGTCCGTGGCGCACACAGAACGCCTCGCTGAGATCCACGCCCTGGCCTCAATCGGCAGCATCGGCGATTCCTACGATAATGCGATGGCCGAGTCAGTGAACGGGCTCTACAAGACCGAGCTCATCCGCCGCCAAGGCCCCTGGCGCAACGCCGAGCACGTCGAACTGGCGACGCTCACCTACGTCGACTGGTTCAACCAACGGCGCCTGCACAGCGAGCTCGGCGACATCCCACCAGCCGAATTCGAACACGACTACTACGCTCGAACCCGGACCGAACATCAAGTCCCAACACCCACCCGGACCTGATGCAAAAGACCGGCCGATTCACTCGCACTGCGGTCACGGCCGAGATCCCCGCCGCCTACTGCGAGAGCCACGTGGTGCTCGCGTATGCCACCACCATCGCCGGCGCTCAGGGTCGCACCTTCGACACCGGCCACGTACTCGTCACCCCACGCACCACCGCCGGTGCGCTGTACGTCGGCATGACCAGGGGACGCGAAGCGAACCACGCATACGTCATCACCGACAGCCAC
>DAORTY010000407.1:0-1759 GCA_035432905.1 Ilumatobacteraceae bacterium | reverse complement strand
AGAAGCGCCGCAAGCGCATGCGCAAGAAGAAGCACAAGAAGATGCTCCGCCGTACTCGGCACGCGCGCCAGCGCGGCAAGGGCTGATCTCAGCTTCTTTTTGCAACCACAACCAAATTCTGTTCATCGACCGCCGGCAGCACGCTGTTGGCGGTCGGTGCGCGTGTGCACCACCATCGCCTCCGGCAGCGCCGCGGCGAGTGCGTGGTGACCCACGAGAAACCACGTCGCACCGCTGCCTGCCAGCGTGGGTGCCACACCGGCGGCTTCGTGAATTCGGTCGCGCCATTCAGCCAATCGCGGTTCCACGCGCAGCGCCGCCGGCTCCAGATCGTTGGCTCCGTCGGCTCGCGGGCAGCCCATCTCATCCCACGCTCGATAGGCAGCCGGCGTACTGACCGCGAGCGGCGGAACGATCAGCGTGATGTCCAGCGGCTGAAAATCCAGCGGCTCGACGATCTCGCCGATGCCGCGCACTCGGGCGCGACCACCGACCAGGCAGAAGCTGACATCGGCACCCAGCTGCGCCGCCGCGACGACATCGGAGTAACCCGCCCAACGCAGCACCGCTGCCGCGTCGCTACTGCCGCCGCCCAGTCCGCCGCCATGAGGAATCGCCTTGTGCAGGTGCACAGCGGCCCGACGCTCCACCAGACGTAGCGCCTTGGCCACCAGGTTGCTGTCGTCCAGCGGCATCCCAGCGGCGTACGGGCCATCGGCGGTGAGGTCGCTGCCGTCGGGCGTGATGGTGAGCGTGTCGGCCCACTCCAGCGTGACCATCTCGGCATCGATGAGATGCAGCCCGTCGTCGCGCAACCCGGTGATGCGCAGCGACAGGGTCAGCTTTGCCGGTGCCCGGACCGTGATTGCGCCCGAGGTCATCGGGCAGCTCGCCAGGCTGCGGCCAACCGTCCCCACTCATGGACATCGAGTTCTTCGGGGCGGCGTTGGCTGTCGATACCTGCAGCCTCGAAGACCTCTGGCGTGACGACGTCGGCCAGCGACCGGCGCAACATCTTGCGGCGCTGCCCGAAACCCGTCCGAACGAGGTGGAACAGATCGCCAGGCGGCACGTCGACCGCAGGCTGCGGCAGTCGGCGAATATCGGCCAGCGCCGACTCCACGTTGGGTCGTGGCACGAACACGCTTGCGGGCACGTAGCCGGCGATGCGCGCCGCTGCCCAGTACGAGATCTTGACGGTGACCGATCCGTATTGCGGTGTTCGAGGTGTGGCGCAGAACCGCTCGGCCGCCTCGCGCTGCACCATCACCAGCATTCGCTCGATCTGCGGTACGTCGTCGAGCAGGTCGCAGATCAGCGGCGTCGCAACGTTGTACGGCAGGTTGGCAACCAGGACCCACCCTGGCTCGTCGCCCAACAGCGAGGGCCAGTCCGCAGCCATCGCGTCTGCTTCGACGACGGTGATGTTGGGGTACGGCTCGGCGATCTCTCGCAACAGGGGTACGACGCCACGGTCCACCTCGACGGCGAGGATGGAGGCGCCGGTTTCTGCCAGCGCGAGCGTCAGCGAGCCCAGCCCGGCGCCCACTTCGACGACGCGATCACCGGGCCCGACCTCGGCCAAGCGGGCAATGCGGCGCACGGTGTTGGCGTCAGCGACGAAGTTCTGACCAAGGTCGCGGCGAGGGCTCAGCCCACCGCGCGCGAGAAGTTCCCCGATTGCCGCCCGGTTGTGCACGTGCCTACCAGCTCACGTGGACGGGCAGCGGGGCGTCGGCGAGGTTGCCGATCTCGCTGA
>DAORTY010000406.1:0-1767 GCA_035432905.1 Ilumatobacteraceae bacterium | reverse complement strand
AGCCGGTAGAAGCGGCTGAAGTAGACGATGCCGGTGTCGTCGACCTCTTCGGCGACGGGCTGCGAACCAACAGCCGCCAACCACTCGCTGAGCGCGCTGCGGCGACCGGCGGCCACCACCGTCAGGTCGGCGTCGATCGTCGTGCCATCGGCGAGTCGTACGCCGACGATGTGCGGCACCGCCGAACCGTCGGCACCGGGGCCGGCGAGCAACCCGTCGACACCCACGCCGGTGCGGAATGTGACATGACCCTCGGCGAGGGCAGCGCCACGTACGACCCACTCGAACGTGGTGCGGCGGCACGCCAGCATGACCAGTTCGTCGTCCTCGGCAAGGCGCTGGAAGTCGACGATGGTGGGCGGCAGGTCCTCACCGAAGCGCATCTCGGTGGCGCCCTGGGCCAGCAGTTCTGCGTAGACATCCGGATAGTCGCGGCGCAGCAGCCCGACCAGCTTGGCCAGGAAGGCATGGCTGTGGCGCACCTGCGGCGCACCTCGCCGATCCCAGTCGAATGCTTCATCGGCAGACGACGGCATCGGCGTGTCGTCGCGCTCGACCACCGTCACCTCGTGGCCGTGGCGCGCCAACACCAACGCCGAACCCAACCCAGCAACCCCGCCACCGACGACTACGACACGCATGACATGACCCTACGGTGCCGCTGACGGCGAGATCGTGTCGGGCTCAGTTGCCCATCGCGTAGCCGACGCCACGCACCGTGCGCACCCAACTCTTGGCGTCGGGCCTGTCGATCTTCTTGCGCAGGTTGGCGATGTGCACATCGACCACATGGTCGTCTCCGTGCCAGCCGGGGCCCCACACACGGTCCAGCAATTGCTGACGATTGAACACGACCTTCGGGCTGGCGCTCAGCACGTCGAGCAGATCGAACTCGATACGGGTCAGGTCCGCCATCACGCCGCCAACGGCCACCTCGCGAGCACTGGTGTCGATGGTGAGGTCATCGAAAACTCGGACAGCATCGCTCCCGACCTCTGCGCGCGGACGCCGCATCAATGCGTCGACACGCGCAGCCAGCTCACGAGCAGAGAATGGCTTGGTGACGTAATCGTCCGCGCCGAGGCGAAAGCCGAGCAGCTTGTCGAGCTCGTCGTCGCGGCCGGTCAGCATCAGTACGTACGCACTCGATCGTTCACGGATCATCCGACACAGGTCGAGGCCGTCCCCATCGGGTAGCCCGAGGTCGAGTATGACGACGTCGGGCGCACGCAGGTCCAGCTCGATCAACGCCTTTGCCATCGTGTTCGCGAGTCGCACCAGGTGGCCGGCATTCTCCAGCACCGTGGAGACGACGCGCGCGAACTCGGGCGCATCCTCCACAACCAGTACGTCAGCGTTCACCGCTCAATGGTGACACACAGTGACAGTGGTTCCACCACTACTGTGCGTGCCGACCGACGTTGAGTTCAGGCAGCGACGAGGGCCGACAGCTCGACGGGCTGCGGTTCGCTGGGGCGAGCGAGCTCGGCCGCGACGAAGTGCTCGGCGGCTGCCGGGCTGGTCAGCGTGGCGGCGGTCCACCACACCAGCGGGCTGCGGCTGTCCACCAGCGGGTGCCACACGACACCGAAATCACTGAGGCCACCGGTGACCAGACGGTCGATCGCCCACACGTAGAACACCGCACGGGTGTCGTGGTACATGGGGGCCTCACCGGCAGGGACGTGGAACGCGGGGCGTTCGCTGCGCAACTGCTCGAGTGCGACAGCAGCACCGCTCACCCGAACGGTGCGAAGGATGGAGGAG
>DAORTY010000405.1:0-1783 GCA_035432905.1 Ilumatobacteraceae bacterium | reverse complement strand
GCGCTGCCCTTACAAGGCAGATGTCGGGGGTTCGAGTCCCTCTGCGCCCACTCGTTGTTGTCGAGATGACAACATCCAGCGCCGATTCTGCGTTCAGCGATGCTCATCCGAAGGCGGGTGTAGTTTCCGATCGTGACCGCACCAGAAGTCGCCGTTCACGGCACCGTTGAGCCCGGATTCGAAGGGGTGCTTGCCGCGTTCGAGGAGAACTTCGCCACGCACGGCGATGTCGGAGCCTCGGTCGCAGTCACGATCGGCGGCCGAATGGTCGTGGACCTCTGGGGTGGGACGGCCTCCTTCGACGGGCCCGATGATGACGAAGCGGGCGTGCCAGGCGTCGAGGGCGACTGGCAGCAGGACACGATCATCAACGTCATGTCGACGACCAAGACGATGGCCGCGCTGGTGTGCCTGATGTTGGCCGACCGCGGTGAGCTCGACCTGTACGAGCCGATCGCCAGCTACTGGCCCGAGTTCGCTGCCAACGGGAAGGACCGGATCGCCACTCGCCACGTCCTGTCGCACACGGCGGGTCTCGCCGGCTGGGACGAGCCGCTCGACGAGACCGACTTCTTCGATCACGACAAGCTCGTGGGGCTCCTCGCCGCCCAGGCACCGTGGTGGGAACCAGGCACGCAGTCGGGGTACCACGCCGACACCCAGGGGTACCTGCTCGGCGAGATCGTCAAACGCGTCGACGGTCGCACACTGGGCACGTTCTTCGCCGAGGAGGTGGCCGGTCCGCTCGACGCCGACTTCCACATCGGCACACCGGCCGAGTGCGACCCTCGGATCGCCCGACTCATTGGATCGGGCCCGATCGACGCCGGGGACGACCCGACGTCGATTCCCTATCGCACGTTCAACAACCCGCCCTACTTGCCCGAGCTCTCGTGGCTCAAGGACTGGCGTCGCGCCGAGATCCCCGGCGGAGGCGGTCACGGCAACGCCCGCTCCGTGGCGTTGTGCCACGCGCCGACCGCCTGCGGTGGCACTGCCAATGGCGTGACCCTGCTGTCAGAGGATGGCGTCGCCCGCATCTTCGATGCGCAGTACGAGGGACCCGACTTGAACCTGCTCGTGCCGCTCACGTTCGGCATGGGTTTCGCCCTCTATCCAGGGTCCGGGCCGTACACCCGCGAGTGCGGCTGGGGCGGGTGGGGAGGCTCGCTGGCGATCGTCAACGTGGATGCCCAGATGAGTTTCGCCTACGTGATGAACCGAATGATGAGTAGTGACAGCGACATGCGCCGACGCCATCTCCTGTCCGCCGCCTACGAAGCCCTGATGGCCTAACCAGCGATCCGGGCTCACGTCACGACGCGTTCGACGACTGATCGGTTTCCTCGGAGCGAACTCGTGCCACGTGCGCCATGACCGTCGTCCGATGGACGCCGAACGCGTCCGCCAACGAGTCGATCGTCTCGCCATCACGGCGCCGGTGGATGAGCTCGGAGATGAAGTCACCGGACAACCGTCGCTGGCGCTGCACCACCGGGTCCGCCCTGTGAGTCGGGATCGGGCGTCCGAGCACGACCGGCAGAAGTCCCCTCATTGCGAGGAACGCGTCGCAGGGGTTCGAAAGCCGTCCCTGTAGGTCCACTCGTTGTTGTCGATTCGACAACGGCTGCCACGTCAGGAGGCCAGGTACTCGCGCAAGGCGGCGCGGATGACCTCGCTGTTGGTGGCGTGGTCGCGGGCGGCGCGGCTCCGAAGCGAGTCGAGTAGTTCGGGGTCGATCCGGACCGGGACGAGTTGTGCGGGATCGGTGATGACGATGTCG
>DAORTY010000404.1:0-1784 GCA_035432905.1 Ilumatobacteraceae bacterium | reverse complement strand
AGCCCCGACTGCGCGAGCTTCTTGCTCAGCGCCGCCGCCGTCACCTGCAGCACCGGCACCATGCGCGAGATCTCGGCGTTGTCGCTGGAGGAGACCACCCCGAGAGCCGCGATCACCGTGCCGCCCTTACCGCGCAGCGGTACCGCCACCGACGTGGCGCCCGGCGCGAGCTCCTCCCGCGTGACCGCGAAGCCCTGGGAGCGGATCGTGAGCAACTGGGCCTTCAGCGTCGGTGCATCGGTGATCGTGCTGTCGGTGTAGCGGTCTAGGGAACCGAGCACCGCATCCTGAAGGTCTTGGCCTCCGTAGGCAAGCAGCACCTTGCCGACCCCGGTCGCGTGCAGGGGCAGACGCGAGCCGGGCTTCGAGAGCACCTCGATGCTGCGCGAGCCCGCGATGCGGTCGACGACGAGGATGCGCAGGCCGTCGAGCACCGCGATCTGCACGGCGTCATTGGCGAGCGGGATTGCTGAGGGTTTCGGTTACTCCTCGGTTTAGGCCGCTGTTGCGGCCGGTGTGGTCATGATGGTCTCGAATTCGATCGGCGTCAAACGGCCGAGTGCGCGCTGGCGGCGTCGGCGGTGATAGGTCGCTTCGATCCAGGTCACGATGGCCAAACGCAGCTGCTGGCGGGTCACCCAAGAGCGTTGGTCGAGGACGTTCTTCTGCAGCAACGCGAAGAACGATTCCATCGCGGCGTTATCTCCAGCAGCACCGACTCGGCCCATCGAGCCGACCAGTCCGGCACGGCTCAGGGCGAGAACGAACCGCCGCGAGCGGAATTGACTGCCCCGATCCGAGTGCACCGTCGTGCCGACGGGCCGGCGCCGTTGGATCGCCATACGCAGTGCATTCACCGCGAGGTCTGCGGTCATGCGGTCGTCGATCGAGTAGCCGACGATGCGGTTGGAGAACACGTCCTTGATCGCGCAGAGATAGAGCTTGCCCTCGCCAGTCCAGTGCTCGGTGATGTCGGTCAACCACAACTGGTTCGGGCCGGCCGCGGTGAACTGGCGTTGCACAAGATCGTCGTGAACGGGCGGGCCCTGCTTGCCCGCTTTGCCGCGCTTCTTCCTCGTCGTCGCGCTGACAATGCCCTGCTGGGAACACAACCGCCACACGCGCCGCTCCGAAACCTCGAACCCGAGGTCTGTCAGTTCGTCGGCGATCAGCCGATATCCGAACGTCGGCGCTTCCTCATGGGCATCGATCGCAGCATTGGTCAGCTGCGCGTCATCCCAGTCACGGGTCGAGACGGGAGCCTTGAGCCACCGATAGAAGGGTTGCTTGGCTATCTTCAACACCCGACACGTCACCGCGACCGGCACCCTGATCGGGGCGCCGGTCGCGGCCAGCTCGCGGACGAGCGGGTAGATCATTTTGGGAGCGACCCCTGAGACAGATACGCGGCCGCCCGACGAAGAACCTCGTTCTCCATCTCAAGAAGCCGAATCCGTTTGCGGGCCTCCCGCAGTTCGGTCGCCTCGCTCGAGGTCACACCGGGTTTCACTCCGTCGTCGATCTCGGCCCTAGACACCCAGTTTTGGACGGTCGTTTCGGAGATCCCGAAGTCCTTAGCGATCTGCGCGAACGCCACCTCACGGCGTCTGGCGATCGCGACCACATCCTCCCGGAACTCCCTCGGAAAAGCTTTCGGCATGATCAACATCCTTCCAGCGGTGATCGAAATCACCACACGTCAGGAGTCACCTCAACCCTCAGCAGTCCCGTTCCCCTGGACGATGCTCCAACGCCTGTGGATGTCAACATCATAAGTCCTTCGC
>DAORTY010000403.1:0-1784 GCA_035432905.1 Ilumatobacteraceae bacterium | reverse complement strand
TTGGCTCCCTTTACTTCCGCTCGAGAAGGTAGGCGATGAGTTGATCGATCTGATCCTCGTTGAGGTTCAGGTTCGGCATCCCGCGTGTCTTGCCACCGGTGGCGGCCAGCTTGGCCGGATCGGCGTACATCGGCTTCATGGCCGGTGCATTGCGAAGCCAGGTGCGCAAGTTCGCTTCGTTGAAGCACTCGGGCGTGACGCCCTGTAGGTACAGCGCTCCGAATTCGTCGGGTGGGGCCTTCCACAGCTTCTCACGACATTCGTCGGTGATCAGGTCGAACGTCCAACCAGCGAAGGCCGTGCGGGTCATCAAGTCGGTGAGGTTTGGCGCGGCGCCCGACACGACGTACAGGTCGGGGGCTGCCAATACTGGTGCGCCGTCAGCAGTCAGCATGTCATTGACCTGGTGGCACTTGCTGCATTGCGCCTGGAACGTACCTTCGCCTTCGGCGGCCAGCGTGCCCGGCTCTGGAGCCACATACTCCGCAGTCTGGTTGTCGACCCAGGTCTGGAAATCGGCCGTGGTGAGCGCTACCGCTGCCTGGCGCATGCGGGCATGGCTGAGACCGCAGAACTCGGTGCACTGACCCGTGTAGATACCGGGTTGGTCGGCCTGCATGCGCAGGGTGTGCAGTCGACCCGGCACGGCGTCACGCTTGCCGTTGAGCTTGGGGATCCAGTAACTGTGGATGACGTCGCGGCTGGTGATGCGCAACAGCACATCGACGTTGGCCGGAATGACGAGCTCGCTGGCGGTGACGATGGACTTGGGAATCTCCACACCGCCGCAGGTGCTTCCTTGGACGTAGTCGTACTCCCACCACCACTGCTGGCCGGTGACGTTGATGACGCAGTCGTTGTCCTTGCGGTCGAGCTTGAAGATGGCAGCGATGCTCGGCACGGCAACGACGGCGAGAATGATGGCCGGCAGGATGGTGAGCATGATCTCGAGCTTGGGATTGCCGTGCGACTGCTCGGGAATCTCTTGGCCGCGGTCCTTGAACTTCAGAATTGCGTAGCCGATGACGCCGAACACGATGGCCATCACGACGGCCGAGATGTAGAACAGGTTGCGCTGCAATCCGTCGATCAGGCGAGCGTTCGAACCGGCGGGCTGGAACGTGTCTTGCGGTGCGTTCTTCGCGCAGCCGGCCAGGAGCACACCGACACCAACGGTGAGGATGACGTAACGGCGACTGGCAATACGACTCAACATTTTTTCACTCTGCTCCATGCTCACGGGACCACGATTGCAATCGCTTGGCCCTCGATGCCGGGGACCTGCAGCTCGATGGGGGTGCTGCTGGCGGCGTTGGTCTTGGGGATCTCGAAGTTCAAGAAGGCTTCCTTGCCCGGGTTGACGGCGGTCGTACACATCACGACCTCTTGGTCCTCGCCGAACGTCCCGAGGCGGGCAGTGAGCCGCTGCGGGGTACTCGATTCGTTGTGGAAGCGTATTCTGACAGCGGTGCTGCGCGACACCGTGATCGTGTCGAAATTATCGTTCGGCTTCGTGAATCCCGCGATGCGGGCATTCATGGTGCCGTTCGACTGGAGGTAGATGTTGGCATCGAGGTTGCTCTTGGCCGAGACATCTTGAGAGCCGTGCTGATCGATCTCGGCTTCGGTGCCACCCTCGAGGCACAGCGCCGAGTCGGCAGTGGTGGGGTGTGCCTCGATGGTGCGCTGACCCTGGCGAGCCGAAGCAACGCCGACACCGAGCAACGCCACGGCACCGATGCTGCACACGCCGAGGACGGCGCCACGGCCGATCTTGCGCTTGC
>DAORTY010000402.1:0-1813 GCA_035432905.1 Ilumatobacteraceae bacterium | reverse complement strand
CGACTGCATCGCCCGCAGCACCGACCTGCAGCGGGTGATGGGCGCTCGCTGATGGCGTCTTCGGGCACGTCCGGTCGTCGCGTCGCCGACAGTGAGGGTGTCGATCGGTCGCTACCATCGCACCGTGCTGCTGTTGGAGTTCACGATCGAGCCGTTCCACGAAGGCAACCCCGGGCCCCACGTCACGGCAGCGATCGCGGCGGTCGAGGCGATGGGTGTGGAGGTCGAGTTCGGTCCCTTCGGTTCGTCATGCGTGGTGGGCCAAGCCCAGGTTGCCGATGTGTCGGGGGCCATCGTCGCGCAGGCGTTCGCCAACGGTGCCACGCATGTCAGCCTGCACGCCGAGCGCGTGGCCGATGCAGCGGGTGGCGCATGACCAAGCTGCCCCGCCACCCGCTGGTGCTGGCGGTGAAGCCGATCGTCGAGCAACTCGGTGCATCGTTGGTGGCCGCGGAAGACCGCGAGCCGGGCGACCTGCCACTGAAGTGGGAGGGTGTGGTCATCGCCGCGGTTCGGCCGGCACCGCTGCATGGGGCGCTCGACCGCCTCATCGAATCCGTCGAGCGGGAGATGGGTGCCCCCCTGCCCAGCCTGTCGCGGGAAGAGAAGCAGAAGGCCATTCGACTGCTGGATGATCGCGGCGCCTTCATCCTGCGGCGTGCGGTGGAGGATGTTGCCGATGCGATGGGCGTCAGCCGCATCACCGTCTACAACTATCTCAACGCGCTCCACCGATGAAGTGCTCGGCCGCGGCGGTGGGCGCATGACAGGGCAACTCGTGGTCGTTCCCTACGACCCGCAGTGGCCACATCGGTTCGAGGAGATCGCCGCGTCGTTGCGCGATGCACTCGGTGCCCTGCCGGTGGTGGCCATCGAACACGTCGGCAGCACGTCGGTGCCCGACCTGGCGGCGAAGCCTGTGATCGACGTCGATGTCGTGGTCACCCGCGACATCGTTCGTGCCGCCGTCGCTGCGATCGCGTCGGCCGGCTACGAGCCGCTCGGTGAGATGGGTGTGCCTGATCGCTTCGCCTTTCGGTCGCCGGTAGGCGCTCCGCGACAGAACATCTACGTGACCGTCGTTGGTTCTCTCGCTCTGCGCAACCACCTCGGTCTTCGCGACACGCTGAGGGCGTGCCCCGATCTGCGCGACGAGTACGGCGCGGTGAAGCTGGCGCTGGCCGCCCGCACCGACGACATCGATGTCTATGTGGACGGCAAGACCGACATCGTGCTGCGGATCCTGCAGAAGGTTGGACTGGCGCAGCACGAGCTGGATGAACTGGAGGGGGTCAATCGGATGGTTGGCGACAGCGTTGCGAAGGCTCGTCCTCGATGAAGACGTTCGACATGCTGGCGTTCGACGCCGACGACACCTTGTGGCACAGCGAGGACGGGTTCCACGCGAGCGAGCAGCGCTTCGTCGAGCTGGTCGCGCCGTTCGCTGCTGAAGGCGTCGATGTCAAGGCCGCCCTCACCGCCGTCGAACGCAAGAACCTCCCAGTCTTCGGGTATGGCGTGAAGGCGTTCGGGCTCTCCGCCGTCGAGGCGGCACTCTCCATCAGCGAAGGCCGGGTCACCACGCACGTGCTCGGCCAGCTCATGGAGATGGTTCGTGCCCAGCTCACCGAACCCGTGCGTCTGCTGCCGCACGTGCCGGAAGTGCTCGCGAAGGTCGGTCGTCACTACCGCATGGTGCTCATCACCAAGGGCGACCTCATCCACCAGACCCACAAGGTGGAGACCAGCGGGCTGGCACACCACTTCTCCGACATCGAGATCCTGCTCGAGAAGGACCCGCACACCTACGACC
>DAORTY010000401.1:0-1863 GCA_035432905.1 Ilumatobacteraceae bacterium | reverse complement strand
TGAACGGGTCAATCGATGGCGCGATGGGCGACGGCCAGGTGGGCCACATCATTCATGATGCGCGCCATCTGGAAGTCCTTGGGCGTGTACACGGCGCTGACGCCGGCGTCCTCCAGCCGCTGACGGTCCGCCTCGGGAATGATGCCGCCGACGACGACGGGCGCGTCCACGCCCTCGGCGCGCAGCATGTCGATGATGGTGGGCACCAACGAGAGGTGTGAACCCGAGAGTATGGACAGCCCGACCACGTCCGGGTCCTCCTCGACCGCTGACGCAACGATCTGCTCGGGTGTCATGCGGATGCCGCTGTACACCACTTCCATGCCCGAGTCGCGGGCGGCGACGGCGATCTGCTCGGCACCGTTGCTGTGCCCGTCGAGGCCCGGCTTGGCCACCAGGAAGCGCGGCGGGCCGCCGTCCATCCGCTTCACGAACTCGGCCACGGCGGCGAGTTCGCCGACCCGGCGGCCGACTGCAGCGTTCACGCCGGTCGGTGCGCGGAACTCGCCGAACACGTCTCGCAGAACTGCAGCCCATTCGCCGGTGGTGCCGCCGGCCTTCGCCAGCGCGATCGACGGTTCCATGATGTTCGTGCCGTTCTCGGCCGCCTCCTGGAGCGCGCCCAACGCCGCAGCCACCGCGGACTTATCGCGTGCTGCACGCCACTGCACCAGCTCGGCGACCTGCTGCTGCTCGACGGCCGGGTCGACGGTGAGGATGTTGCCCGGCGTGTCGAGCGGCGACGGCTCGGTCTCGGTGAACCTGTTGACGCCGACCACTACCTGGTCACCCGCCTCGATGCGGCGGGTGCGCTCTGCCATCGAGCGAACGAGTCGGCCCTTGAGCTCGTCGACAGCGGCGAACGCGCCGCCCATCGACAGAATCTCCTGCAACTCGTCCCATGCTTCGTCGCGCAGCGCTGCGGTGCGCGCCTCGATGACCACCGAGCCGTCGAACAGGTCCTCGTACTCCAGCAGGTCGGTCTCGAACGCGAGCACCTGCTGCATGCGCAACGACCACTGCTGGTCCCACGGCCGCGGCAGCCCGAGCGCCTCGTTCCATGCCGGCAGTTGCACACTGCGCGCACGCGCACGCTTCGACATCGTGACGGCCAACATCTCCAGCACGATGCGCTGAATGTTGTTCTCCGGCTGCGCCTCGGTGAGACCCAGGCTGTTGACCTGCACGCCGTAGCGGAAGCGGCGCGCCTTGTCGTCGGTGACGCCATAGCGCTCGAGGCCGATGCGGTCCCACAGCTCGGTGAAGGCGCGCAGCTTGCAGATCTCCTCCACGAAGCGAATGCCCGCGTTGACGAAGAACGAGATGGCTCCGAAGACCTGTGCGAACTGTTCGGGCGGCACCTGACCCGAGGCCTGGACGGCGTCGAGCACGTCGATCGCGGTGGCCAACGAGAATGCGATCTCCTGCACCGGCGTGGCGCCCGCCTCTTGCAGGTGATAGCTGCACACGTTCATCGCGTTCCACTTCGGCGAATGCTGCGCGCACCACGCCACCATGTCGACGATCAACCGGCGTGACGGAGCCGGCGGGAAGATGTAGGTACCGCGCGACAGGTATTCCTTGACGATGTCGTTCTGCGTGGTGCCGCGCAGCGCGCTGGGGCCGACACCCTGCTCCTCGGCGTTGGCGACGTACAACGCAAGCAGCCACGCCGCGGTCGCGTTGATGGTCATCGACGTGTTCATCTTGTCCGGCGGGATGTGGTCGAGCAGCGTGCGCATGTGACCGAGGTGTACGACGGGGACGCCCACCTTGCCGACTTCCCCGCGTGCCAGCACGTGGTCCGGGTCGTAGCCGGTCTGGGTGGGCAGGTCGAAGGCGATGGAGAGCCCGGTCTGACCC
>DAORTY010000400.1:0-1890 GCA_035432905.1 Ilumatobacteraceae bacterium | reverse complement strand
CGGGGCTGACCTTGTCGACCTCGTCGAGCAGCACGACCGGGTTCATGGAACCGGCCTCGATGATGGCGCGCACGATGCGGCCTGGCTGACTGCCCACGTAGGTGCGCCGGTGGCCGCGAACCTCGGCCTCGTCGCGCACGCCGCCCAGCGACACCCGCACGAAGTTGCGGCCCATCGCCTTGGCGATCGACTCGCCGAGGCTGGTCTTGCCGACGCCGGGAGGCCCGATCAGTGTCATCACCGTGCCGGCGGCGCGGTCGTCGGCGTCGGCGACGCCGCGGTCGGCACGCAACTTGCGCACGGCGAGGAACTCGACGATGCGGTCCTTCACGTCATCGAGCCCGTGGTGGTCGGCGTCGAGTTGCGCGCGAGCACGGTCGAGCTCCAACTGGTCGGGCGTGCGCGTGGCCCACGGCATCTCGAAGACGCGATCCAGCCAGGTGCGCACCCAGCTGTGTTCCGGCGACTGCTGGCTCATCCGGTCGAGTCGGTCGATCTCCTTGGCGACGAAGGTGGCCGTCTTCTCCGGCAGGTGGGAGCGCATCTCGTCGAGCTTGGTGCGGTACTCGCCGACCACGTCGTCGTCGCCCTCACCGAGTTCCTTGCGGATGGCGGTCATCTGCTGACGCAACAGGTAGTCGCGCTGTTGCTTGTCGACACCCTCGGTGACGCCGGCGCGGATCTGCGCGCTGACCTGTAGCTCCGCGATGTGCTGGCGTGCCCACTCGGTGAGCAGCGCGACGCGCTGCTCGACCTCGACCGTGGTCAGTATCAGCGCGCGCCGATCGTCGTCGGCCTCGCTCCAGGTGGTGACTGCATCGGCCAGCGCACCGGCCTCGGTGATGGTGCGCAGGATCTCGGGCAGCCGACGGCTCTGGCGCAACTTGGCGATCTCCTCCAACACCACCCGCAGCTCGCGGGTGGCGGCCTCCACTCGCGGTGAGGGGCGGGTATCGGCGATCAGTTCAACGTCGGCGTGGTCGGCGCCGCGCTCGCTGGGGTGGACGGCGAGCAGGCGAACGCGGCGCTCTGCCTGGACGATGGCGGCCTGCTGGCCATTGGGCAGGATGGCCGTGTTGGGCACCCGTGCGACCACACCGATGTCGCCGTCGTCAGCGAGCAGGATGAGTCGCCCATCGCCGCGACCGGCGGCCTCGACGGCGGCCTGCGCCTCGTTCTGGTCGAGTGAGATGGTGACGACGGTGCCGGGCAGCACTACCGAGGGAAGGCGAAGGACCGGGAGGAGCGTGGTTGTCGGGGTGGACGGTGAAAGTGTCGTGTCGGACATGGACACAACGTAGCGTCATGAAACTTGATTGCAACCGACTCAGCATTATGTGCTGCATGTCACTCTACTTTTGGCGGGTCCTTGAGCGCGAAGTAGGCGAGTAGCAGCCCGATGAGGAGCGCAAACAGCAGGAAGCTGCGCAGCAGCCAACGCAAGGTGCCGATGATGAACCCGAAGGCCCAGAACACGATGAGGGCAACGATGACCCATCCGATGACGGTGGCCAGTGACGACTTCATGTGCGCAGCGTATGCCCTCCGCTGCAACTCAGTTGGCAGTGAGGGCCTGTGCCTTGGCGAGGGCTTCGTCCCAACTGGCGCCAGCGGCCAGCAGCGCCCGGAAGGGCATCACCATCTTGGGCTTGCTGACGCCCAACACACCGCGCAGCCGGCCCTGGTGGCCGTAGAGCGCGGCGAAGGCTCCATCGACACTGCCCGCGAACACGTGGACTTCGTCGTCGCCGTGAGCGCGACCGATGAACTGGATTCGGCTGTCGAACTGGTCGCTCCAGAAGAACGGCACCGAGACGAACGGTGCGACCGCGAGTTCTGCGTGGCCGGCGGCGGCCAGCAGGTTCGTGGCGGCGGCAGCGCCCTGCTCGG
>DAORTY010000399.1:0-1890 GCA_035432905.1 Ilumatobacteraceae bacterium | reverse complement strand
ATCGAAACCCTGGACGCGGGCGCGGTGGCCGCGCCCGGCATCCTGCGGTGTGGGAACGAGCTGGCGAGCGGAGGGCTAGAGCTCAGCGTGTAGCAGCGACGCTCGGGTGGTGGATCGCGGCCTTGATGTCGTCCTCGCTCAGCTCCTTGGTGCAGAAGAACCAGTCGACGCACTCGACGCCGTCCTCGTGGCAGTCCATCCGGTCCTTCGCGGTGCCGCACGAGCCCGCGGGCGGGACGATGACGCGCTCGCCGGGGCGCCAGTCGGCGGGGCAGGCGACGTTGAACGCGTCTGCGACCTGGAGCCCCTGGATGATGCGCAGCAGCTCGTCGAAGTTGCGGCCGAGGCTGAGCGGGTAGTGCAGGATCGTGCGGATGACCCCGGCCGGGTCGATGACGAACACGGCGCGCACGGCCTGGGTGTCGGCCTCGCCGGGCATGATCATCCCGTACTTGTTGGCGACCTCCATCGTGATGTCCCGTACTTGTTGGCGACCTCCATCGTGATGTCCCGTACTTGTTGGCGACCTCCATCGTGATGTCCTCGATGAGGGGGAAGGTCACCTCGACGTTGCTCATGTCGCGGAAGGTGATCTTCTCCTGAATGGTGCGCAGCCACGCGATGTGGCTGCAGAGGCCGTCGACGGACAACCCGACGAGCTCGGTGTTGTGCAGCCTGAAGTCGTCCATCATCGACGCGAAGGTCATGAACTCGGTCGTGCACACGGGCGTGAAGTCGGCCGGGTGGGAGAAGAGGATCACCCAGCGTCCGGCGTAGTCCTGCGGGAAGGTGATGACTCCCTGGGTGGTCCTGGCGGTGAACTCCGCTGCCTGGTCGCCGATGCGGGGCATGGAGGTGGTTCGCGTTCCGTGGTCTCAGTCATCCGTGGTCGTCTCTCTGGTATGGGCGGTCACTCGCGACCGCGGCGGGCTCCGGTGTGCTGCGTGGGCTCGGGTGACGCCATCCGTCGGTTCCTGGTCTGCCCCTCGCGCGCATCGCCTTCACGGTCAACCTATACCCCATAGGGTATTTGGACCATGACCCTCGTCACGCCCGGCCGACGGGCTGGTGAGCCGGCACCGCCGGGCGGAGACGGCACTCAGAGGCAGCCCCGGGCGTAGCATTCGACCGATCTTCCCGCCCACGCGCGACGTCCACCGTTCCGCCTTCGAGGACGACGAGCCCGCCGCATGATGGTGCTCGGTACCTGACCGCCTTCCAGCGGATCGACGCCGCCATCCCCGACCCGTGGATGATGCTGACCTTCCTGGGCAGCCCGGTGCTCAACTTGACCGACGACAGTCCCACCGCACCGTGGCTCGTCCTCGCGCTGGTGCTGGAGGCAGCGACCGTGACGATCACCGCTGCGGTGCACCTGCCGCTGAACGCCGCCGTCCAGTCGGCCGCTCCGGAGTTCTCCGACGCAGCGCGACCGGTGCCACGGCATCCGGCTGCGGTGCCCGTGGACGCGGCTCAGTCCTGCAAGGTCGCTGAGTGGTCCGGAACCGCCTGCTGCAGCGAGCGGTCCACCCGCACGTAACCGCGCGACGGCGGCCGCGGGGGCATCTCGACCACCGGCGCCTCCACCGCCTCGTAGGGCACCTGGGAGAGCAGGTGGGCGATCATGTTGAGCCGCGAGCGACGCTTGTCCTCGCTCTCGACGACCCACCACGGCGCGGCCGCGATGTCGGTGTGCACCATCATCTCGTCCTTGGCGCGCGAGTAGTCCTCCCAGTGGGTGATCGACTCGACGTCGGTGGTCGACAGCTTCCACCGGCGCATGGGGTCGGTGAGCCGGCACTCGAACCGGCGCTGCTGCTCGGCATCGCTGACGGAGAACCAGTACTTGTGCAGCCGGATGCCGTCCTCGACGAGCATGCGCTCGAAGAT
>DAORTY010000398.1:0-1895 GCA_035432905.1 Ilumatobacteraceae bacterium | reverse complement strand
TAGTGGGCACCCATCTGGGGGGCGAGCCGACCGGCGACCTCGCTCATCGGTGCGAGCAGCGGCAATGCTCCACCGGGCAGTTGGACGGTTTCGTATGCCAGGGCGGTCGTGCCGGACGCGGCGAGCGCCTTGGCGACCTCGGGGTACGCGGCGAGGTGCAGGTAGGTGAACAACGTGAGGTCGGCGCGCAGGTATCCGAACTCCTCCGCCTTGGGCTCCTTCACCTTGACGACCATCTCCTGGCCCCACGCGTCGGCGGCTGTGGGGACGATGGTTGCGCCCGCTGCCCGGTAGTCGTCGTCGCGGAAGCTGGCACCCTCGCCTGCACCGGTCTCCACGAAGACTTCGATGCCGTGGCGCTCGAACTCACGCACCCCGTCAGGCGTCATCGCCACCCGGTACTCCTGCGTCTTGATCTCCCTCGGAACACCCAACGTGCGAATCTTGGCGGTCTTGGTCATGACCCCATCATGGCGTATGAGGCCCGCCCTCCCGTGCGCATCGAACTGGCTACCATCGTGTGCGAGCGCATCGAGGCGCTCCCACACAAGGGGATTCGATCCGCGTGAAGGCGTTCAAGAACTTCGTCAATGGTGAGCATGTCGACGCGGCCGATGGCCGCACCACCAATGTGGTCAACCCGGTCACCGGCCAGGTGTATGCAACGGCGCCACTGTCGGCGCAGGCGGATGTCGACGCTGCGATGGGTGCTGCTGCGGCCGCGTACGAGAGCTGGCGCGAGACCACACCCAGCGAGCGATCGCTGGCGCTGTTCCGTATCGCAGATGCTGTGGAAGCGCGCGCGGAGGAGTTGATCGGGCTCGAGGTCGAGAACTGCGGCAAGCCGACGCATCTGGTGCGCAGCGAAGAGATTCCGCCGATGGTCGACCAGATTCGGTTCTTCGCCACCGCTGCCCGCCACCTCGAAGGCAAGAGCGCCGGCGAGTACATGCGCAACATGACCTCCATCATTCGCCGCGAGTCCATCGGCGTCTGCGCACAGGTGGCCCCGTGGAACTACCCGATGATGATGGCTGTTTGGAAGTTCGCGCCGGCGCTCGCAGCCGGCAACACCGTCGTGCTCAAGCCCAGCGACACGACTCCTGCAACCACCGGTCTGCTCGCCGAGATCGCCGCCGAGTTCCTCCCCGCCGGTGTATTCAACGTGATCTGCGGTGACCGCGACACCGGCCGCCAGATGGTGCTGCACGACACGCCGGCAATGGTCAGCATCACCGGCTCGGTGCGTGCAGGCATGCAGGTTGCCGAGGGTGCGTCGCACAGTCTCAAGCGGGTGCATCTCGAGCTCGGCGGCAAAGCCCCGGTGGTCGTGTTCGACGATGCCGACCTCGCTGCGACAGCCGAAGGTATTGCCATCGCCGGCTACTTCAACGCCGGCCAGGACTGCACCGCGGCTACCCGTGTGATCGCCTCGCCGGGCATCTACAACGATCTGGTTGCGGCTCTGGCTGAACAGGCCAAGGGCATCCGTACCGGGCAACCCGACGATGAGGACGTGCTGTACGGCCCGGTCAACAACGCGAATCAGCTCGCGCATGTCAGCGGTCTCGTCAATCGAGCACCCTCGCACGCCAATGTCGTTGCTGGTGGAAGCACGGTCGGCGGCGACGGGTTCTTCTTCCAGCCCACGGTCATCGCCGATCTGCGCCAGGACGACGAGATGATCCAGAACGAGATCTTCGGGCCGGTCATCACGGTGCAGCAGTTCAGCGACGAGGACGAAGCGGTGCGTTGGGCGAACGGTGTCGACTACGCACTGGCCAGCAGCGTGTGGACGAAGGACTTCGGTCGTGCCATGCGGATGGCGAAACGCCTCGACTTCGGCTGCGTGTGGATCAACACCCACATTCCGCTGGTCGCCGAGATGCCGCACG
>DAORTY010000397.1:0-1898 GCA_035432905.1 Ilumatobacteraceae bacterium | reverse complement strand
CACCGTCACCCTCACAGGTGACCTGGTGCCCGGATGGTCGTCGGCGCTGACCCCGTCGGTCGCGAAGGATGGTCGACCCGTCACGAATCTGGAGCCGTACCTGGGCGCCTACGGCCACCTCGTCGCGCTCCGCTCAGGCGATGTCGCCTATCTGCACGTCCACCCGGAGGGTGAACCCGGCGACGGCACGACGACGGCGGGGCCGACCATCGAGTTCGCCGCCAGCGTCCCCTCGGCGGGGACCTACCGGCTCTACCTGGACTTCCTTCACGACGGCGTGGTCAGAACCGCCGAGTTCACGGCAACCGCCAGCACGGACGCACCCGCAGCAGCAGCGCCCGACAGCAGCACGACCACCCCGACGTCCGCGTCGCACGACGACAGCGACGGCCACCACAGCAACGGAGCAGGACGATGACCGCTACCACCCACCGCACCGACGAGGGCACTCCCGACTCCGCGGTTCGCACGCTCGACCTGACCATCAGCGGCATGACCTGCGCGTCGTGCGCCAACCGCATCGAGAAGCGGCTCAACAAGGTCGACGGCGTCACCGCCACCGTGAACTACGCCACCGAACGTGCGGCGGTCACGATCGACGGCGACGTGGACGTCGACCCTGCCGAGCTCGTCGCGGAGGTCGAGGCGGCTGGTTACACCGCCCAGCTGCCCCAGGCGCCGGGTGGCGAAGGTGATGACAACGAGGGTGCTGCAACGATCGATCCGACCGCTGCGCTGCGCACCCGCTTGCTCGTCTCGCTCGCGCTGACCATCCCGGTCGTCGCGATGGCGATGATCCCGGCGCTGCAGTTCGACAACTGGCAGTGGCTATCCCTCACGCTCGCTGCGCCAGTCGTCGTGTGGGGTGCGTTGCCGTTCCACCGGGCCGCGTGGCTGAACCTGCGTCACGGCACAGCGACGATGGACACGCTCATCTCGATCGGCACACTCGCCGCGTTCGGATGGTCGATCTACAGCCTGTTCATCGGCGACGCCGGCGTGGTCGGCATGACGATGCCCTTCGAGCTCACCATCCAACGCGGCTCCGGCGCAGATGAGATCTACCTCGAGGTCGCGGCAGCGGTCACCACGTTCATCCTCGCCGGGCGCTACTTCGAAGCGAAGTCCAAGCGCCGCACCGGTGCTGCGCTGCGGGCGTTGCTCGACCTCGGCGCCAAGGACGTCGTGGTGCTCCGCGACGGCCGCGAGGAACGCATCGGGATCGACCAGCTCCAGGTCGGCGACCGGTTCGTCGCCCGGCCCGGCGAGAAGATCGCCACCGACGGCATCGTCGACGAAGGCTCCTCCGCAGTCGATGCGTCGCTGCTGACCGGCGAGAGCGTGCCGATCGAAGTCGTGCCCGGTGACCACGTCACCGGCGCCACGGTGAACGCCGGCGGGCGGCTGGTGATCCGAGCGACCCGCGTCGGAGCCGACACCCAACTCGCCCAGATGGCCCGCCTCGTGACCCAGGCCCAGACCGGTAAGGCCGAGGTGCAACGACTCGCCGACCGTGTCTCCGCAGTGTTCGTGCCGATCGTCATCGTTCTGGCGCTCGCAACGCTCGGCTTCTGGATCGGCGCCGGCGGCGGAACCACGGCGGCGTTCACCGCCGCCGTCGCCGTGCTGATCATCGCCTGCCCGTGCGCCCTCGGACTCGCCACCCCCGTCGCACTGATGGTGGGCACAGGCCGCGGCGCCCAGCTCGGCATCCTGATCAAGGGCCCCGAGGTGCTCGAATCGACCCGCAAGGTCGACACCGTCGTGCTCGACAAGACCGGCACGGTCACCACCGGCAAGATGACTCTCGTCGACGTCGTCGTCGAGCCCGGCACGACCAGGGAGGACGCGCTGCGGATCGTGGGCGCACTAGAGCACGCCTCAGAGCACCCCATCGC
>DAORTY010000396.1:0-1914 GCA_035432905.1 Ilumatobacteraceae bacterium | reverse complement strand
ATGGCGAGATCACGACCGAGCGCGAGCGGGTTGCTTCTCGCCATCACCATCCTCCTTCATTTTCGCCGAACGTCAGCGCAGTGTAGCGCCTGCGTAGTTTGTTACAGATTCGGGAAGAAAATGCCGATTTCACGCTCGGCGGAGGCCAGCGAATCGCTGCCGTGCACCAGGTTCTCGGTGAACGAGGCGCTGAGATCGCCACGGATCGTGCCGCCGGCGGCCTTGCGGGAGTTGGTGGCGCCCATCAGGGTACGCATCACTTCCCACGTGTCCTCCGGGCCTTCCACGACCAACGCAACGACCGGGCCGCTACTCATGAACTCGACGAGATCGGCGTAGAAGCCCTTGCCGACGTGGTCTTCGTAGTGACGGGCGAGCGTGTCGGCGTCGAGCTGACGAAGGTCCATCGCAACGATGGTCAGGTCCTTGGACTCGATACGAGAGATGATCTGGCCGGCGAGCTTGCGGCGAACGGCATCGGGCTTGAGAAGAACGAGAGTGCGATCAGACATGGCTGCACACGCTACCGACCCTTCCCCCACCGCCCACTCCCCCTCCCACTCCCCCCGGTTTTACGTAAACACTGTCGGGGGCTGACCTGCGGCGATTGTCGGCCGGGTTTGACACAAAAGATGAAGGTTGGCATCGGCGGCGGTGCCGGATAGTACGGGACTACATGAACCACGAGCACGGCCTACAGGCCATCGCACGCGGTCAGCACGGAGCGTTCCTCATCGAACAAGCTCACCGAGCCGGGGTTCCGGCACACGTGCTTCGAGGCTGGATCTCGAGCGGCCTCCTTGATCGGTTCGGAACACGAACTCTGCGAAGTGCAACCAGTCCACCTACGCAAGCAGATCTAGCCGCCTCACATCTTTTGGACCTCAAGCCAGTCGCCTGGTTGTCGCACTCGTCTGCGTCATGCATGAACAAGTTCGACACCTTCGGGGAACTGTCGTCGCCGTACGACGTCCTGTTGGAACGCGGATCGTTCGTGAGGCGCAACGATCTGATCGTGCACACGACGCTCGATCGTCCGCTCAGCGATCGAGTCTTCATCGACGGGCTTCCGGTCACGAACCCGGCGCGCACGATCATCGATATCGCCCCATTCCATCCAGCCAAACGCCTCACCGCCATTCTCGATGGCGCGCTGCGCGATCGGTTGTTGACCGAGGAGTCCCTTCTCACCCGAATTGCCCAGATCCGTTCTCAGGGTCGGTACGGAATCCCTCAGCTGCTCGGCGTCATCGAAGGCAGCGAGGCAAGCAGAGGCGGCCACTCCTGGCTCGAACGCCGGTATCTCGAACTGGCCGCGAGCGCCGGCCTTCCGCCGCCGGAAACTCAGCGCATCGTCGGACGAGTCGATGACCGTCTCATTCGCGTCGACTGTTACTACCCCGACGTCGACATGGTGGTAGAGCTGCTGGGCTATCGCTGGCATCGCAGCAAGTCGCAACTGTCACGCGACGCCGAGCGCGTCAATCGGATGACGCTGGACGGCCGACTCGTGCTCCAGTTCACCTACGAGCAGGTCACGCTGTCACCTCAGGTGGTGCTGGGTTCGGTCGTCGAAGGCCGTCGGCTGCGTTTGTGTCAAAAGTCCGCATGACAAACCCCAGGTCAGAGCCCGACAGTGTCTACGTAAAACGGGTTAGAGGACTTTACGGAGGTAGGGGCGCGCGCCACCCACGATGTAGAGCGAGCCGGTGATGAGAATGGCGTCGTCACTCTCTGCCAACGCCAACGCACGGTCGATGGCCTGCTCGATGGTTGCGTGCTCCAACACCTGGTCGCAACCCATGGCACGCGCGGCGACCGTCAGCTCGCTCGCCGGCATGCCACGCGAGGAGGGAGCGGTGCACGTCAGCACCACGTCGAACTCGTCGGCGCGCAGCGCGGAGAGCATCTCGC
>DAORTY010000395.1:0-1916 GCA_035432905.1 Ilumatobacteraceae bacterium | reverse complement strand
CAACGAGTTCCTGACCTCGCTGTGGCAGGCGATCGTGATCATCCTCGCCTGCAGTTTCGTCAGCCTCGGGGTGAGGCCCGGAGCCGTGGTCGCGCTCGCGATTCCGCTGACGCTGGCAATCGTGTTCGCGGTCATGGACGTGATGAACATCGACCTGCACCGCATCTCGCTCGGCGCACTGATCATCGCGCTGTGCCTGCTGGTCGACGACGCCATGACGACGGTCGATGCGATGCTGCGACGCCTCGGCGCCGGCGACACGAAGGACCAGGCGGCGACCTTTGCCTACCGCACCCTCGCCGCACCGATGCTGATCGGCACGCTGGTGACGATCGCGAGCTTCGTGCCGATCGGCTTTGCGCAGAGCTCCGCGGGCGAATACACCTTCTCCATATTCTCTGTGGTGGGCATATCGCTGATCGTCTCCTGGCTGGTGGCGGTGATTTTCGCGCCGTTGATCGGCAAGGCGATCCTGCGCGCGCCCAAGGGCGGTGCCGATGCCAAGCCGGGCAAGCTGCTGAATGCCTATAGCACCTTCCTGCAGGGCGCGATCCGCGCGAAATGGCTCACCATCGGCCTGACCCTGGGCGCGTTCGTGGTGGCGCTCATGCTCTCGGGTTTCGTGGAGCGGCAGTTTTTTCCGGCATCGGACCGCCCCGAACTGACCGTCGACATGACGCTGCGCCAGAACGCATCCATTCACGCCACCGAGGCGCAGGCCAAGCGCCTGGAAGCGCTGCTGAGCGCCGACCCGGACGTCGACCACTACAGCACCTATATCGGGCGCGGCGCTATCCGCTTCATCCTCACGCTCAACGTGCAGCTGGCCAATCCCTTCTTTGCCCAGTTCGTGGTCGTCGCCAAGGACATCGAGGCACGCGAACGCCTGCAACTCAAACTGGAGAAGGTGCTGTCCGAGGAATTCCCCGAGGTGGTGGCCCGCGTGTCGCCGCTGGAACTGGGTCCGCCGGTGGGTTGGCCCCTGCAATACCGCGTATCGGGTCCGGACAAGGACAAGGTGCGCGAAATCGCGCTCGAGCTGGCCGATGTGGTGGGTAGCGATGCGCGCGCCCGTCACATCAACTATGACTGGATGGAGCCGGCGCGGCAGATTCACATCAAGGTCAACCAGGAGGAGGCGCGGCAGCTGGGCATAAGCTCGCGCGCACTGGCCGCGGCGCTCAATGTTGCCATCACCGGCACCACCGTGACACAGCTGCGCGACGACATCTACCTGGTCAACGTGGTTGCTCGGGCGGTCGACGAACAGCGCGCGTCCTTCGAGACCCTCGGTTCGCTGCAGGTGCCCACACCGGGCGGGCTGATGGTGCCGCTCAGCCAGTTCGCCACGTTCACCGAGGAGCAGGAGTTCCCGCTGGTGTGGCGGCGCGATCGCGTGCCCACGCTGACTGTGCGAGCCGACGTCGTACCCGGTGTGTTACCCGCGACGGTAGTCGGTGCGCTGGAGGCTGAAGTCGCGGCGTTTGCCGCCACACTGCCACTGCATTACTCGATCGAGACCGGTGGCCTCTACGAAGAGAGCGCGGTGTCGAGCGCCTCGGTGTTCGCGGTGGTGCCAATGATGCTGGCGCTGATGCTGACCATCATGATGGTGATGCTGGTCAGCTTCCGTCGCCTGGCGATGGTGGTCTGCGTGCTGCCCTTGGGGTTGATCGGGGTGGTGATGTCCCTGCTGCTGTTCAACCAGCCGCTGGGTTTCGTGGCGATCCTCGGCATCCTGGCGCTGATAGGCATGATCGCGAAGAACGCGGTTATCCTGATCGTGCAGATCGAGACCGACCGAGGGGAGGGCAAGAGTGTGCTCGAGGCCGTGCTCGCCTCGGCGACCTCGCGCCTGCGACCGATGTTCCTCACGGCGCTCTCGACCGTGCTCGGCCTGATCCCGATCGCGCCCA
>DAORTY010000394.1:0-1918 GCA_035432905.1 Ilumatobacteraceae bacterium | reverse complement strand
ACCCCGAACCGTGGTGGGCAGATGTCGCACGGCCCGAATGACACAACACGCAGCACCTATCCACCACACGCGCCAACAATGCTGCTATGGTCACGCCAATGTGCCAGCCGTGACTCCCCGCAAGGACTGAGAACGTGACCGCACGAAGGCCACGACACCACGCCGGCACCCACCTCCACACCGCCCGCAAGGTCTGCGCACTCGCCAGCGCCAACCCCGCCGCAGTCTGCTGGCGCGACGGGCTCACCCTCGACCAACACCCACCACACCACGACGGCAAACGCCCAACATGGACAGGCGGCCACACCATCGACGGATGGATCGACCCGCCACCCTGGCTACAGGTCACCCGCCGCCCACCACCCGGCCCATGGCTTGCCCCCGAGGCGTCCACCTGCAACTACGCAGCCGGCGCCGGACGCAACGAGACACTCCGCGCCAACCCGACAAGTCGCCGCTGGTTTGCATGACCATGCATGAACATGCCGAGGGCCGGTCCAATCCCCACGGACAGTGGTGGAGCCGGCTGACGCCGAGCAACCTGAGGTCTCTCTCTCTGCGCTAACCCGCAGGTCAGAGGCCATGGATTCGACCCGCCAACCACCACGCCGAGTGACGCTCACTAGGTGTGGTGACGGCTCTGCATGAAACCTGCATGATTGGGGGCGCGGTGTCGGTTCGCATGGCGTTCGCAGCGTTCGAGGCCGGGCTACCGCAACGGTCGCCGGAGGTGCAGGTGCTGGTCGCGGCCGGCGCAGCGTTGGCCACCGAGATCGATGACGCCTCGGTGCCTGACGACAAGGGCAAGACGCGCACGGCTGCCGCCGCTGTCTCGGCGTTGCGTGGTCTGCTCGATGACCTGATCGCAAAGGGGCGTGCCGTTGCAGACGATGGCGAAGCCGATGCCGGATGGATCACCCCCAGTGCCGTTGCTGATCTTGCCAAGGTTCGGGACGCCGCGCGATCTGTCGCGGGTGACGCTCGGCCACGAGGTGGGCGAGGTCGCAAGGCGCCTGCGAAAGCCGTTGATGCCGTGGCAGCAGCACGCGGTTGATGTTGCGCTCGAGGTCGATCCCGACACGGGGGAGCTGTTCTACGAAGAGGTCGTGATCAGTGTCCCGCGCCAGAGCGGCAAGACCACGCTACTGATCGCGCTGATGGTGTGGCGTTGCCTGCACATGTGTCGCCGGCTGGGCACACCGCAGACGGTCACGTATCTGGCGCAGACGCGCAACGCTGGCCGGTTGAAGCTGGAGCGCGAGATCATCCCGCTGGTGCGTCGGGCGACCGGGCTGCGTGAGGTGCCGCACTCGCGGGCCCGTCCGGAGCGCGACACGGACTGGAAGCCGTCGCTCAACAACGGCAGTGAGCACATCCTGTTTGGTACCGGGTCGTTCTTGCAGGTGGCGGCGCCGACCGAAACCGGGTCGCATGGTGACGTGCTCGATATGCCGGTGATCGATGAGGCGTTCGCCCATCAGAACGACTTGGTAGAGCAGGCGGTCGATGCTGCCACGATCACCCGCACGAGTGCGCAGACGTACATCATTTCGACGGCTGGCAACGCTCGTAGCGTGTTCTTCTGGCGTAAGGTGCTTGCCGGTCGGCGCACGGTGACTGAGGGCCGGCCGTCGCGTTCGTGCTACCTGGAATGGTCGCTGCCGGATGATGCCGACTACCACGATCCCGAGCAGTGGGCGCAGTACTTGCCGGCGCTGGGGCACTCGATCAAGGCTGCGAAGCTGGCGACGCGACTCGACAAGGCGCTCGCCAACCCTGACGAGGTGGACGATGAAGGGTACGAGCCGGGCCTGCCTGGCTTCCTTCGTGGGTACATGAACCGGTGGGTGGACCCGCCGCAGTTGACGCACGAGGTGCGCCCGTCGGAGATTGCGCCTGAGGTGTGGATGAGCTCGAC
>DAORTY010000393.1:0-1932 GCA_035432905.1 Ilumatobacteraceae bacterium | reverse complement strand
TTGATGTGGTGGGCGTCGGTCCAGCGGACGGGTCGGTTGCAGCCGGGGAAGCGGCAGCCGCCGTCGCGGGCTGCGACCTGGCGGAACAGGCTGCGTGGCACGCTGTAGGTGGTGTCACCGAAGGTTTGTGGTGTGCCGTTGGCGTCGCGCAAGATGACGTGGATTTTGCAGTCGCACAGGTAGGTGGCGGTGCAGGCGGGTGACATGGGTCGTCCGGTGTCGTCGTTGGTTGCTTGTGGTGTGTTGGTGACGATGGTGGTGATGTCGGCCGAGATGGTGACGTGGGGTAGGTGCCGTGGTGTGCCGTCGCCGTCGTGATTGCCGTTGAAGAACGCGGCGATGTCGTACAGCGCGTCGCCCTGGCGTTCGGCGACGGTGCGGGTGTCGTCTTTGCCTTCCCAGGCTTGGGCGTTCTGGATGGCCTTTTCGAGTTCGGTGGCGGCCGCGTCGTGCAGCGACAGGTGGCCGTGGAGTCGGTTGTCGAGTGTGCGGGCGAGTGTGAGTTCGCAGGGTTGTTCGATGGGTGGCTGACCTTCGTCGAGCACGGCGTCGGCTCTGGTTTTCCAGTGGGCGACCGAGGTGAGGGTGTCGTTGATGTCGAGCGCGGCGAGTGTTTCGACAAGGTCGTGTTGCTGTTGTGCGAGGAGCGATGCGTACTTGGGTTTGCCGAGTCGTCTGGCCAACGTGACTTGCCCGCCGGACAGTTGCCCGGTGACCGCGGCCTCGGCGAAGGCGGTGTTGTTGTCGAGGAAGCGGCCGGTGGCGAGTAGGTCGCCGGCGGTCTGGTCGGTCATGCGAGCGTGGTCGCGAAGCCAGGCTTTCATCGAGACGGAGCCGTCGACGCCGAAGGCGCCGGAGGTTTCTATGCGTCGTAGCGCGAGTGCAAGGAGGGTTCCCTGTAGTTCCCAGGCGGTGACAGCAGCGAGCGCCTCAGCGGGTGTGAGCAGGATCTGCTCGGCGTGAACGTCAACCGCACTCATGTGATAAAGAGTACACACGTTCGACCCAGATGTCAACAGATTGTTGGTACTGGTTGAGCTGCGTCGCAACGCAGACGTGCAGTGCCGCGAGTTGGTCAGTTGTCGACTCGCAACAGCAGTGACGAAGGTTGGAACTAGTCGGTCGCGGACTTGCGACGCATCGTGACGGGTTGCCCAGCAGCAAGTTGGCCGCAGGCGGCGTCGATGTCGGTGCCGCGGTTTCGCCGCACAGTTGCATTGACACCGAGGTCGGTGAGCAGCGTGTGGAACGTGGCCACGCGGGTTTTCGACGATCCGATGGTGGGGTAGCCCGGCGTCGGGTTCAGCGGGATGAGGTTGACGTGGGCGGGCAGGCGGAAACGGCGACACAGCTTGGCGAGTTCGGCAGCATCCGAGTCGCGGTCGTTGACGCCGTCGATCATCGCCCACTCGAAGCTGAGCCGGCGGCCCTTGGCCTCGAGATAGTCGGCGCACGCGCGCATCAGGTCGTCGAGCGGGTAGCGCTTGTTGATCGGAACCAACTCGTCGCGCAACGTGTCGTTGGCCGCGTGCAGCGACACGGCGAGGTTGACCGGCAGCGGCCGTTCGGTGAGCTTGCGGATGCCGGGGATGATGCCGACGGTACTGATGGTGATGTGCCGGGCAGAGAGCCCGATGGCGCCATGCAGCCGCTCGACCGAGCTCCACACGGCTCCCTCGTTGGCCATCGGCTCGCCCATGCCCATGAACACCACGTTGGCCAGCCGTCGGTCCATCGACCGCGCGTCGCGGGCAGCGCGCACCACCTGCTCGACGATCTCGCCGACGGTGAGCTGGCGGGTGAAACCGGCCTGGCCCGTCGCACAGAACCCGCAGCCCATTGCGCAGCCGGCTTGGCTGCTGACGCACACGGTCACACGGTCGGGGTAGACCATCAGCACGGTCTCGATGCGACTGCCGTCGTGCAGTTCCC
>DAORTY010000392.1:0-1939 GCA_035432905.1 Ilumatobacteraceae bacterium | reverse complement strand
CTTCAGCGCGCCGAGCGCGCCCGGTTCGCCGAGCGCCACCCACACCTTCTCCCATACGCCGATCACCGCCATGGCCTCGCGCTTCCAGCCATCGGTCTGCCCTCGGTCCTCGGCGGAACGCCGTGGGCACAGTGGGCGACGGGACACCGCCATCGACACGTCGAGCGGTTCGATGACGAGCATCAGCCCGTTCGGTGCGCCGGTCAGGTTCGGCCAGCCGGGGTGTGCGTCCTCGGTGAAGTAGCGGGCCGGATGAGACAGACACCCAGCGCACCACCAGTGATCCGCACCGATCAGGACGCCGTAATCGTGGTCCTCGTTCGCCCCGTAGTCGAGGCTGCCCTCAGCGATGAAGCTCCACGGGCGCAAGGGGCGGGTCGTCAACATCTCAGCCATCGCTCTGCCCTCGGTCCTCGCGAGCGTTCGCAAGCTCCAACAGCACGTCGGTCGTTCCTCGCGGTCACCCGACAGATAGGCAGCAGCCAACAGGTCAGCCATCCGGTCGTCCTGGTCGTTGGTCGGCCCCTCGGCGGTCTTGAGCGCCTGGAACCAGCGCACGATCTCGGCTCGGGTGGTGTCGTCGGGTTCGGGGACCACCCGAAACCCAGCAGCAGCGAGGGCATCGAGGACGCGAGCAGCGAGCGCCTCAGGGGAGTTGGTTACGCCGCGACCAACGGAGAACGCCGCGGCGATCACGTCGGCGGGTGTGCGGTCACTGCTCATCTCGGCCCTCCTCGGGGTCACCGACAGCCGCCAGAGCGTCGAAGGCTTCAACGAGGCGGTGGATTGCGGACCAGTCGACCCGCCCTTCTTCCATCGCAACGGTCAGCCATGCGGGGTCGCCGATGGCGTTGCGGAGGGTGTCGAGCTGGCGGCGCAGCTCGTCACGCTCGTCGGGCACCCTGACGTACTTCGTGACGAATGGCGTCTCGTCGGTGAGTTGGCGCAACCGGGCAGCAGCAGCACGGTCGAGGTCGTCATCCTCGGGGCGACTGGACGGCATGATGCCGTAGCTGCGGACGATGGCGTTCTGCGTGGCCCGGTGGTGCAGCAGTTCGGCCAGCACCTCGGTGGGTCGGTCGGTGAGGTCGTGGTCGGGGCGGTCAGCCATCAGGATTCTCCTCGGGCCAGAAACGGGCGAGTTGTGTGTCTGCCTTCACGTACAGCGGGTGCCGTGGTGAGCCGTCCTTCGTGGTGCCGAGGCAGTAGATCGGGATTCGGCCAGCGATGTCCCGCACGTTCGGTGCGAACCGGTACTGAGGCACCTTGCGTGCGTTGGCGCCCCACGCACACACGACTGCTGCCGACATGTCGATCGCCAACCGGACGTGCCGATGGTTCAGCGGCCCGACAGCGTCGTCGGCGTCGTGCAGCGCCTTCGGGTCGGTGGCACGGAACGCGAACAGGTTGACGACGTGCAGGGCGTCGAACCCCCAGGAGCGAGAGAATCCGATGCAGCGTCGGATAGTGGGGTCGTCGGTGGTGCCGTCGGCGGTGCTCGGGTTCAGCATCACCCACGTCACCGCAGCGCCTTCGTCGTCACCCCAGCGGCGGGTGAGCCGGTAGCGGTACACGCCGTCGAGTGAGATCGTCGCGCCGCGCTTGATGTGGTCCGGGCGGTCAGCCATCACACACCCCCAGCCGGGTCAGCCTGTTACTGGGTTCGTGTTGCAGAGCGATCATCTTGAGCAAGACCCTGGTCAGGGTCGGCTCATGCCCACCGTGCTTCCATGTCCCCTGCGGGTGGTGCGGAGTGGTCATCGTGCCGCAGTAGTAGAACCAGCCTTCCGACGACCGGCCGACCGTCCAGTCGAACTGGGACTCGCCCCACACGTCCGACACCCGGTGTTCCAGCTCGGCTGTGCCGTCGGTGAGCTGGCGCAACCGGACAGCAGCAGCACGCAGGTCGTGCGGCACCTGCTTGTCGCCCCGATAGCCA
>DAORTY010000391.1:0-1951 GCA_035432905.1 Ilumatobacteraceae bacterium | reverse complement strand
CGGCGTCGACGGTACGCGTCGACACAACCCAACCGTGGAGCCCGTTCGACGCGAACGATGGGGTACTCACGGACTCGGTCCCGATGAGGTGCGTGCGGACCAACTTCTGGACGACGATCCGCACGATGAAGAACCCAGTGAGCGAGGCAGCCATTGCAGGGATCGTTCGTCGCAGGATCGTCCCGGCCAACGCGCCGAGGCTGAGCCCGAAGAGTGCGTAGCCGATAGGGACGATGCCGCGTTGGGCGAAGTTCGCCGTGCCGATGCGACCTCCCGTCGAGTCGATCGGACCCGACCACCATGTGAACACGAGTGCGAAGGCCGCGACGCCGGCGACCGTGGCGGTGCCGATCACCGCGAGCTTCGTCGCGAGCCAGCGAGTGCGGGTGACGCTCTGGGTCCACGCCATCCGAAAGGTGCGGTCCTCGAACTCTCGGGTCAGCAGTGGCGCACCCCAGAACGCGCCGATGATCGCCGGAACACCGACGAGCGCAGTGCCGAGCAGACGGAGCCACACAGAGAACCCGGTCAGGTTCCCGTCACCCGTGCTGCTGTAGGTGTCCACGACGTGCTCGTGGGTGACGACGAGCGCCACGATCACGACGATGGTCGCACCGAAGGCGAGTGCGGCTTGCGCCCGGAACTGGCGCCACGACAGCCACAGCATCAGCTCACGCTCCGCAACGCCGGCGTCGCGGGGCGGGTGGCCACCGACGGGGTCGCCATGTAGGCGAGCACGAGCTCTTCGAGACCGACGTCGCTCACCGTCCACGACGGGTCGAGCACCGGTCGCGTCGTTTCTACGAGGAAGGTGGACTGGCGTTCGGTGTGGCTCTGCTGGATCACGGTCTGATCGGCCGGCAGCCGATCGGGGTCTCGTCGGGCACCGGTCAGCACCTTGTGCGAGTCGAGCAGCTCGTCGACGTCGCCGGCCAGGCGGACCTGTCCAGCGGCGAGGACGATCAAGTGGTCGCAGATCCGTTCGACATCTTCCAGCAGATGCGACGACAACACGATCGACAACCCGTCGGCGGCCAACTCCATGAGGTCAGCCAGGAACTCGCGACGGGCGAGCGGATCGAGACTGGCAACGGGCTCGTCGAGGATCAACAACTCCGGCCGCTTGCCGATCGCAACGGCCAGCGCGAGCTGGGCCCGCTGTCCACCGGACAGTCCGCCCGCCCGCTGCGCCAGGTCGAGACCGACCCGGTCGATACGCGCCCGAGCAACCGTCTCATCCCACCCGGGGTTCAGCGCCGCCCCGAGCCGTAGGTGGTCACCGACCGTCAATCCGCTGTACAGGGGGACATCCTGCGCGAGGAACCCGACCCTGCCCAATTGGCGGGCGTCATTTCCCGGTCGCTCGCCGAGCACAGCGAGGTGCCCTTCCGTCGGCCGCAGCAGTCCGACGGCGAGATTCAGCAACGTCGACTTGCCGGCACCGTTCGCACCGACGAGTCCAACCACACGCCCGCAGGGCACGGTCAGCGTGCAATCACACAACGCCCATGCTCGGCCGTAGCGCTTCCCCAAGGCGGACGCCTCGATTGCTGCGCTCACGCCACACTCTCGTTCAGCCCAGAGCGGAACGTGCTCTCGAACAGCGCAGCGATGCTGTCGTCATCGAGACCGGCCCGGCGCGCTTTGGTCAACCATCCGCTCAACTCCTTCCGCAACCCTGCGTGGGCGGCCAACGAGGAGTCGGCCAGAGAGCGGGTGACGAACGTGCCCACCCCAGGCCTCCCCTCGGCGAGGCCCTCGAACTCCAACTCGCGATACGCCTTCAACACCGTGTTCGGATTGATCGCAACCGATGCGACCACCTCCTTCACCGTGGGCAGCTGATCACCCTCACGCAGCACCCCGAGCAACAACGCCTGACGAACCTGGTGCACCAGCTGGCGATACGGAGACACGCCGCTCGTCGCGTCGATACGAAAGTCGATCATGC
>DAORTY010000390.1:0-1959 GCA_035432905.1 Ilumatobacteraceae bacterium | reverse complement strand
CTTGGCAGGCCGACCGGATCCAGATGGGCGGCAAGCCCTGGCGGTACACCCCCGAACAGCTCCGGCTGACGCTCTGGTGGTTCGCTCTCACCCCCGACCTCCGTTTCGTGTTCCGGGACGGCACCGTCCAGCGCCTCAAGGGCTGGGGCAAAGACCCGTTGGCGGCCAGCTGGTCGCTGACCGAACTCTGCGGACCATCCCGGCCGGACATGACTGGGCGCACGGTGTTGGACCCGTGGGGCAACGAGCATCCCGCGGGTGTGGTTCACGCCGACCCGTGGGTGCAGATCGCCGCAACATCCGAATACCAGACCAAAACGACGATGCGGCTGTTCCCCGGCATGGTCACCAAGCAGCTCAAGGCCGAACACGCGCTCGACCTCGGCAAGATCGTCATCTACTCCAATCACGGCGCTGGTGTGATCGAGGGTGTGACCCGTTCACCGGTCAGTCTTGAGGGCGCACGCTCGACGTTCGTGATCCGCAACGAGGGCCAGCACTGGCTTGAGCGCAACGACGGCCACGAGATGGCCGACGTGATCGACCGGAACGTGGTCAAGTCGGCTGACGGTCAGGGCAGGGCGGTCACGTTCGGGAACGCCCCGGAGCCGTCCGAGGATTCGATGCTCCTGCGGGAGCGTGAGGCGTTCGAGGCGATCGAGGCGGGCAAGTCGGCCGCCACCGGCATCCTGTACGACTCGCTCGAAGCGCCGCCGGATGCGCCGATGACACCGGAGGGGATACCCCAGGTGATCGAGGGTGTGCGGGGCGATTCGCATTGGCTCGACATAGACCGGATCACGGCCACGATTCTCGACCCGAAACGGTCGCCGCAGGTGTCACGCCGGTATTGGTTCAACCAGATCGTGGCCGCCGAGGACGCATGGGCGGATCCGAAACATATCGACCTGTGTGCCGCACCCGACGTGGAGCACGATCCGGCCGACGGCTGGGTGTTGTTCTTCGATGGGTCGAAGTCGGATGACTCGACGGCACTGGTTGGCTGCCGGCTGTCCGATGGTCATGTGGTGACGCTCGGGATTTGGGCGAAGCCGCAGGGGCCGCGTGGTATCGGCTGGATCGTCCCCCGGACCGAGGTGGATGAGCGGGTGCGTCATGTGCTCGATACGTGGGTCGTGAAGGCCTTGTGGGCTGACCCGTCGCACGCCAAGGACGACGACTCGACGAGCTACTGGCAGGCGATCATCGACGGGTGGCATCAGGACTACGGCCGCAGCCTGGTGCTGTGGGCGGTCGCCGGCGGCCCGAATAAGCACTCGACGCTCTGGGATATGGCTTCACCGAAACGCGTGGAGGCGTTCACGGCCGCCGCCGAGCAGGCCGAGGCCGACCTTCGCAGCTCCGCTGAGGTGATGGCCGCGGGTGACCCGGAGGGCCGGACGGTCACCCACGACAATCACCCGGCGCTGGTCGCACATCTGAAGCACGCCAGACGCTCACCGAACCGTTACGGCGTGTCCGTGTGGAAGGGCCACCGTGAGTCCAGCCGCAAGATCGACCTAGCGGTTTGTCTCATCGGGGCTCGCATGTTGCGCCGCCAGTTTCTGAACACGACAGCGACCCGTAAGACGGGCAAGCAAGCAGGGAGGGCCTGGTGATTCGATGCTGACGACCACCGAAATGCTCGACCTGTGCGCCGTCCAGCGTGAGTACGTCGCTGAGATCGCCGACGTGCGGCAGCTGCGGGACGACCTCGAATATTCAGATGCCGAGGTGGCGATGTTTGCCGCTTGCCCCGTGCGATACATGACCGGGGTAGAAGCCCCTTGCTGACCCCCGAGAACGTGACGGCGCTCGTCAACGATGAGATGATCCCGCGGCTCGACAAGCAGCGTCAGGACGTCGAGAAGATCGATAAGTGGTACCGGGGCCAGAACGAGGACCCGTGGATGCCACGGCAGGCCGACCCGGAGTACCGGGCGCTGGCAAAGCTGGCCC
>DAORTY010000389.1:0-1975 GCA_035432905.1 Ilumatobacteraceae bacterium | reverse complement strand
GCCTCGACGGCGGGCGCCGCGAGGTGCTGTCGGTGGCCGCGCCGGCCGTCATCAGTGTCGAGGGGGCAACCGCCGAGCTGCGTCGCGCCGGGCTTGGCGCACTGAGGGCGGCGGCCCAGTTGCAGATCGAGGTGCGCCAGCCTGCGTCAGCAGCACACGCGGACGACGCCGTCATCCACCCGTATCGCCCTCGAGCCCGGGCGCTTGCGGCGCCACGCGGTGACAGCCCGCTCGACCGTCTGCGCGAGCTCACCGACGCCAGCGGCGCAGCACCCGCGCACGGAGAGTCGGTGACGCTGGAGCCGGTTGCGGCTGCCGAACGCATCGTCACAGCCCTTCGCACGTGGGGTTACCTCGAGTGAGCAACGGTCCGCAATGACCAAGTACCTGGGGCGCACCACCTGGAGCGACCACTGGGGCCCCACTCGGCGACCGCTACTGGTCGTACCGGTCGGCGCCTGCGAGCAACACGGCCCGCACCTGCCACTGGACACCGACACGCGCATTGCTGTTGCGTTGGCAGAGAGCCTCGCCGACAAGTTCGACGAGGGAGATCTGCTGGTTGCGCCGTCGCTCACGATCACCTCCAGCGGCGAGCACGCCTCGTTCCCCGGCACGCTGTCCATCGGCGCCGACGTCATGGAGCAGGTGATCGTGGAGTTGGTGCGTAGCGCCGATTGGAGCGCCGGCGTCGTGCTGGTGAACGGACACGGCGGCAACCGGCTACCCGTCGAACGGGCCGTGCGCACGCTGCTGGCCGAGCAGCGCAAAGTGTTCGCGTGGTGGCCCAAGATCGCCGGCGGCGACGCCCACGCCGGCGACACGGAGACTTCGATCATGCTCGCTCTGGCACCCGACCTGGTCCGTATGCACCGCGCCGAGGTAGGCAACACCGAGCCCCTGGCAGACCTGCTGGACGAAATGTTGGAAGGTGGCGTGCGCTCCGTCAGCGAAAACGGTGTGCTGGGCGACCCGCGCCATGCGTCCGCGTCACACGGCCGCAACCTGATGACCCGCCTCAACATCGACCTCGTCGCCGCCGTCGACGAATGGTGGGTGTAGGTGTCGGGGATTCGCTACCGCCTCGACTCGTCGTGGCGTCGACCGGGCGACGGACGGGTCCTGATCGCCGGCTCGCCGTTGCGGCTGTTCCGGCTGTCCACCGGGGGCGCACAGGTCGTCTCCATGGCCGAGATCGGCGAGGAACCCGACACCGCTCCGGTGCATCAGATGCTCGACCGCTTCGTCGACGCCGGCGCCATGCACCCCGTGCACGAGCGCAGCCCATTCACCACGGCGCAGGTCACCGTCGTGATCCCCGCGTACGGTCGGCTACCGCGCACCCTTCCCGTCGGCGTGCATGTGATCGTCGTCGACGACGCCTCACCCACCCCACTCACGCTCGACGCCGCTCACCATGTCATGCCCGGACTGCGACAGACACTGCTGCGGCATGACACGAACAGGGGGCCGGCCGCTGCGCGCAACACCGGGCTCCCTGCGGTGACCACTCCACTGGTTGCGTTCGTCGACACGGATGTGGAGCTGACCGACGACTGGCTGAGGTCGCTGCTCCCCCACTTCGCCGACGAGCGAGTGGCGCTCGTTGCCCCGCGCGTGGCTGGGGCGCCCGGCGATGGTTGGGTGGCCGGCTACGAGCAGCGACACAGCCCACTGGATCTCGGTCCCGAACCGGCGCGGATCGCGGCAGGCACCCGAGTCAGCTACGTACCCGCCGCGGCAATGGTCTGGCGAACGCACGTGGTGCGCGAGCTCGGCGGCTTCGATGAGTCGATGCGCCTGGGCGAAGATGTCGACCTGGTGTGGCGTTGTGCAGCCGCCGGCCACCGTTGCCGCTACGAGCCGACGTCGGTCGTGCACCACGAGCCACGCTCGACGAGCATGGCGCTCTTTCGTCAACAGTTCGGCTACGGCCGTTCCGCCGCTGCGCTGGCCCGGCGCCATCCCAACGCGT
>DAORTY010000388.1:0-1993 GCA_035432905.1 Ilumatobacteraceae bacterium | reverse complement strand
GTCGTAGCCGGTCTGGGTGGGCAGGTCGAAGGCGATGGAGAGCCCGGTCTGACCCTTGGCCAGGTTGGTGCGATACAGCTCGTTGGAGGCAGCGGCGGAGGAGTGACCCGAGTACGTGCGCATCAGCCACGCCGGATCTCGATGGGGAGTGTCGCTGCTCGAGCTGGGAGGGCGCGGGTCGCTCATGCCCACATTGTTACCGGTGGGTAGACCCGTCGGTGATTCCGGTGCTGTGCGAACCACGCCGCTGTGGACCCGTCAGACCAGCCCGAGGGCCACCATCGAGCGAGCAACGCGGTGGAAGCCGGCAATGTTGGCACCCTTGACGAGATCGCCCGGGCTGCCGTACTCGGCGGCGGTCTCGTGGCAGACGTGGTGGATGTTGCGCATGATCTCGGCGAGACGGTCTTCGGTGTGTTTGAAGCTCCACGAATCGCGCGAGGCGTTCTGCTGCATCTCCAGCGCCGAGGTGGCGACCCCGCCGGCGTTGGCAGCTTTTCCGGGGCCGAAGGCGATCTTCGCGTCGGTGAACGTGTGGACCGCGTCGCGTGTGCAGGGCATGTTTGCGCCCTCAGCGACCGCGATGCAGCCGTTCTTCAGCAGCGTGATGGCATCATCGCCGGACAACTCGTTCTGCGTCGCGCAGGGCAGCGCCAGTTCGCATGGCACCTCCCACAGGTTGCCGTCGGGCGCGAAGCATGCACTGCTGCGTCGCTCGGCGTAGGCATCGAGGCGGCCGCGCTCGACCTCCTTGACCTGCTTGAGGAGTTCGAGGTCGAGCCCGGCGGGGTCGTGTACGAACCCTGAAGAGTCGGAGCAGGCAATCACATTGGCGCCGAGTTCTTGCAGCTTCTCGACGGCGTAGATGGCCACGTTGCCCGAACCCGACACGCTGACCGTGCGACCCTCGAGACCATTTCCACGGGCCAACAGCATCTCTTGCAGGAAGTACGTGGCCCCGTAGCCAGTCGCCTCGGTGCGCACCAGCGCGCCACCCCAGTCGATGCCCTTGCCGGTGATGACACCGCTCTCGTACCGGTTGGTGATGCGCTTGTACTGGCCGAAGAGGTAGCCGACCTCGCGGCCACCGACACCGATGTCGCCGGCGGGCACGTCGGTGTACTCGCCCAGGCTGCGGTACAGCTCGGTCATGAAGCTCTGGCAGAAACGCATGACCTCGCTGTCGCTGCGACCCTTCGGGTCGAAGTCGCTGCCGCCCTTGCCGCCGCCAATGGGCATACCGGTGAGTGCGTTCTTGAAGATCTGCTCGAAACCGAGGAACTTGATGATGCCCAGGTTCACGGACGGGTGGAAGCGCAGCCCACCCTTGTAGGGGCCGAGTGCGCTGTTGAACTGCACGCGCATGCCACGGTTGATGTGGACCTCGCCGGAGTCGTCCTGCCACGGCACGCGGAACAGGATCTGGCGCTCGGGCTCGCAGATGCGTTGGATGATCTTGTGTTCGGCGAATTCGGGATGCTTGGCCACCACCGGGCCGAGGCATTCGAGTACTTCACGGACGGCTTGGTGAAACTCAGTCTCGCCCAGATTGCGGCGTACTACGTCGTCGTAGATGTCTTCGATCGCAGTGTTGAGAAGGGCGCTCACCCTGCGCAGGACACGCAGGTCGTGACATCGACGAGCGCCGCGAGGCGTTCTTTGCCGATGTCGTTGCCGCACTTCACGCAGCGGCCGTAGGTGCCGGCGTCGAGCTGCTCGACCGCCGAGCGTGCCGTCTCGAGTTGGCGACGGGCGTGTTCGAGAAGAAGCGCCGCAGCGTCGCGATCTTCCTGGATCACGTCGTCGTCGGCGAGCAGGCCCTGAAACTCGGCTTCTGATTCTGCGGCGTGCACTTCAGCCTGTTCCAGCAGCTCGCGAAGGCGCGCGGCTTGATCCTGTGAGCTGTCGTCACGCGGGTCGGAAGTGGACGATCCTTTTGCTGACATGGTTGTTCTCCGGTCGGTGGTGCCACGTGCGGCGGCAACACTGACGC
>DAORTY010000387.1:0-1998 GCA_035432905.1 Ilumatobacteraceae bacterium | reverse complement strand
GATCTGAACGAGGCCAGCTGATGCTCGCGCCGAACTCGCGATTGATGCTGCTCGAATGCTTGCGACCCCCAACTGTGAGTTCGACGGCTTGATTTGGCCCCGGGGCGACGGTCTGAGTTGGCCCCATCTGGCGGGTGAGGTTAGCGGTTGTTGAGCCGGTAGCTGGTGGTGCCGGTTTGGATGATGTGGGCGCGGTAGGTGATGCGGTCGACGACGGCGGCGGCGAGGCGTGGGTCGGTGAAGGTTTTGGACCATTCGCTGAACGGTGCGTTCGAGGCGACCGCGACCGCGGCTCGTTCTTCTCGTTCGGTGAGGATCTGGAAGAGCAGTTCGGCGGAGTGTTGGTCGAGGCGGACGTAGCCGAGCTCGTCGATCGCGAGGAGGTCGTAGCGGCCGTAGCGGGCAACGACTCGTGAGAGCTTGTGGTCGTCGTTGGCTTCGGCGAGTTCGTTGGCCAGCTGTGCGCAGGTGATGTAGCGGACCCGGCGGCCGTTCTCGGCGGCGGCGAGGCATGCGCCGATCAGGAGGTGGCTCTTGCCGGTGCCGGAGTTGCCGAGTAGCACGACGGGTTCGTTGTTGTCGATGAACCTGCCCTCTTGGAGCATCGCGATCACGGTTGGGGTGATGTTGGGGTTGGCGTTGAGGTCGAACTCGTCGAGGGTCTTGACCCGTGGGAGTCGGGCTTCGTGAACGCGGCGGGCGCGGCGTCGTTCGTGGCGGATGTCGAGCTCGATCTGGAGGGCTTCGGCGAGGAACTTGGGGTGCGAGACCCGTCGGCGGGTGGCGTCATCGCAGAGCCCATCGAGTGCTGGGGCGAGGCCGGTCAGGTTCAGCTGGCGGCAGGCGTCGGCGGCGACTTCGGTGTCGGTGATGGCCGTTGGTTTGGTGGTGGTCTTGGTCATTCAGGGTTCGCTTTCTGTTCGGGTTGGATGGTGAGCAGCTGGTCGTAGATGGATAGGTCTGGGACGCGTTCGACGGGTCCGACGGCGGGTTCGGGTTGGAGGTGTTCGATCGCGCGGCGGGTCTCGACCGCGACCACCGCTGGGTCCGTGTTGCCGATCGACAGGGCGGCGCGGATGCCGGCGATGACGTGATCGGTGTGGTGGTAGCGGTGCAGCAACAACACGTCACACAGGGCGCGGGTTCCGGCGGTGTCGCCGTCGCGGCGGCGGGCGGCGTCCCAGAACTGTTGATGCTCGGGCCGGAACCTGCCTGTTGAGCGGGCCTGGGCGAGCGCGGTCGCGCCGGGCATCGCGCCCGGGCGGCGCCACAGCACTTCGAGGTAATGGTCCAGGTCGAGGATCTCGCTGCCGCGATGCACACCACGAACGTGTGAGGCAACGGTGTTGCCAGCGGCGTGAACGGTGACTGTTTCGGCACCCAGCTCGACGATCACACGGCTGCCGACATGGCGCACCGGGACCGAGTAGAAGCATTGACGGACACACACCCGCGACTTGGTGTCGACCCGTGCGCTCAACCGGGTCACCGCTGCGAACCGCTCGACCGGCAATGGCCACAACGCGGGCTGTTCGAGCGTGGCGAGCGCGTGGACACGCTCGCCGGCGCCGGGTCCGCGGCCGGTCACCCAGCGCTGCAAGTCGGCAGTGTCGCATTCCTCCAAGTACGCGTTGAGCTCCGCGAGGGTGTCGAACGCGGGGACCGGGGTGAGGTGGTTGCGACGGAACCAGCCGATGTCGCCTTCGACGCCGCCTTTCTCGTGCGCGCCGGCGATGCCTGGTTCGCAGAAGAACGACTCGAACCCGTAGTGCGACCGCAGCAAGGTGAACCGTTCGTTCTCGGTGCGGTCCCGGCCCGTCAGGATCTTCACCACCGCGGTCTTCAAGTTGTCGTAGCGGACCCGCCGCGGGACTCCGTCGAAGCGTTCGAACGCGCGGACATGCGCGTCGGTGAATGACTCCTGCGCTTCGTTGACGTAGGCGCGGTGGAACGCCCTCGTGGAGAACGCGAGCCACATCGAGAACAGATGCAACGTCA
>DAORTY010000386.1:0-2005 GCA_035432905.1 Ilumatobacteraceae bacterium | reverse complement strand
CATCGATCCCCGAGGCCGAGGGAGCGTTGTTCCGGGTCAATGCCTCTCCCTGGCTGCGAACGTTGTCGCGTGGCTTCGGCGCAAGCTCGGTCTTCGACCCGTCGGGCACCCGAGTGCTCACGGCAGGGCCTGACGGCGTGTTCCTCTGGGATGTGAGGGGCGGGGAGCCAGATGTGATCAGTCCCGATGCAGCGACGTCGGCCGAGTTCGATGAGACCGGCCGGTTGGCGGTGATCGCGTCGTCGACGGGTGTCTGGGTGTGGGATCTCCGTGGCACACGTGATCCGGTGCAACTCACCGCAGAGTATTTTCCCAACGTGCGGTTCAGTCGCGACGGCGCCCGGGTGGTCGGCAGCGGCTACACCGGGTCGGTCGGCATCGGCGGTTCCGGGCCGGGAGTTGTCGTGTGGTCGGTCGCGGGTGATGCCCCGCCGGTCACGATCACGACCACTCCGATGGTGTCAGCCGGTTTCAGCCCGGACGGCAACCAAGTCCTGACGGCGGGAACCAGCGGTGCGTCACTGTGGAAAGCCGACGGTTCTGAACCCCCCGAGGTGGTCACAGCAGACCCGGTCGTGGCGGCCAACCTCGATCCGAGTGGGCAGCGCATCGTGACGATCCGTGACGTGGCGTTCGGCGCCGTGGGCCCTGGCGTGGTGGTCTGGGATGCCGCAGGCAACGCGGTCACGATCGCCACCGATGACGTGACAAGCGCCGAGTTCGGCCTCGACGGCAGCCAAGTCGTCACAGCCGGGCCGGCAGGTGTGACGGTCCGCGATGCGGCAGGCGTGGCATCGCCGATCGTGCTCACCACGACATCCTCGTACCGCGCAACGATGAGCAGCGATGGCTCGATGGTCCTCTCGCGCGGCGCCGCAGGCGTGACGTTGTGGGATGCCACCGGAACGAACTCCTCGACGACGCTCACCGACGAGCCGACCTCGGCAGCAGCGGTCGACGAGGGCGGCGAACGCCTGGTAACCCTCGGGTGGGACATCGCAGGAGATGGAGGAGCGGGACCGGTGACCAGGGTTTCCGCCGACATGGTCGTGCGAGATGTCGATCGCGGCAGAAGGTGGACGCTCCTTCCGGACACGGGCGATGCCGCGATCATGAGCCGGGACGGATCGCGTGCCGTGACGCTCGGTGACACAGGTGTGACCGCCTGGAACCTGGACGCGCCCGGCGAGGGCACCGTGCTGTCCACCGATGCAACCTACGCCGCAGCGATCAGCGCCGATGGGGGGCGAGTCGTCGCCGGCGGCTACTGGGGGCTTCGGGTCTGGGACACCGACGGTGCAGTCCAAGGACGAGTGCTCAGCGATCTCGACACCCGGAGCGTTGCCATCAGCCAGGACGGCAGCACGGTGGTGTCGGCGTCGTGGGATGGCGACGCAGTGGTGTGGGATCTCGACGGCGGCTCGGATCCGGTGCAGCTGACTGCCGAGCAAGCGTTCAGTGTGCTGCTCAGCGACGACGGCACGGTGGCGGTGACGAAAGGTGGTAGTGGCGTCGCGGTGCACTGGATCGAGACGGGCGAGTCGGTGACGCTGGAGGACAGGGTCGGGTTCGGTGTGGCGATCAACGCCGACGGGTCGCGCATCGTCACCACCGACCTCACCAGCGTCAAGGTCTGGTCGATGGGCCCAGCGCCATCCGCAGTGGCCATCAACGCTGCGGGCGACACGTTGTTCGCGACAGCGATCGATCCGAGCGGCGCGCGCATCGTCGTGGTCGGCCAGGCGGGTACCACGCTCTGGAGTGCCGACGGGCAGCGCATCGCCATCCTCTCGCGCGACACGCTCTCGAGCGCCGAGTTCAGCGGCGATGGCAGCCGCATCATCGGCGTCGGCCCCACTGGTGTGCGCATCTGGAAGGTGTCGAGCACCGAGATGAGGGCCGAAGTCGACCGACGCGTGGGTAGCCACACCTTCTCGGATCAAGAGTGCACCGTCTACCGGATCGAGCCATGCCCGGCCGGTTGAGCCGCGTCGACGCTCCAGGC
>DAORTY010000385.1:0-2010 GCA_035432905.1 Ilumatobacteraceae bacterium | reverse complement strand
GAACCACGACGAGCAGGCCTCGGGAACAATGCCGCGGCGGGCGAACACGAACCCGAACTTGGCGTGCTCACCGGCCAGGCGAATGTCCATCGGCAGCGTCATCGTCACGCCCACGCCCACCGCGGCGCCGTTGATGGCGCCGATCACCGGCTTCTTGCAGTCGAAGATGCGCAGCGACACCAGGCCGCCTCCGTCACGCGGGATGCCGACATCTGCCGGGATCTCGTCGCTGCCACCGCGGCTGAACGTTTCACCGCCACCCGACAGGTCGGCGCCGGCGCAGAAACCCCGGCCGGCACCGGTGACGATGACCACGCGCACGTCGTCGTCGGCATCGACCCGATCGAACGCGTCGATCACTTCGCGCATCATCGTGCCCGTGAACGCGTTCAGCTGATCAGGTCTGTTGAGCGTGATCGTCGCGATGTGGTCGGCAACCTCGTAGATGATCTGCGTGTAGTCCATGGGCCTGGACCCTATTCACTGAACGCCGCAGGCCATCAACTCAGACATCGAGGAAGCGGCTGGCAGCAGTTGCCGAACCGATGGCACCGACGAGCGCACCCAACACGATGAGCCCGAGGCACACCCAGTACGGATACCCGTCCGTGACCACGAACGCGCGCAGGCCGGAGTTGATCGGAAAGCCCGCCACGCCACTGGTCCAGTTCGAGTTGGCCAACAGCAGCACCCCACTGGCAAACCCACCGCCGACGATGCCTTGCAGCAACCCCTCCAACATGAAGGGCAATCGAATGAACCAGTTGGTGGCACCCACCAACTTCATCACTTCGATCTCGCGACGGCGAGCGAACATCGCCGTGCGGATCGTGTTCCAGATGAGCAACGCTGACGCGAAGAGCAAGACGACCGAGACCACCAGGATGCGAACGCCGATGATGTCCTTGAGGCGGCTGAGCGTAGCCACGGCATCGTCGGGGGTTCGCACGTCGGTGACGTTGGGCAGCGCCGAGAACTCGGTCTTCAGCGACCGCAACACCTCGCTGCTGCCCTGATCGACCGGCTTCACCTTGAAGAAGGAGGGGATCTGCGGGGTCAGCTGCTCGAGTGCCGACGGATCCGTGGCGAACAGCGTCTTGGCGACATCCAAGGAGCACGACTCATCGCAGAACGTGGCGCCTGCAACGACGGATTCCTGACTGAGCAGCGCAGTTTGAATCAGCTGGATCTGCGAGTCGTCGGCGCCGTGCTTGACGTAGACGATCATCTCCACGCCGCCGGTCCAGAGCTTGAGCTGGTTGTCGAACGCGCGCTGGATGAGGAACGTTCCACCCACCATCAGCAGCGACACTGCGGAGGTGATGATGGCAGCCACGGTCAGCGTCAGGTTGCGCGACAGGCTGGCCCACATCTCGCGGAACGTGTACCGGATACGGGAGATCATTCGTACACCCCTCGGGCCTGGTCGCGCACGATGACACCGCGATCGAACTGGATGACGCGCTTGCGCATCATGTTCACGATCCGCTGGTCGTGAGTGGCCATCACCACGGTGGTGCCGGTCTTGTTGATTCGGTCGAGCAACCGCATGATGCCTTCGCCGGTGGCGGGGTCGAGGTTGCCGGTGGGCTCGTCGGCCAGCAGGATCAACGGCCTGTTGACGAAAGCACGGGCAATCGACACACGCTGCTGCTCGCCGCCGGACAACTGGTGCGGGAAACGCTCTTGCTTGCCACCGAGGCCCACCAGATCGAGCACGGCCGGCACCTGCTGACGGATGACGTGGCGGGGACGGCCGATGACCTCCAGCGCAAAGGCGACGTTCTCGAACACGGTCTTGTTGGCCAGCAGCTTGTAGTCCTGGAAGATGTTGCCGATGTTGCGCCGCAGGTGAGGCACCTTGGCGTCGGGCATGTCGTTGATGTTGCGCCCTGCCACCCACACTGCACCCTTCTCGGGGCGCTCCTGACGGTTCATCAGGCGCAGCATCGTGCTCTTCCCGGAGCCGGATGGGCCCACGAGGAACACGAACTCGCCCTTGGCGATGTC
>DAORTY010000384.1:0-2014 GCA_035432905.1 Ilumatobacteraceae bacterium | reverse complement strand
GCCTGGAGCGTCGACGCGGCTCAACCGGCCGGGCATGGCTCGATCCGGTAGACGGCGCACTCCTGATCCGAGTAGGTGTTGCCGCCGAGGCGGCGGTCGAGATCGGCCCTCATCTCAGCGCTCGACACCTGCCAGACGTGCACGCCACTGGAACCGAAGCCGACGAGGCGGCTGCCATCGCCGCTGAACTCTGCCCCCTCGAGCCCCTCGGCCGGGAGGGTGGCGAGGCGTCGCCCGTCGGCGCTCCACAGGGTGGCACCCGCCTGGCCGACCACGACGATGCGCTCGCCGCTCGGATCGATCGCGGTTGCGAGCAAGTAGTCGCCGGTGAGGTCGATGGTGACGGCCGTGGGTTCTGGGCTGACCGACCGGACCGACCAGACCTTGACGCCGGTGCCAGTCGTCGTGACGATGCGTGACCCGTCGGCGTTGATCGTCACACCATACGCGGACTCGTCCTCGAGCGTCACCGACTCGCCAGTCTCGACCCAGTGCACCACGACGCCACTGGCACTTGGCGTCACCGCCACCTTGCCGTCGCCGCTGAGCAGCACCTGGAACGCTTGCTCGGCTGGCAGTTGCACCGGATCCGGGTCGCCGTCGAGATCCCACACCAGTGCCTCACCGTCCCACGACGTCGACACCGCGGTACTGCCGTCCTGGCTGATCGCAACGGTGCGGGTGTTCATGTCGCTGAGCGCTCGTCCTGGAGCTGAACCGTCGGTGTCCCAGACCCGGAGACCCCAGAAGCCACCAGCGACCACTCGCCCACCATCGGCGCTGATCGCCGCCGCGTAGGTTGCATCGGTCGACAGCACGGTGCCCTCGCCAGGCGCGTCGAGGTTCCAGACGGTCACACCTTCGGAACCGAGCGACACTGCACGCGATCCGTCACTGCTCATGATCGCCGCATCGAGCGTGTCCGAGATGAGCGTCGAGCGGGCGCCGCGATCAACCTCGCGCACGACCGTGTCGGCCGCCACCGCGGTCAGCGCGCCCGCCGTGCCGGCGACTGCGATGTCGCGCCCGCGGGTCAGCAGGCGTTCGCCTCCCTCGTCGATCCACGCCGTCGAGGTCGCCTCGTCGGTGACCGTCGTCGAGGCGTTCCGCCCGGAGGCGTCCCACAACGTCACGCCGGCGGTACCGACCGAGAGCACCATCGAGCCATCACTGCTGATCGTTGCGTCGTAGGAGGAAGCGGCGGTGAGTGCGATCGGCGGTGCCACTCCTGTTGCGTCGCGGACCGTCACACCGGTGGGTCCGGCGGTGACGATCTGGCCGCCGTCGACACTGAACTCGGCGCTCGTCACGTCGTCGGTGGTGAGCGTGACGGAGTTGCCGGCCGCGTCCCAGACCGACACACCGGGCTCATTGCTGCCGAGTGCGGTGTCACGGATCGTCACGATGCGTTGCCCACTGGCATCGAAGCTGGCCGCCAGGACAGGGTCGGCCGTGAGCGCCTGCGGGGGCGCTGCGCCGTCGGCCCGCCACAGCGAGGCACCACTGGTTCCCGCCGTCAGCACCCGGGTGCCGTCGGGATCGAAGCCGGCCGCCACCATCGGTGTGGTCGTGATCGTCACCGGTGGTGCACCGCTCACAACCGACCACACGACAACTCCGGGCCCCTCACCACCGATGCCGTCAGTCGCCGTGTACCCGCTACCGACCACCCGCGTGCCGTCGCGGCTGAACTCCGCGAGGGGAAACACCTCGTCGGTGAGTTGCACCGGATCCCGCGTGCCGCGGAGATCCCACACCCAGACACCCGTGGACCCGGCGATGACCGCCAGCCGGCCCGTCTGATCGAACTCGGCCGACGATGCGAACTCGGGACTGATCTCAACACGTTCACCGCCCCTCACATCCCACAGGAAGACGCCGTCAGAACCTGCCGTCAGCACTCGGGTGCCAGACGGGTCGAAGACCGCGCTCGCAACGAAGCCACGCTCGAACGTTCGAAGCCAGGGAGAGGCATTGACCCGGAACAACGCTCCCTCGGCCTCGGGGATCGATG
>DAORTY010000383.1:0-2018 GCA_035432905.1 Ilumatobacteraceae bacterium | reverse complement strand
ACCGGCGACGGCGTGACGGTCGCGTAGGCGGTGTTGAAGCCGCTGAACGTGCCGTTGGGCTGGCTGAACTCGACACCGATGCTGATGGGTCCCTGCAGCGGGTTGCCGGTGGAGCTGTCGATGAGCGTGCCTGCAACGTCGAGCACCGGAGGGTTGTGCGCCACGTTGAAGACACTCGAGTTGGCGCCGCTGACGAGGCCGCTGACGATCTGCTCGTACTGCTCGGCGCCAACGCCGATGTTGGCCAGCAGTCGGGCGCTGACAGCCGTACGGCTGCCGACGAACTCGGTCGAGTACGCACCACCGGCGCCGGGTGTGACCGATGCAGTCTCGAAGCCCACTGGCTCACCGTTGACATCGCGGAACACGGCATAGACCGTGATCGGCCCCGGCAGCGGCGCACCAGCACCGTCGACGAAGGTCCCGCTGACCGTCAGCTTCACCGGTGCCAGCGTGACGTCCAACTGCAGCGAGTTGGCGCCCGGCACGATGCCAACGCGGCCAGAGTCGAATCGTTCGCCAGCGACGCCGGCCAGCACGCTGGCCTCCACCGAGACAGCTCCGACACGACCAACGCGAAGCAGCGAGAAGTCGCCGTTGGCGTCGGGCACCAGACCCACGTTGGACGAGTTGAGCAACGTGCCGTTGACGTCGTAGAACGACGTGATCAGTGAGAACGATCCGGTCAACGGGTTGCCCTGGTCGTCCAGCATCGTGCCGTGCACGTCGACGATCGGCGGGGTGTGCACCACGTCGAGCGCAACCGAGTTCGGGCCAGCGGCGATCGGCACGATGGCCGTCGAGTAGGTCTCGGCAAGCGGCGGCACGACCATGAACGCCTGCGCGTTGGCGGCGCGTCGCGGCAGCGCGATCGTCGTCGTGTACGCACCGGTGACAGGGTCGGGGACGACCGTTGCCGACTGGGTCTCCAGCAAACCTCCGCTCGCGGTGGTGCTGTGCACCTCGACGGTGATCGGCCCAGCAAGGCCAGCCGTTCCATCGGTCGCCGAACCCGCGACGGTGAGTCGCGGCACCACGTAGGTCAGGTCGAACGTGACCGGGTTGGCACCCAGGGCCAGGGCGGAGAACTCGCCGGTGAAGCGCTCGAACACGGGCGAGTCGACATCGAACACGACGCGGGCTCGAACCGCCGTACCCGGCAGGGCTCTACGGAAGGAGTACGCCCCCGTGTCCGGGTCCACCGCGGCGGTGACGTGGAACAAGCCCACGCGGGTGCCGGCGCCGTCGAAGGCCTCCACAGTGAAGTGTTGGTCGCCGCCCAGTGGCGATCCGTCGCGGCTGGCGATGCCGCTCACGTCCAACAGCGGAACGCTGTCGGCGTCCAGCGCGAGGTCGGCGGAGGTGATCAGCGGCGAACCTTCGGTCGGCGCGAGAGCGGGGAACGTGGCGGTCGTCTGGGCGGCAATCCCCGGACGGCCGGTCCATGTGCCAACCACGTCCAGGCTCAGCGGCAGCGTCGGCGTGATGCCGTTGGCCTCGGTGCTGTCCGGCGCAACCATGCACAGATAGCTGCCATCGGGTCCGGTGGTCGTGACGCATTGCTTGAACCCGTTGCCGTCAACGGTGACGGTCAGACCGGGTACTGGCTGTCCGTCGACGGCGGCGACACCCTGGACGCCGTAGTGGCACAGGTACTCCTCGATCGACGAGAGCGGCGTGCCCAAGGAAAGCTCCAGCGCCACGGAGTACCGCTTGCGCACGGTGACACTGGCACCGTTGTCGCACACCGTCGCGACGGCGGCGATGAGCGCATCGGCCTGCGGCCCAAACTGGTCGAACACGGCCTGGTCGAAACCGGGACTCGCCTTTGCGAACCGGGAGAGGCTGAGCTGGCGAGTGAACGGCGAGTCGGCCTGGTCGGTCAGCCGCCATGACTCGTTGAAATCAGTGAACTGCGGCAGCACCAGGTTCGTGATATCGGCCGGGAGGTACACCGTGCCATCGGCATCGAGGAAGTCGTTCGCCTGGTCACCATCCGGCGTGCCCAACACACCGCG
>DAORTY010000382.1:0-2025 GCA_035432905.1 Ilumatobacteraceae bacterium | reverse complement strand
GCGTGCTCGCGAGGTGCTCAGCGTGTCGTGGTCCGGGATGCCCAGCGAGCTCTTGTTGGCAACCGGGGTGGTGGGTTGACATGGATGTGACCGCAGTGCTGGCGGGCTACACGAGTGACGCAAGTGCAGACGACCTCATGGCACTTGGGGACTCGATCGATGCCCACGTCGCCAGGGTGACAGAGGCCGCGGAGACCCGCGACTTCGTCGACGTCGGCCTCGCACGAACGATCGGCGCTGTCTTGCACACACTTGTCAGTGAGGGTGAGCAGTACACCGCACGCGAACGGGCGCTACTTGCAGGTGCCGTGAAGTACTTCGTAGAGCACAACGACGAGAACAACGACCTCGGTAGCCCCACAGGCCTGGAGGACGATGCCTTGGTACTCAACGCCGTCTGCGTCTACCTCGGCCGCAACGACCTTCACGTTGCGATCGGCTAGGGCGAGCTGCCGGTGTCATGTCCGATGTTTCGCGCCACGACTTCAAGCGGCGCTCAACTCGGGACCCGCCTCTGTCGATGAGTTCTCTTGGACAAGAGTCGAAGGGAAACGTGGCGGGATGATGCGGAACTGCCCACTGATCGCGTCGCCGTCCTCAATTGGTCGACCGAGGCAATGGTGAACGACAACGACGGGCTGATTCGCGACACGCTCGCTGGTATCGCCAATGCCGTCACCGAGGAGATGAGTGCGGTCGCAGCCGACCCATCGTCGCGCTACCTGCTTCGCTTTGGGCGCTTCATCGGCCGCGTTGGTCCGAATCACCTGTGGTCATTCGAATGCGACACCGAATGGCCGCTGCAGCCTGAGTCGTCGGGGCAGCTTCACTTCGAGGACGACCGAGAGCCGCTTGCGGCCACTGTCGTCGCAGTCGGTGATCTCGACCTCGTGGTGAGCGTGCGTGATGAGTTGGGCGATTCGATTGCATCGGCAACGCTTGTTGCTCAGCCGCTCTTCATCTATGACGCGCTTCGGAAGCGACTGAACGACAGCACCGAGCAGTTGCTCGATACCAGCATGGTTGCCCAACTGCTCGACCTCGTCGATCTGGAGAGCGAAGACATTGATCCGACCAGGCCCGACCCTCAGCCGCAATCGAACACCGCCGAGCCTGACGACGAGCCGGCCGAAGATGAAGACAATTCGGTCTGGGGTCTGTCGGCGGAACAGCTCGCCGCGGCCGAGCATGCGACCCATGATGGCCTGAGATTTGTTTGGGGTCCTCCGGGAACCGGCAAGACCTCCACGCTCGCGGCGTCTGTCGCCGCAATGGCCGGCATTGGCCGACGAGTGATGGTGGTGGCGCATTCCAACGTCGCGGTCGACGTCGCGATGACGCGCGTTGCAGCACTGATGGCCGACAGCCCGCTGCTGCGTGAGGGACAAGTGCTGCGCGTAGGAATTCCGCAGCTCGCGGAGGCCCGTGACTGCGCTGAAATCCTCCCCGACGAGATCATCGGCGGGCGCTTTCCAGACCTCATCGAACGCCGACGAGAACTCGAGAAGGAGCGTCGTCGCCTGAGTGGCGCGATGCGTGCCGCTGCCCCCACTCCGGATTCGAAACTCGCTCACGAACTCGCGGCGGTGCGAGCAGCGCAAGCAGAGATCGACCAGCAACTCACCGACGGCCAGAACCAATTGATTCGGGACGCACGGGTGGTGGGCTGCACGCTGTCAAAGCTGGTCATCGACAATCTGCTGTGGTCGTGGAAACGCGATGCCGTCGTCATCGACGAAGCAAGCATGGCTGGGCTGCCGTTCGTCTTCGCGCTGGCCATCGATGCCCCCACCACGCTTGCCTGTTTCGGCGACTTTCGTCAGCTGCCGCCGATCGCCGTTTCCGAGCGCGAGAGCGCGAAAGCGTGGTTTGGCCGCGACGTCTTCGAGATTGCCGAAGTGGTCAGCCGAATCGAGGCGGGCATCCCTGACCCAAGGCTCGCTGTGCTTCGCACCCAGTACCGCATGGGCGCGGTCATCGCAGGCGCTGTCAGCAAGGTGGCGTACTTCGACCTGCTCTTCACGG
>DAORTY010000381.1:0-2030 GCA_035432905.1 Ilumatobacteraceae bacterium | reverse complement strand
ATGTCTTCCTTCTGCAGCCACTTGCCGACTTCTGCGAACAGCTGCATGCTGCCGTAGGGGCCGGCTTCCATGGGGCCGAGCCGGCTCTGCATGAACGACATCATCTTGAACAAGAACAGGTACACGATCGTGCCGGCGGGGAGCAGCACCGCGACGGTGCCACCGAGTACGCGCAGCAACGATTGCGCCCAGTACGGGATGTCAACAGCGAAGATCATCTGTCGATGTCTCCCAGGATGAAGTAGAGCGAGGCAAGGATGGAGATGATGTCGGGGACGTACACGCCTCGCAACAACCAGGGCACGATCGAGATGTTGTTGAAGCTGGCCGAACGGATCTTGACGCGGAATGGGCCGATGTCGCCCTTGCTGACGACGTAGTAGCCCATCTCACCGAGCGGGTTCTCCGTGCTGACCCAGGCTTCGCCCTCGGGCACCTTGATGATGCGGGGCACCTTGGCCATCACCGGGCCGGACGGAATGCCGTCGATCAACTGGTCGACGATGAGAGTCGCCTCACGCGTCTCCTGCAGACGGATCCAGCACCGTGCGAAGCTGTCGCCGTCGGGGTGCGTCCACACTTTGAAGTCGATCTTGTCGTAGGCCAACGGCAGTTGCTGATCGCGACGCAGGTCCCAGTCGACGCCGCTGGCGCGCAGGTTGGCGCCGGAGAGCCCGTACTGCTTGGCCACCTCGGCCGGAATGACACCGATGCCACGCAGACGGCTCTGGAAGATCTCGTTGCCGAACAGCAACGTCTCGATCTCGTCACAGAAGTTGCGCAGCTTCTTCATCACCTGCTTGGTCTCGGTGAGCCAGCCCTCGGGCAGGTCGTCGAAGAGGCCGCCGATGCGGTCGAAGTTGGGGTGGAAGCGGCCACCCGTGGCGCTCTCGATCAGGTTGAGCACGTACTCACGGTCGCGGAACGCCATGAACACCGGCGTGATGGCGCCCATCTGCACGCCCAGATCGCCGAGGAACAGGCTGACGTTGGCGATGCGGCTGAGCTCGAACAGGATCGTTCGGATCCACTGCGCACGCGGCGGTGCCTCGACGCCCATCAGCTTCTCGGCGGCCAAGATGAAGGGGACCTCGTTGGCGAAGCTACCCAACCAGTCGATGCGGTTGACGAGCGCCGTCACCTGCGGAAAGGTGCGCACCTCGGTGAGCTTCTCGTAGCCGCGGTGCATGTAGCCGGCGCTGGGCTCGGCCCAGATGACCTGCTCGCCGTCGAGGCGCACGATGATGCGCAGCGTGCCGTGGGTTGCCGGGTGCTGCGGGCCGATGTTGAGGGTCATGCCCTCCGTTTCCAGCTCGACGTTGAGCCGCATATCGGCAGCTTGCGCGGCGATGTAGCTGAGTTTTTGACGATCAGCGATATCGGTCACTCTGCAGCCTCTTCTTCGTCGTCGCCACCGGGCAATGGTTCCACATCCACGATGCCGGGCCACGGCTTGACCAGCCGAGCCAGCAGCGGGAAGTCCTTGCGCAGCGGGTGCCCCTCGAAATCGGTGGGCAGGTACATGTTGCGCAGGTCAGGGTGACCTTGGAAGCCGATGCCGAACATCTCGTGACATTCGCGCTCGTGCCAGTTGGCACCGGCGTACACGGGGATCCAGGTGGCGATCATCGGCGACTCATCGGGAACGTCGGCCTTGATGGTCACCGCCAGGTGTGTGTTGATGGAGCGAACGCGGGCGAACACCTGCATGCGGGTCTCGCCGCCGGCGTACCCCTGCTTGATGCTCATGTCGCGCTCGACGGGTGGCGCAGTCGGGTCGTCCTCGCCGCGGCCCCACGGGCTGGGCATCCAGTCGATGGCCGAGAGGAAACAGAAGTAGTCGCAGCCCACCACGTCGCGAAGCACGAGGCCGGCCTGCTGCCATGAGTCGGCACTCACGCGAACCCAGATGTCGTCGTTGGGCTTGATCAGGCTGTCGATCAGCCCGTCACCCAGTGCGTCGCGCAAGGCGGTGACAACGCCTTCGCGCAGCGCGTCGCCCGGCAGTGCCAGCGTGTCGTTCGAGGTTG
>DAORTY010000380.1:0-2031 GCA_035432905.1 Ilumatobacteraceae bacterium | reverse complement strand
CAGTGCTAGCTTTTCGTACCGTCACTTATTGCACTGAAAACGAGGAGACCCCACCTTTGCCGCCGGTACCTATCAGGACCGCGTGCGCGTCGCCGATGGCAAGGCTTCCTTCGTCGAGCGCATCGTGGTGTGCGACAGCTCACGCGTTGACACACTGCTGGCGCTGCCACTATGAGCGGGGTGCCCGCTCGTCGCGTGGTTGCCGTGACGCTGGGCGATCCGGCTGGGGTCGGGCCCGAGATCGCACTCAAGGCAGCGGCGGATCCGCGCGTCAGGGAGCGCTGTCGTATCGTCCTGTTCGGCGATCGTCGGGCGCTGGACATGCATGCCCAACTCTGTGGAATGTCCATTGACTGTCGCACGCTGTCGTCGGCGTCCGAGATCGCCGGCTGCTCCGACGAGTTGGCCATCGTCCATGTCGACAGCTTGGGCGAAGGCCTTGAACTGGGCCGCGTGGCTGCCCGTTATGGCGCGGCCACCGTGGCGGCGCTAGACGCAGCCGTGCAAGCAGCCATGGACGGGCATGTTGATGCCGTCGTAGGCGCGCCCATCCACGAGGTGGCGATCAAAGAGGCGGGCATCGCCTTCGACGGACACCCTTCATATCTGGCAAGACGGACAAACACCCCCATCGACGAAGTGGTGCTGATGCTGTGCTGGGACTCAATGCGAATCGCGCACGTGACGGTGCATCTGAGCACGCGCGATGCCATCGAGATGATCACACGCGAGCGGGTCGAGAAAGTGATCCGCGCGACGGCTCGGGCGTTGCGCCAGCTCGGATACGTTCGTCCTCGGATTGGTGTGTCTGGCGTCAATCCCCACGCTGGGGAGTCGGGTCTTTTTGGCACCGATGAGATCGAGCGCATTGCCCCCGCCATCGAGGCCTGCCGAGGCGAAGACATCGAGTTGATCGGGCCGATCGGTGCGGACACTTTGCTGCCACGCAGCGACTGCGATGCGTTCGTGGTGATGCTCCACGACCAGGGCCATGTACCCGCCAAGCTGATGGCAAAGCATGGCGCAGCAGCGCTGTCGATCGGAACACCGGTGCTTTTCTCATCGGTCGGCCACGGCACGGCCATGGACATCGCCGGACAAAACAAGGCCAGCCCAGAGGCCATGGTGCAGGCCTTGATGCAGGTCACCCATATGCATTCACGAGGAGCTAACCAATGATTGGACTGGGACTGGCGTCATCGCACGCCCCCGCCATGTTCTGCCCGCCCGAGCTGTGGCCCAAGGTGTACGGCGCGATTCCCGACTACATGAAGGAATCCCAGCCGCACACCGCCAAGCTGGAGACACCCGAGGTCATTCGCGGGTACGTGCAGCGCATTGACACGGCATTCGAAGTATTGCGCCGGCAGCTGGAGGCCTATCGCCCCGATGCGGTGATATTCGTTGGCGACGACCAGGAGGACATGTTTGACCAGCGCTGCAATCCGGCGATGTGCCTGTTCACGGGCGAAGAGGTCTGGGGTTCGGCGGCGCCGTTCTATGTCGATCAGCCGGCGGAGGACTCGCGCATCCACCTTCCCGTGCACCAGGAACTCTCGACCTACCTGCTCGAAGCCATGCTGGAAGAAGGTTTCGACATGGCTTCCACCTCGGTGATGAAGCCACTGGGACGGCATCCCGAGCGAGGCACCTCGCACATGATCGTCTATCCAGCCCAGCGCCTCCTGCCCAAACTGGACGTGCCGATCATCCCCCTGTACCTCAACTGCTACTTCCCACCACTGCCCACTGCTCGGCGTTGCTGGCAAGTCGGGCAGACGCTGGCCAAGCTGCTGGCACACCGACCCGAACGGGTCGCCATCTACGCCTCGGGCGGGCTGTCGCACGACCCCGTGGGGCCGCGCGCTGGCTGGATCGATGAGCCGTTGGACAGATGGATCCTCGACCGCATCGCGACCAACCGTGGCGCGGACCTGCAGAACCTCTTCACGGTCGATTCGGCCACCATGCGCGGTGGTACCGGCGAGACCCGTGCCTGGATCGTCGCCGCCGGCGCGTGCCAGTGGAAGG
>DAORTY010000379.1:0-2081 GCA_035432905.1 Ilumatobacteraceae bacterium | reverse complement strand
CTAGTGGTGCGTCGCTGAAATAGTCAAGTCGCGTATGATCTGGCATGGTTCAGGTCATGGAGGTGTCGCCGGAGGCTCGGGTGGAGTTGGAGCGGATGGCCCGGTCGTCGCGCCTGGCGCATCGCAAGGTGGTGCAAGCGACAGCGTTGCTGGAGTTGGCTGATGGTCGTTCGGTGCGTTCGACAGCGAAGTTGTTGCGCACGTATCCGAACACGGTCGCGGCGTGGCGGGATCGGTTCATCGAGGCCGGCGTCGCCGGTGTCGGTGTGATCGCGCCGGGTCGCGGCCGCAAGCCTGAAATCGAGCCCGCAACGGTGGAAGCGATCGTGCATAACACGTTGCACACCGTGCCCGATGATGGTTCGACGTGTTGGTCGACCCGCTCGCTCGGCGCGAAACACGGTGTTGGCAAAGACACAGTGCAGCGGATCTGGAAGGCGCGGAATCTGCGGCCGTGGCAGGTCGACACGTTCAAGCTGTCCAATGACAAGGACTTCGAAGCGAAGCTCGTCGATGTCGTCGGGTTGTATCTCGATCCGCCGGAGCGGGCGGTGGTGTTCTCCTTCGATGAAAAGACCCAGTGCCAAGCGCTCGATCGGACACAGCCGTCATTGCCGATCAAACCGGGGCGGGGCCGGACGATGACGCATGACTACAAGCGCAACGGCACCGTCGATCTGTTCGCGGCGATGAACATCGCGACCGGTGAGGTGCTCCATGACACCAAGCGCCGTCATGCCGGCGCCGACGTGTTGGCGTTCTTCAAGTGGATCGACATGCACGTCCCCCGCGAGCTCGACGTGCACGTCGTGTTGGACAACCTCTCGGCACACAAATCTGAGCCGGTCCGCACCTGGCTCGCGGATCCGAAACGGGCTCGTTGGCATCTGCACTTCACACCGACATCGGCGTCGTGGTTGAACCTGATCGAGGGCTGGTTCTCGGTGCTGACACGCAAGGCGTTGAAGAACACGAGCTTCACCTCCACACGGCAACTCGAGGCAGCGATCGACGTGTGGGCATCACACTGGAACAACGACCCGCAACCGTTCGTGTGGACCAAGACCGTCGACGACATCATCACCAAGGTCAAGCGAGGACGAGCCACCCTCGATCGCGTCACTGAATCCGCGACGCACCACTAGCATTTGCGTGATCTTGCCGAGCTCCTCGACAAGGCCGTCGTCCCAGAGGTGGCCGTAGACCTGATAGGTGAATCCGACCTGCGAATGACCGAGTGCTCTGGAGAGGGCGTATGGCGCCACTCCCGCTGCAATCGCTGCGGCCGCAAAGGTGTGCCGTAGACCATGCAGCCCGCAGGGCGTGATGTCGATCTTGGCGCAGAACTTGCCGAACTCGCTCGTCAGCCGATCCGGGTGGGGGAGCGAGCCGTCCTCGAATGACCAGACGTACTCGTCCCCATGAAGGCACCAGTCTGGTCCCCACGCCAGGCGGTCATGATCCCGTTGCTGACTGCGGGCGGCCAGCAGCCTCGCCGCCATCGGGTCGAGCGGCACACGGCGACGCGCCCGCCGAGTCTTGGGCGCCCCTTCGACGACATCAGAACCTGCTGTGGTTCGACGCCACTTCACGTCGATGTAGCCGTCACCGAGATGGACCTCGCTCCAGCGGAGCCCACAGAACTCGGATCTGCGTAGTCCCGTAAGGGTCAGGAAGCCAAAGACCCAGCCCCACCGATGGAGATCAACGCCAGCAAGAAGCATGTCGATCTCCTTCCTGGTGAGAAACGCGACCTCAACATCCGGGAGCGGGGGAAGCCTGACACGGTCGAACACGTTCACCTCGAGCTCAGGGCACGCGTCAAACGATTGACGCAACGATTTCAGAATCGTCCGGCATGTCTTCGGAGCGAGGACCCCGCCACGCCTGCTCTCGCGTGCGCGGACCCGTTGGGCAAACGCCGCGGCGTCCGACCTCGTCAAGGTGCGGGCGTCTGAAGTGGCGATCGGGTCTCCACCTAATCCGGCGTTTCGCTAATGCGGAATGCAAAGCGCTTCTGCATCTCGGCGATCGGCACACGAGAGCGAAGTGCAACTGAGTTCGAGTGCTCCCGAACGCTG
>DAORTY010000378.1:0-2084 GCA_035432905.1 Ilumatobacteraceae bacterium | reverse complement strand
GCCGCGGATCGCAGCGCTGACCAAGGAGTGGCTGGCGTTCCACGGGTTCTTCGAAGACACAGGGCTCAATGCTGAGAGAATGTGGTTCGTGCGGAAACGAGAGGACAAGGCCCCCATTTGCGAGAAGCTCGGTGTCACTCACTTCGTCGACGATCGTGTAGACGTTCTCGAGTACCTCACTTCTGTGTCGTTTCGCTTCCTGTTCACCGGAGGGCTCGGTGACCATCCTGCGCCTTTGCATCCTCCTGCCCGCTTTCGTGTATCCGGCTCGTGGCCGAGCCTCGGCGAGGCGATCGCTGTAACTCTCGGCGAAGGCTGGCACACCGGTTGAGTCCATGTGGTGAACCATCGTGACGTGCCGGTTTGAGAGCGCTGAGGCTGAGATGCACGTATGGCAGGCTTGCGCTGCTGAGGGGGATTCTGATGCCGGTGGTTTCGATGCTCGTGTCGACGTTCTGCGACTTCCACGCGGAGCGCGACGTGTTGCTGGTCGCGGTTCGAACTGGATGAGCGGGTGACGCAGCTCGGGTGTCGGGTCGAGGTGATCGATCTGAGATTGGGGGCTCGGCCTCGACGAGGTCAACGAGGCCGTGGCGCGGAGTCGCACGTTGAGCGCCTGTGTGGCGGAGATCGACCGGGCGCGCCCGTTGTTCGTGGGGTTGTCGGGCGATCGGTACGGGTGGACGCCGTCCACCGGGCGCTGGGGTCGGCTGGCGGTCGACGGGGGGAGGGTGGGTCGCCTCGATGCAGCCGCCCAGCAACTCTCCGCGCACGGCCGTGATCTCGCACAGCGCTGCCTCGATGCGAAGGTGAAGCGCCCCGGGTTTGATGACTGCTCTTGTGTGCCCTGGGTTTCGCGCGTTCAGCTTGCTTGATCGCGGGCGGCGGTTTCGGCGTGGCGGCGCTCGTATTCGATCGGGCTGAGCATCCCGAGCGATGAGTGTCGTCGTTGCCGGTTATGGAAGATCTCAAGGTACTCGAAGATGGCGTTGGCCAACTCGAGACGGGTGTTCCAACGCTTGCGGTTCAGTAACTCGACCTGCATCCGCGCCCAGAACGACTCCATCTGGCCGTTGTCATAGCAGTCGCCGATCGAGCCCATCGAAGGCACCAGCCCGGAGTCGAGAGCGCGGCGGGTGAACGCCCACGACGTGTATTGCGTGCCGTGGTCGCTGTGGATCACGACGCCCTCAGCCTGACGGTTCTCGATCGCCATGCCGAGCGCGTTGACGACCAGGCTCGCGGTCTGCGATGAGTCGATCGACCAACCCACCACCCGCCGGGAGAACGCGTCGAGCACGACCGCGCAGTAGACCTTGCCCTCGCGGGTGCGGTGCTCGGTGATGTCGGTCAGCCACAACCGGTTCGGTTCCGTGCGGGCGAAGTCCCGGTTGACGAGATCCGACGCGGTCGGCGTGTTCGGGATCTTGCGATACCTCGGGCGCCCTGGCAGGCCAGCGATCCCGAGACGGCGCATCACCAGCTCGACGGTGCAGCGCGCGACGGTCATCTGCCGGCCCAACACGAGCTCGGCGTGAACACGACGGGCGCCGTAGGTCTGACGGGACTCGTTGTGGACCTGGCGGATCACGTCGGCGACCATCGCGTGGCGCACCGAACGCGCTGACGGCTTGCGGTGCTTCCACATGTAGAAGCCCGACACCGACACGCCGACAACGCGGCAGGTGACTTCGATCGGGAGGCCCTCGCTCACGACCTGCGCGACGACCTCCCACCTCCTTTTGGGTCCGACTGGGCCTTCAGCAGCTCGTTCGCTCGACGCGTGACTTCCAGCTCGGTCTCAAGCTCGCGGATCCGTTTGCGCGCTGCGGTCAGCGCTGCCGATTCGCTCGTCGATATCCCGGCGCGAATGCCACGATCAATCTGATCCTGGTTCCGCCAGTTGTAGACGGTCTGCGCGGTGATCCCGAGTTGCTCGGCAATCTCAGCAACCGGCTTGCCGGCCTCGATCAGATCGAGCACCTTGCGACGGAACTCGACCGGGTATCTCCTTGGCACGATGACCTCCTCATCAGTGCCCGAGATTCAAGTACCGACGAACGCGCGATTCCAGGGTCAGACCA
>DAORTY010000377.1:0-2108 GCA_035432905.1 Ilumatobacteraceae bacterium | reverse complement strand
ACTACGGCATCGAGCCCGACATCATCTGCATGGCCAAGGGCATCGCCAGCGGCTTTCCGTTCGCCGCGCTGGGCACCAGCCGCGAGCTCGACAACAAGTGGCCAACCGGCAGCCACGGCGGCACCTACGGCGGCAACGCGATGGGTTGCGCAGCCGCGCTGGCCACCATCGAGATCATGCAAGACCCCGCGTTCCTCGCCAACGTCAACGCCCGCGGCGCGCAGCTGCAGGCTGGCATCCGCGAGTTGCAGCAGGAGCACAGCACCATCACCGACGTCCGCGGGCTGGGCCTGATGGTGGGCACCGAGTTCGACGATGCCGCCCGCGTCAGCGCGATCATCAAGCACAGCCTGGAAGAGGGCCACCTCATCTTGATGAACGCCGGCACCTACGGGCGCACGCTGCGCTGGATGCCGCCGCTGGTGGTCAACGAGGGCGAGATCGACCTCGCTCTCGCAGCCTTTGGCGCGGCGCTCAAGGCCACCGCCTAGATGCCGCGTCTCGACGCCGAGCGCATCGCGCTCTGGCGTCAGTTCGGTGCTGTCTCGGTCGCGTTGCAACGCCGGCTCGACCAGGTGTTGATCGAAGTGCACGGTCTGCCCCTCACCTGGTTCGACGCGCTCACCGACATCCGCGCCGCCGGCGGCTCCATTCGAGTGCACGAGTTGTGCGAGGTATTGGGCGAAGTGCCCAGCAGCTTCTCGCGTCGACTCGACAGGATGGAGGACGCCGGGTTCCTGCGACGCACGCACACTCCCCAGCCCGACGACCGCCGCGCGGTCACCGTCTCGCTCACCGCCGACGGGCGCGCCGAGTGGCGCGATGCCAACATCACCTATCGCCGGTTCGTACAGGAGTACTTCGCCAAGAAGCTCACCGACACCGACATCGCCGCCCTGCAGCGCATCTGGTCGAAGCTGTCCTGAGGTGGGCTACCAGCTGGTGATTTTCGACTGCGACGGCGTGCTGGTGGACAGCGAGCGGCTGACGGTCGAGGTCGAGGCCCGCATGCTGACGGAGATGGGCTGGCCGATCACCGTCGAGGAGATCGTCCAGCGTTTCGTCGGCGGTTCCAGCGAGCACATGTTGGCCGAGGTGGAGAAGCATCTGGGGCCAGAGCGCACCACCCAGTTCGACCGCCTGTCCAGCGACGAGATCGCGGCAGCGTTTCGTGAGCGGCTGCTACCGGTAGCGGGGGTTCGCTCGTTGATCGAGTCGTTGCACGCCGCTGGTGTGCCGACGTGCGTGGCGTCCAGCGGCAGCCATCGAAAGATGCAACTGACCCTCGGCGTGACAGGTTTGATGCCGCTGTTCGAAGGTCGCATCTACTCAGGGTCGGAGGTGGCACGCGGCAAGCCGTGGCCCGACCTGTTCCTGCACGCGGCAACAACAATGGGCGCCGACCCGATCCGATGCGCAGTCATCGAGGACAGCATCAACGGCAGCAAGGCTGCGGTGGCCGCGGGCATGACGTGTTTCGGTTTTGGTGGTGGGCTGACGCCCGCCGCCGACCTGGCCGCGGCCGGAGCCATGGTCTTCGCCGAGATGAGCGACCTCGAGACCCTGCTCGCCTAGACGCTCTCGACCTGTCCCCGCGCCACGTTGAAGACGGTGCCGTCCATCCTCAGCGAGGCGTCGGTGTCGTAGCGGTTGCGCAGTTCGTCGATGTGGCTGTCCGGGTCCGTGGTGAGCGCGGCAATTTCGTCGAACAACTGCAGCTGCTGGTCGGTGGGTTCCTCGCCCGGTTCCCAGCCTTCTCCCCACACGTCCCACGGCAGCATCTCCACCTTGTTCAACGAGGCAAAGTCGAGACGCAGGTTCCCCGCAATCCAGTGCGCCCCGTGCTCATCGATCGATGACAGTCCGCAGCGCGAGTCGTCGAGTTCACCGCGCCGCCACGCCTGCCACGCATGCCCGGCAGTGACGAACTGTTGACCGGTGATACGCAACGGATCGTCGATGGCCGTGATCAGCGGCAGCCAGACGTCGTCGAGCTGCGCGTCGACCATCTGCCAACGCGACTCGTCCGCGTCCCAATACTCGGCGACCCAGTGGTCTTCGAACCAACCAGGCCGAAAGTACGCACCGAACCCGCAACGGGCGCGAGC
>DAORTY010000376.1:0-2108 GCA_035432905.1 Ilumatobacteraceae bacterium | reverse complement strand
GGTGCCATCGAGGTCGAGTCGGCCGCCGCTGCCGTCCGTCGCGACGAGTGTCGGTCCCGAGCCGACCAGCTGAACCATCACCTGAGCGTCCTCGACATTCCGCCGGTCGACGACGAGGGGTCGTTCGAGCACGCGCAGGCGGCTGCGCGTGCTCGCGGCGACGTGCTGGTCGCCCAACGAGAGTCCGGCCACCAGCGGCGGACGGACGCGAGCATCGCCGTTCGAGATGTCGAACGCGAGAGCTCCACGCTTCAGGCGGAGATCGCTTCGCTGCGGGGTCGCGCCAGCAACATCGACTCCGCCAGCCTGAAGGTGCGGGATCGCCTCGCGAGTGCGCTCGGTGTTGATGTCGCCAGCTTGCCGTTCGTGGGCGAACTCGTTCAGGTCCGAGCTGATCAGGGGCAGTGGCGTGGGGCAGCCGAGCGCGTCCTTCGAGGGTTCGCCCTGTCGGTTCTCGTCCCCAGTGAGCTGTATGCCGCTGCGTCCCGATGGGTTGACGAGCATCACCTCGGTGCCAGGTTCGTCTACTACCGCGTGAGCGACGTCGTGAACCGGCGACCGTCCGTGGCCGTGGAGGACAACACCTTGGCGCAGGTGCTTGAGATCCGGGAGGGACCGCACGCCGCCTGGCTCACCGCTGAACTGCGATCGCGGGCCGACCACGCACGGGTGCACCACGTCGACGAGTTGCGTGAGCACCGCAAGGCGGTGACCCTCCTCGGGCAGGTAAAGACGGACCGCCGTCACGAGAAGGACGACCGGTTCGCGCTCGAGGACCGCACGCGGTGGGTCCTCGGCTGGTCCAACGCCGACAAGGTCGACGCCCTCATCGAACGCGGTGCCACCGTGCAGGCCCAGTTGACCGCCGCCCGTGACGCCTTGGACGCGGCCAAGGTCGACACCGATCGACATGATGCCGAGGCCGCCAGCGTCGCACAGGTCCTGGCCGTATCAAGCTGGTCGCTCGTCGACTGGCGCTCCGCCGCCCAGCGCATCGACGAGCTCGCGCGCGAGCGCGACGTGCTCCAGCGCGGCAACGCCGAGGTCGAGGCGCTGCACGCTCGGCTCGCCGAGGTCGAGCGGGCGCGCGCCGCTCAGGGCGCCGTGGTCACCGACCTCACCGAGAAGGTTGGCGCCCTCAAGGGTGAGCACCGCAGGAACGCCGATCAGCAACGGTTCGCCGAGGCAGACCTCGATGCAGTGGCGACCGACCAGCTCGCCGACCTGCGAACGGCATACGAACTGCTTGAGAGTCGACATGACGCTCCGGCGACCCTGGAGGCCTGCTCACTGGCCGAACGCGATCTCCAACGTGAGTTCTCTGCGTCCATCCAGTCCCACCAGGAGAAGCAGTCAGCGGCGCGTGAGCGGGCCGCCAAACGCATTGCCGCGTTCCGTCAGGCCTGGCCCAGCGACACCACCGAACTCGGCGCCGACGTGCTCGCGGCCGCCGAGTACCGCGCGCTGCGCGACCGGATCACCGGTGATGACCTGCCCCGCTTCGAGGCCGAGTTCAAGCGGCAGCTCAACACGAACACGATCAACGACATCGCCGGCTTCCAGGCCTGGCTCGACCAGTCGGCGCAGACGATCCGCTCGCGCATCGATACCATCAACGAGTCGCTCTCCGCGATCGACTACAGCCCCGGCACCCGCATCCGACTGCTCACCGAACCGAGCACCAACCACGAGGTGCGGGCCTTCCGTGACGATCTGCGGGCCTGCACCGATGATGCGCTGAGCACCGACGACCAGTACTCCGAAGAGCGCTTTCGCCGGGTCCAGGCGATCATCGGGCGATTTCGCGGACGCGAGGGGTTCACCGAGGCAGACAAGCGCTGGACCGACCTGGTCACAGACGTGCGCAACTGGTTCGTGTTCGCGGCCTCCGAACGTGAGGCCGACAGCCAGGTGGAGCGCGAGCACTACACCGACTCCGACGGCAAGTCCGGTGGGCAGAAGGAGAAGCTCGCCTACACGATCCTCGCGGCGTCGTTAGCCTACCAGTTCGGGCTGGAGTGGGGTGTGCCCAAGTCCCGGGACTTCCGGTTCGCCGTCATCGACGAGGCCTTCGGCCGTGGCTCGGACGCCTCCACCCGCTATGCCCT
>DAORTY010000375.1:0-2123 GCA_035432905.1 Ilumatobacteraceae bacterium | reverse complement strand
AGTTCATCCAGATCTACGGCCTCACCGAGACGGCGCCGCTGCTCACCATGAACCGCAGCCGCGCTGAGTACGACGACCTCTCCGCCGCAGATCGTGCCGCCAAGCTCAGCCGCGCCGGAGCGCCGGCCATCGGCGTCGAGGTGCGCGTCTCCCCCGACGGTGAGATCCTCGCTCGCGGCAACCACATCATGGGCGGCTACTGGGCGCAGCCAGAGGCAACGGTCGACGCGATCCACGCGGCCACCGACGATCCCGACGGGCCGCAGTGGTTCCACACCGGTGACGGCGGCATCATCGACGACGACTGGTACGTCACGATCAGCGACCGCAAGAAGGACGTGATCATCACCGGCGGCGAGAACGTCAGCAGCATCGAAGTGGAGGATGCGGTTTTCAGTCACCCGGAGATCTCCGAGGTCGCGGTCATAGGAGTGCCGGACGACAAGTGGGGCGAGATGGTGCTCGCACTGGTCGTGACGACCCCCGGGTCGTCCATTACCGAGGCTGATGTCATTGCGCACACCCGCACCAAGCTCGCGCACTACAAGTGCCCGAAGGTGGTGGAGTTCCGCGACTCGCTGGCCCGCACCGCCACCGGCAAACTGCAGAAGTTCAAGCTCAGAGAGCCGTATTGGGCGGATATGGACCGCAAGATTCACTGAGTGATGAGTCGGTCGCACTGACCGACTCATCAGCATCACTGTCTGTTACATCAGTAAGTAGCAACGCCCATCGCAGGTCGTTATTGTCGCATCGCTTTGTGCCGGAGACTCCGGCCGAAAGGAAGCGATCTCACCCCTACTACGTCCTGAAAGGACGCAGCGATGAACAACCTGAGCACCAATGTCGATGCCAGCCAGTCCTTCTTCAGCAACAACGGCCGCAAGGGCATGTCGTACGACTGGCAGAGCCTGTACGCCGCCTCTGAAGCCGCATCGATCGACAACGAACTCGCTGCGCTCGTTCCCGCCCTGGCGGAGTGAGCCCCACCCGCCAGCGGTGCTGGTGGTCGTCGTTGTCGAAGAACTCCAATCGTGCCGTTACCTGCCTCATCGGCACGGCACTGCTCGTCGCCTGCCGCAGTGGCTCAACCCCTGCAGCCGACACCGGGAGCGCCACGTCAGCGACAACAATCCAAACGATCGTTACCTCGTTCGACTCGGCGACCCTGCCCGGTTCACATGCCGACGACACACTCGAGGCCCTGCTGATCACATCAGTGCCTGACGGTTTCCGCCAGGTCGACGACAGCGAGGCAGACACCGGGCCATCGGACCTGGAGAAGGCTGCGAAGGACGATGGCGGCGGCGCCGACTCCACGGCAACCTTGAGCGACGCCGGCTTCGTGAGCGGATACCAGCGGGCCTGGCAGACCGACGACCAGCGCGGTGTGATCATTCTCTTCCTGTACGAGTTCTCCACCCAGTACGGTGCAGAGTCCTATGGCGAGCGGCTCATCGCCTTGTTCGACTCCGAGCCGACGCTCGAGGCCGTTCCATTCGACGTCGACGGAGTTCCGAATGCGACAGGTCGCTCGATGACCAGCCTGGAGGCAGACGCACGGCTCTCGTCGTCGGTCGTGTTCTACAAGAACGGTTTCCTGGTGCAGGTCGTAGTGATCAGTCCGACCGACACCGAAGGTCAGACGCTCGTGCAGCAACTCGCCATCGATCAGTTCAGCCGCCTCTGAACGGTGCCGCTGCGAGGGAAGCGGGGGAAGCGTGACCGATCCGACGTTGACATCCGTCTGTGACGCGGGCAGACTTGTTCCCGTGACTCGCACCCGTGGCCTCCTTCTGCTTATGTAGGGCAAGCGCCGCATACTTCGCGCTTGCCCGCACGCCCCAGCCAGATCGGCCGGGGCTTCTTGCTTTTTCCAGCCACTTTCGCCCACACTCCTCTCGAATCGTCGCCTAAGGACAATCACATGTCACCGCAATCCGTCACACCGAAAGCAATGCCCTTCCACAAATACGAGCGCACCGTGCCGGTCGTGCTGCACGACCGCACCTGGCCCGACAAGGTTCACGAGGTCGCACCGCTGTGGTGCAGCGTCGACCTGCGCGATGGCAACCAGGCGCTCATCGACCCGATGGACCCGCAGCGCAAGCGGCGCATGTTCG
>DAORTY010000374.1:0-2129 GCA_035432905.1 Ilumatobacteraceae bacterium | reverse complement strand
GATTCGCCCGGCAGCGTCGTCGCCGAACGCTGCGGTGTAGTTCGTGAACCCGGACAGGTCGACGAACGCGAACGTACGTGGTACTCGCATCACCGTCAGCATAGCCGGGAGTGCCCACTTCGTGAAGGCATTCACAAGGAGGCGGTTGCTCGTGGGGCACGGCCCGACAGCAGATCGGCAGAGGGTCTATGGTTCGGCAATGGCCAACCGGTTCACGTACTCGCGCTGGGACGGCACGCAGAAGGGCTTCGACCTCGACGCCGAAGGGCTGTTCGACGAGCTCACCGACGACCTGCTGTACCACGGCGATGTCAACGCGGCGCTGCGCCGGATGATGCAGGACGGCATGCGCGACCGCAACGGCGAACGCGTGCAAGGCCTGCGCGAGCTGATGGAGAAGCTCCGTCAGCAGCGCCAGGAGAAGCTCGACCAGTTCGATCTCGGTGGTGTGTACGACGAGATCGCCAACGAGCTGGACGACATCGTCGACGAGGAACGCCACGCCATCGAACAGGCCGCCGATGCGGCACAACGCAGCGGCGACGAACGCCGCGCCACCACGGCCAGCGACGCCGCGGCCGAGCGCAACTTCCGGCTCGACATGCTGCCCAACGATCTCGCCGGCAAGGTGCGCGAGCTCAGCGCCTACGACTTCGAGAGCGCCGAGGCGCAACAACGCTTCGAGCAGCTGATGGACAAGCTGAAGCAACAGCTGATGCAGCAGATGGTCGACAAGATGTCGGCGGGCATGCAGAACATGACCCCGCAGGACATGGCTCGCATGAAGGACATGATGGCCGGCCTCAACGAGCTGATCGAGCAGCGGCAGGCGGGGGCGCACCCCGACGACGAGCAGCAGGCGTTCGAGCAGTTCATGGAGCAGTTCGGCGACTTCTTCCCGGAGAACCCGCAGAACCTCGACGAGCTGCTGCAGCAGATGGCGCAGCGCATGGCGGCGATGCAGGCGATGATGAACTCGATGACGCCCGAGCAGCGTTCACAGCTGCAGCAGCTCAGCGATCAGCTGATGGACGACATGGACCTGCGCTGGCAGATGGACCAGCTCGGTCGCAACCTGCAAGGCATGTTCCCCGGCGAGGGCTGGGGCCAGAGCTACGAGTTCAACGGCGACGAAGGCATGGGCATGGGCCAGGCGATGCAGACCATGCAGGAGCTGGGCGACCTCGACCAGCTCGAGAACCTGTTGCGTAACGCCACCAACCCCGGCGCCCTCGCCGAGGCCGACATGAACCGCGTGCGCGAATTGATGGGCGACGATGCCGCCAACTCGCTCGAGAAGCTGGCCCAGCTGACGAAGATGCTCGAGGACTCGGGCTTGATCCAGCAGAAGGAAGGCAAGCTGGAGCTGACGCCCAAGGGCCTGCGCAAGATCGGGAACAACGCGCTGCGCGACCTGTTCAGCAAGCTGGCCAAGGACAAGATCGGCCAGCACCAGATGGATGCGCTCGGCCAAGGGCACGAGCGCACGTACGAGACCAAGCAGTACGAGTTCGGTGATCCGTTCAACCTCGACCTGCACCGCACCATCCGCAACGCCATCCGTCGCAACGGTGCCCAGACCCCGGTGCAGCTGACGCCCGACGACTTCGAGATCGAGCGCACCGAGCACGTCACCCGCTCGTCCACCGTGCTGATGCTCGACCTCTCGATGAGCATGCCGATGCGCGACAACTTCCTGCCCGCGAAGAAGGTGGCGATGGCCCTGCACTCGCTGATCACCTCGCAGTACCCACGCGATTTCATGGGCCTGGTGGGCTTCAGCGAGACGGCCTATGCGCTCACCGCCGCGCAACTTCCCGAGGTGAGCTGGGACTACGCCTACGGCACCAACATGCACCACGGGTTCACGCTCGCCCGCAAGATGCTGGCCGGGCAGACGGGCACCAAGCAGATCATCATGATCACCGACGGCGAACCGACGGCGCACATCACGCCGCGAGGCGATGTGTTCTTCAACTACCCGCCGGTGCAGGAAACGGTGGAAGCCACCCTTCGCGAGGTGGTGCGCTGCACCCGCGACGGCATCCGCATCAACACCTTCATGCTCGACGCCGACTACGGCCTGCGCACGTTCATCGAGAAGCTGTCCTCCATCAATCGCGGCCGGG
>DAORTY010000373.1:0-2131 GCA_035432905.1 Ilumatobacteraceae bacterium | reverse complement strand
GCAACATGGTCAGCACGTCGAGGTATGCCGAGAGCTGATGGCGTAGATCGCGAGAGGCTGCGGCGGCGCGCTGCTCGAGATCGGCGACGACCAGCAGCACGCCGACGACGGCGAGACCAAGCGCGAAGCCGAGCGACACCATCCACGTCGCAACCGTGGCAGACGTCCACGTCACGACGGCAGCGAGCACCAGCGGGGTAACGAATCCGGTAAGGGCCGCCGTAGCGAGGAGCGCGGCGTGAGCCTCAGGGGTACGACCGACGAGGTCGAGTCGTCGACGTGTGGCTTCCCCGCCAGCGCGACCACCGACAGCCATCAGCGCCCGGGAACCGAACGCGGTCCAGCGATCGGTCACCGCGACCTGTCGAACTGGCGGTCGATGGAGGTGAGCGACGGTCCGAGCCAGCGACGGCGTCGATGTGGCGAAGGCGGTGACGCACAACCATCCACCGGCGGCGATGGCGAACCCACCCAGGACGACCAGGGCGAGAGTCATCGCAGCCCCTTCAACGACAGAAAGCGCGCCGGCCGAGTGAACCGTGAGAGCCTTTGGACGTACACGATCAAGGCGAGGAACGCACCGAGCAGCACACACAGCACCACCTGGCCACCGAGAGTCCGGTACGGAGCGAGGTACGAGGATCGGGCGAACACGAGGCCACCGACCAGCTGGGCAGTCATCAGACCGGTAACCCACCACACCTCGCGTCGAGCCGGTTCCCGTTCGGCTTCGAGGAGCTTGCGGCGCTCGGCCTGGTGACGCGCCTGCTGCGCCAACGACGACAACACCCGCTCAGCTCGGCCACCTTTCGTGAGCGCGACGAGCAGTCCGGCGGCGATCAGATCAGCAGTCGGGTCGTCGAGGTCATCGGCGAACTGACGCAGCACGACCTGCTCGGGTTGTCGCCCGAGTCGCGAGGCGAGGGCGCGGACCTGAGGTCGCACCGGCTCGGGACACGTCGCCACTGTCGCCTGGATCGCGCCGATCGGTTGATCGCCCGCCATCAGGACATCACGCAGCTGCTCAGTCCAAGTCGCCAGCGCCTCGACTCGCTCCAGTTCGCCCGGCCCGCGTCGGTCGCGATCGGCGATCAGCCCGGTCACCCACCAGCCCATCGCGCCGCATACCAGCGCGGGTAGCACCCATCGAGTCGCAGCCAGTACCACCACAGCGGCCATCGTGGCAACCAGTGCCCGGCCCCCGAGTCGTCGAACGTCAACCCGCATCCGCACCACGGGCTCGGCCTCTGCTCGCGCGGGCATCAGCCCCGTGATGATCAGCAACGCGCCGAAGGACAGGGCCACGCCAGCCGCGATTGCCGCGATCACGCCCACGACCGGGCTCCGTTCACGCTCGTCGGCACGAACCGAGTCGGATCGAATCCAGCCAGCACCATCTGCCGGGCATGGCCAGGCTCGATCGCACAACGCTGCACCAACTGCCCGCCTTCGTCGAGCCCGAACAGCTCGGTCGATGCCACACCGCCGGCCTCGCCGAGACCTGCGATCTCTCGAATCGATGTCACACGGCGCATCGGCCGACCAGTCCCCTGATTGCGGACCAGATCGATGTGAACGACGAAGTCGATCGTGCCGGCTATCTGGTTCCACACCGCGTACTCGGGCAGCTTCGTGTTCGACTTGGCGACGTAGTACGCCAGCCGGGTCAACGCGATCTCCGGTCGGTGCGCGTGGATCGTCGCCATCGACCCGCGCTTGCACATCGACGCCGCATCCAACATATCGAGCGCCTCGTCCTCGACCAGCTCTCCGACGATCACCCGGTCAGGGTTCAACCGACGGGTGAGCTCAACGATCGACCGCACCGCAACCTCGCCCACCCCTTCGGAGTTCGCCTGCCGAGTGTGCAATGCGACCACGTTCGGGTGACGCTCCGGGTAGTCCTCCAGCCGCAACTCGAGCAAGGCCTTCTCCGCGGTGATGAGCCGCTCCATCGGAGAGATCAACCCGCACAGCTCCACCAGGAACGTCGTCTTGCCGGCACCCGGTCCACCGGACACCAGCACGGTGAATCCCGTTCGGACAACGGCCTCGAAGAACCCGACCAAGTCAGACGGGAACATTCCTGCATCAGCGAGCGCGCCGATTCCGAGGCGGGGCAGCACGAAAC
>DAORTY010000372.1:0-2133 GCA_035432905.1 Ilumatobacteraceae bacterium | reverse complement strand
ACATTCCATCTGGCCGACACCTACGCCGACGTGCTGGCAGTCGCCTTCGCCTGAGGTGACAACTGAGGTGACAACTGTGGCGACAACGGTCAAACGCGGATAAGACTGGTGTGGGCACCTCGTCCTTCATCGACTGATCGGATCTCACGTCATGAATTCAGCTGATCTTCCCTTGCTCGCCAAAGACTTCGCTCGCGACGGCGCCGTGTGCGTCCGCGGCCTCGTGGGCCCGGAACTGCTACAGCGCGTCACCGACGCCGTCGAAGCCAACCGCGCCGACCCCAGTGATCTCGGGCAGGTCGCCAGCCAGGGCGACGATCCCGGCTGCTTCCTGGAGGACTTCTGCAACTGGCCGCGCTTTCCTGCCTACCTCGAACTCGCACGGGCCACCGCCCCCACGGCACAGGCGATCATGGGGTCCAAGACCGTGCGGCTGTACCACGACCACCTGTTGGTGAAGGAGGCCGGTACTCGTCAGCCCACGCCCTGGCATCAGGACCAGCCGTACTACGACGTCGACGGCCGCGACGTCATCAGCATGTGGCTGCCGGTCGACCCGGTGCCGCGCGCGAGCACGCTCGAATTCGTGGCCGGAACACACCTCGGCCCATGGCTGATGCCGCGAACGTTCATGCAGAGCGAGGCCAAGTGGTTCGAGGAAGGCTCGCTCCAGGACGTCCCCGATGTCCAGGCCGATCGTGACGCCTTTCCGATTCTTGGCTGGGAGCTGCAACCAGGCGATGCGGTGTTCTTCCACGCACTCACACTGCACGCGTCGCAGGGCGCTGCCGGACTGCGCCGCGTCGTCTCGATTCGCTTCCTCGGCGACGACGCGACCCGCATCGAGCGCAAGTGGCGGTGCAGTCCGCCGATTCCCGCCGACGCAACATTCCCGGATCTGCTCACCAGGTAGCCGCATATAGGTAGTGAGTACTCATGACAGCGCATGGCGGCGCGGTGCATAGTACGAACATGTCCTACCAACCGCCCTTTCCGCCCGGCGACAATCGGCCGCGGTCGACACCCATTCCGAGTGGCCCCTTCGTCGCGCCTACGACTCAGGAGCCGGTTCCGCCGACCATCGGAGCCTTCCTCGGCAATGACGCACCCGTACCGTCGTTCATCGCGCCCCGGCGCCGCCGCAACTGGGGCTCCACCGTCATCACGGTCGTCGTGATCGCCGGGGTACTGGCAGGCATCGGCGCAGGTGTCGTCGGGATCATGAAGGCAAAGGACTCCGTCGACAAGGCACTCGAGCAGAGCAACGAGTTGTCGGATCCGAACCTGTCGAACAACGATCGCACAGCGCTCGGTCTGACGGGCAACGAGCAGACGCTGTTCCAAGGGGCCGCTCCAGGCGCGCTCGCGATCGCCTTCGACGCAGCCATCCCCGGTGAACCAACGATGTTCCAAGAGGTGCGGCTCTATCCCGACTACGCGTTCGCAACCGTGCAGGACAGCACGCTGCCCGACCACTTCGACGAGTACGGATGGCGTACCGGCAAGATCGGCTCACCATCGCCCCAACAGAACGATGCCGAGGCGGCGAACGCCGTGTTCTCCATCGACCAGGTGAATTGGGCTGGCCTGAGTGCGCTGGTCGCGGATGCCGTCAACGTGTCCAAGGTGGAGCAGGGCGCCGTCACGCACCTGTCGGTCGACCGCGACAGTTTCTCGGACGGCGGTGCGATCGCGATCCGCGTCTACGTCGACGGTCCGCGTAGTAGCGCCTACATCGAGGCTGACGCAAACGGCACGGTCATCGCCGTTCACTAAGCTGGCGTCATGACAGCGCCGTCGCATCTCTCCAACGTGTGGTTCTCCGTGACTCCTCTGCAGGTGTCACACGGACAGGGGTGTTGGGTCACCACCACCAGCGGCGAGGAGTATCTCGACTTCGCCGCCGGCATCGCGGTGAACTCCACCGGCCACGCGCACCCAGCCGTGGCGGCGGCGATCGGCGCGCAGGCGCAGCGGTTCATTCACGCACAGGTCAACGTGTACAAGCACGACCTGCTCGAGCCCCTGGCCGCGAAGTTGGCCGAGCTCTCACCCGGGGGCATCGACACGTTCTTCTTCGCCAACTCCGGCGCCGAGATCACCGAGGGCGCCATCAAGTTGGCCAAGCAGGCC
>DAORTY010000371.1:0-2145 GCA_035432905.1 Ilumatobacteraceae bacterium | reverse complement strand
CCTGCTTTGGGAGCAGGAGGCCGGGAGTTCGAGTCTCCTCTCCCCGACCATTTCGCGAGCCGGAACTACCGGCCGGGGAAGGTGCCGGCAGCCACGATGGTGCTGCTGAGCTCCTTGCCCAAGGCTGCCAGCGAAGTGACCTGCGCCTCGCTGAGACGAGCCCACGGCGCGGCGGCCAGCTCGTCGGTGTATTGCTCGACACGCGCTCGGTGCTGTTGCCCACTGACGGTGAGCGTGTTGTCGTCGACCCAACCGCGCTGCTGCAGCCTGTCGACAGCAGCGGCCCACGCGTCGTTGCTCCAGCCACGCGTCCCTTGCAGCACCGCCGCGGGCACCGAACCGGTCGCGCCGTGGATGACGAGCGCTTCGATGCCGGAGACACCCTCGACCGTCAGCGCCGCAATATGGCCGTCACCGCGGAACTCGCGCAGCAACGTGATGGCGAACCACAGCGCCATGTGCGGCTCGGTGGGCCATTCCTGGCCCAGGTGGCCAGCGAACAGGGCGCGACCCTCGGGAGCGCAGGCGTCGACGATCGCGCGCAACACGCCGGCCGCCTCGGCGATATCGGGCTGCGCGAGGCGCTCCCCGAAGATCCGCACCAGAGCAGCATCTGCGGCTGCGAGCCGTGCGTCCCACAGCGCCGGGGCGGTGGTGCGTTCCCACGCCTGGGGCACCAACGCCCGAACACGACCGGGCTCGAAGTTGAAGAACGTGGCCACCACGACCTCGGCATTCACCGCGCCCATGGCTGCTGCGCGAGACGAGAAGTAGCCCATCATTCCCGCGTCGAGACCCAGCGCGGTGTAGTGCTGATCAGCCTCCGGGACGAAGTAGATCAAGCCGTGAAACGGCTCGAGGCGCTGCCACAGGAAACGTGCGGTACTGGTGGTGCTGCTCATCGCCTGTGCTTATCAGAGCACGTGCAGCGGCAACGTACTCAGCGCTCGTCGACCGGGCCGACAGCGTCGCGGATCATGGTGTGGAAGACGGCCAACGGGTACTCCCACTTCGGGCTGAGGACGCCCGTGTTGTAGTTCCCCGCGTCGAGGTTGCGCTGCACGTGCTCGCACATACGAGCGTCTTCGTCGGCGACCTCTTCGCTGAACTTGACGATCTCCTCGATGCCTTCCGCGCCGTCCTCGAAGAAGTACTCGAAGATCAGCTCGCTGTGCGTGTGGCCACGCGGCAGCCACCGCTCGACGGCAAAGCCACCGGGGAAGACGTCGAACGCGAAGGTCGGCCAGAAGTAACCGAACACGCTGAACGTGCTCTCGTCGCGAGGCGGCATCGTGTGGATGTTCCACCGCGGGTCGCCCTTGTAGATGACCTGGTAGTTCAGCGCGTCGGCATCGCGGCTCATCGCCGGGTGCGTGGTGGGCAGGTGATAGCCCTCGAGGAAGTTGTCGCCGTAGGTCTTCCAGTTGCAGGCGACATGACGCACGCTCTTGCTGTGGAAGCGGTAGCTCTCCAGCGGTACGCCTTCGACCTCCTTGGGGAACTCACCGAGCCACTCGTGCAGCGGCGCGATTGCCGGGTTCAGGCAGACGAAGACCATGCCCCGCCATGAGCCCACCTGGATGGGGGTGAGGTCCATGTTGTCTGGTGCCTCGGCGCCGAAGTCTCGGGCACTGAGGAGTTTTCCATCCGCATTGAACGCCCACCCGTGGTACTTGCACACCACGTTGGTCGAGCAGCCTTCGCCGTCGAACACGATCGGGCCTGCCCGGTGGGGGCACATGTTGTAGAACGCGCTCAGGGTGCCATCGTTCTTGCGACGAATGAAGATTGGCCAACCGGCCAGGTTCTCCGTGACGTAATCGCCGGTCTTGCGGAACTGATGATCGTACGCGACGTGTACCCAGTTGCTGCCGAAGATGGGCCAGAGCTCGCGCTGCCAGATCTGCGGGTCGTGATACCAACTGGCGGGCAGGGTGATGCCTGGGTCGAGTGTGCGATCGGTCTGCATCAGCGCCTGCAGGTCGGGTCGCTTGCGAACCGTCACCGGGCGAGAGTGCAAGCTGGTCATTGCGGCCCATTTTCGTTGACGGTGTCGAGCTGCTGCATGGCCATCAGGTCTCTCATCTGGGCCTGCATTCCCTCGGGCGAGCCATCGAGGAAGAGCACGTTGCCCTTGCCGTTCTC
>DAORTY010000370.1:0-2146 GCA_035432905.1 Ilumatobacteraceae bacterium | reverse complement strand
CGTCGAGGAAGGCTTGGCCGCTGTCCTTGAGTTCGCGCCGTTCGGTGGCGATGCCAGGTCGATCCGGCGCATCCGTGAAGGGGGTGATGGTCACCGATGTGATGTCGAGTTCGCCGGCGCAGCGCCGCACGTCGCGCCACATCGCCGTGACGGACTGAGCACGTTGCCCGTCACTGTCGCCGATTGGTCTGAAGGTGACTGCCATCGGGCGCTCCGGGCCCTGTTCGCCGGCGCGATGAAGGCCGGCCTCCACGTCGCCACGGATGGCGAGGCCGACGATGCTGCACGCTCCGTCGAGGTCGGCGAGTTGCTTGTCAGCTCGGCCGGGGATGCGCACCACGCCATCGCGAAGGCCTTCCAGCCACAGACCCCAGCGCAGTTGGTCACGTCGATGCGCCTCCTGGACGGCTTCCTCGCTGGCATTGGCCGGTCGTTCGATCGCGACATCGATGCAGGTTGCAACGGGTGGGCCGACGCGCAGGATGCGCCACGCGTCGCGCCAGGCGACGGTCAGCGTGTTCATCAGCTCGCCGTGGCGACGAGGATCATTGGGGATCAGCCGGTGCGACAACGAGTACGGCGCCTCGAACGGAACCCAGCCGGCAGCGACCTCGCCCAATTGTTCCGCGACCAGTTCGACCCAGCGTGGCCACCAGTGCCCAGCCGTGCGGTCGTCGGTGAAGCCGCCGTCGTTGTCGAACCACTTCGGGATCGCCGGCTGCAACAGACGGAACCACGGCTGTAGGCCCAGGCCGCGTGCCAGTGTGGCTGCGGCGTGAGCCTGCTCGAAGATGTCGCCATCGATCGATCCCGCCTTCGGCTGTGCAGTGACCCACGGTATGTCCAGGCGTACTTCGGCGAACCCCAGCTCGGCGGCGAACGCGAGATCGTCGGCGAGGCGGCTGCCCTGCGAGATGACGGTCGCTGCCCGAGACAGCGGCGGGGGAGTGTCGCTCACGCCTGAAACGGGCTGCGCGTCCACAATTCACCGGTATCGGTGCTTGCGGTCAGTTTTGGTTGGCCGCTCAGCACGACAACGCTGATCGGGCCGGGGAATCCGCGCAGTTCGAGGTCGCCGTGAGCGGCCGTGGTGACGCCTGCCGGCAGGCGCTCGATCTGCATGGTGGGCAGCAGCACTTCGAATGGGCCGGCGGCGTCGCACAGGCGTGACGCCATGTTGACTGCGGAACCGATGTAGTCGTCGCCCTCGAAGAGCAGTGCATGTCCGGTGGCGATGCCGACGCGCAGCGTCAAGGGTGCGCACACCTCGGCGGAGCGGTGTTCCAACTCGAGCGCGAATTCGATGCAGGCTGCTTGTTCGACAGCCACGATCATGCAGCCGTCGCCCAACCACTTGGCAATGCGCACGCCACGCTCGCTGGCGACCTCGCGAGTGATCGTTCGGAACGCGCCGAGCAGCCGACCGGCAGCGTCGTCGCCAAATGCTGCGGTGTAGTTCGTGAAGCCTGAAAGGTCGACGAAGGCGAACGTACGCGGAACTCGCATGGATCCACTCTACCTGACCGCGCCGACTTTGTGAAGCAATTCACAAGCGATCTTTCGAGGTTTGTGTCAAACCTCGGCACCACCAGATGCAGGCCACAGCCCGACAGCGTTTACGTAAAGCGATGTAGCGTGCGGACATGGGCAGTCGGTTCACGTATTCGCGATGGGACGGCACGCAGAAGGGGTTCGACCTCGACGCCGAAGGGCTGTTCGACGAGCTCACCGACGACCTGCTCTACCACGGCGACGTCAATGCGGCCCTCCGTCGGATGATGCAGGAAGGCATGCGTGACCGCAACGGCGATCGGGTGCAGGGCCTGCGCGAGCTGATGGAGAAATTGCGCCAGCAACGCCAGGACACGCTGGACCAGTTCGACCTGGGCGGTGTGTACGACGAAATTGCCAGCGCGCTCGACGACATCGTGGACGAAGAACGTCACGCCATCGAGCAGGCCACCGAATCAGCCGAGCGCAGCGGCGACGAGCGACGTGCCAGCACCGCCCGCGATGCAGCCTCGGAACGCAACTTCCGGCTCGACATGTTGCCCAATGACCTGGCCGGCAAGGTCCGCGAACTCAGCGCGTACGACTTCGAGAGCGGCGAGGCGCAGCAGCGTTTCGAGCAGCTGATGGAGAAGCT
>DAORTY010000369.1:0-2167 GCA_035432905.1 Ilumatobacteraceae bacterium | reverse complement strand
ATCAGGCCACGATCCGGCGGTGGTGTGCGGTGACGGGACGGCATGTCGCTCTAAAGACAACCCGATGGGTGTCAGGCAGATCTGGGGCCAGTCCCGCCACCGCGTTCTTGGTCAGCGTGGCAGCGCCAGGAAGATCTCCCGGGTGACGTAACGCTTGAGACAACGGATGATGTAACGCTTCGACTTTCCTTGTGCGAGGCGGCGTTCCATGTACGCGACGGTTCGGGGTTCGTGTTGGCCGAGACGGGTGATCACAATCCGCCAGATCGCGTTGTTCGCCTGGCGGTCACCGGCATGGTTCAACCGGTAGCGGCCGTCCATCAACCCTGACGTTGCGGGCACGGGTGCAATCCCACACAGCATCGCCCACTTCGCCTCGGACACGATCCGTTGCGGGTTGTCGCCGGCGGTGACGAGCAGCACGGCGGCGGTGTCGATGCCGACACCGAACAAGTCCAACAGTGCCGGCGCCGCTGCTTTCACCAGCGGCCCGATCTGGGCGTCGATCAACGCGAGCTCGACATCGAGCGCCTGGACACGGCGCGCGAGGATCACCGCGGTGGTCTTCACACCATGCATGACGATGTCCCCACCCGGACGCGGGCGGAGCTTGGCGGCCTCGCTGACCAGCAGCGCAGCGCTCAAGCCACCCAACTTGGCGCGCAGCTCATCAGGAGCAGTGAACATCAGATGGCGGAGCTGGACAATCGTGCGGATCCGTGTCGAACGCGCCGACCGCTTCGCGACGAGCAGCGCACGTAGTGCTTCGGCGTGACCGTCGCCGGACTTCGCGAACCCTTCGCAACGCCCCGACAGGGCACCACGCGCGGCCTCGACCGCGTCGAGCCGATCCGACTTGCCGTTGCGGCGGCGCTTCTGCCGGTTCGGGCGATCGACCTCGATCACCGTCACCGACGCCCTCGCGAAGTGGCGGGCGAGACCGGCCCCATACGCACCGGTGCCCTCGATCCCGACACGTTCGATCGTGCCGAACCCCGACATCCACGAGGCCAACATCTTGTGCCCGTTACCGGTCGTGGGGAACGACTCCACACCCAACAGGCCGCCGTTCATGTCGACGACCGCGGCGACGTTCACATCGCGGTGCGTGTCGACCCCACCCACAATCAGGCGCGCTGAATCTACGATGGCCATGGCCACCCCTTTCCTTAGTTGAGGGGCAGGCACGCACGTCCCGTGAAGGAGACCAGTGACCGAGCAGCTGTTGGCGCAGCAACTCGAGTCGCCCTCCGGAACGGGGCGTGACGAACCCCGAAGTGACCATCAGCCTGACAGCCCCCGTCAGTAACGAACGGGATGCCCACCGGCACAACCCATTCTCACTGGCAGGTCTGCGCTGCGAAGCGGTTCAGCTGAACCGCCCACTTCGGCAGATAGGCGTAGTGGGGCGTGATCGAGGTCGCGGTTCCGAGCGCAAACGATGGGAGGATTCCTCGTGAGCGACGGTGCGACCAGTCCAGAGCAGGTGGACCCCTCAAGCGGTCGGCGTCGTCGGCTCAAGATCGTCGTCGGTCTCGGCGTCCTCGCGGTGCTGGCGTTCGCGTCGATGACGATCTACGCCGAGCGGAAGGTCAACGATGAGGACCGAAGAGTGCAGCGACTCGCAGCCTCGGTGACCGTCAACGCGCAGGACATCATCGATGCGGCCTACAGCTCGTCGAACAAGATCGGCGCTGCATTCGGCGTGGCGAGCGATCGTGTGGCGATCACCATCTCAGCCGACAACGTCCCGTGTCTCGCCATTCGCAGCGAATACCTCACGAGTAGCCGGTCCTCCGCCTTCCTCGTCGGGCATGACGGCGCACTCACAGCCACCGCTCACTGCTGAGAGAACGCCGCACCTGTCGGCAGCTCGGCTCGGGTCAAGGTTCCATCCGGTTCACGGTAGTTACGCGATCGATGGCCTTGTCGAACGAGGCAATCGTGCCGATGCCGGCACTCTCCGCACATGCCACGAGGTACGCCTCGGCGAAGTCCAAGCGATCGACTTCGTAGACCTCGATGGCGCGAAGCAGCAGTGCGGGGTCGACGGTGATCATCGAGCGCAGGGCGATGAGCGACCGCATCGCGGTGGCGACCTGGTCGCGGGGCGCCTTGTAGAACGACTCGAGGACATACACAGTCTCGGCAACAATCAGGTCGGCCA
>DAORTY010000368.1:0-2168 GCA_035432905.1 Ilumatobacteraceae bacterium | reverse complement strand
TCGCGCACGGCGGCGGCGTTGCGCTCGCCCTGCGGGCTGCCGGCGTCGTCCTTCAACTTCACCGACATCTGATGCAGCAGTTTGGCGACGATGCCTTTGGTGACTGCCTCCACCGCCAGGCGCTGTGCCGGGTCGAGAGACGCCAACCGGTTGGAGAACCGGTCGAGTTCACCGAGGCGCACGTTGTCGGCCTTCTCATGCAACTGCGCGACGAGCGGCGCGGCCTGGCGGGCAGTGGACTCGAGGCCGAAACGCTCGACCTCCTCGCCGACGATGCTGCGAACGCGTTCCGCCTCCGCCGCCCGCAAGGCGAGACCGCGAGCGGCCCAATCGCGCAAGTCGTCAAGGTTGAGCAGCGTGACATTGTCGGCCTGCTCGACGTCGGATGCCACATCGCGAGGCACGGCAATGTCGACGACCAGCAACGCAGTGGTGACCTGCTGGCGAGCGGTGACGACCAACTCGTGATCGATGATGACGGTGCCCGAGCCGGTACAGGTGAGCAAGACGTCGGCCTCACGCAACGCCGCGCCGAGCTCGCTGAATGGTGCAATACGACCGCCCACGCGTTGGGCGAGCTGCGCCGCGCGTGCCTCGGTGCGGTTGATGACCGTGATGTCGGTGGCGCCGGCACCGACCAACGCCACGGCAATTCCTTCACCCATGTCGCCAGCACCCACGACCAGGACCCGCCGACCGGCGATGCCCCCCAGCCGCTCGTGTGCCATCTCGACGGCTGCGTGACTGACCGACGCCGTGTGCTTGCCGATCGACGTCTCGGTACGGGCACGCTTACCGGTTTCGATGGCGTGGCGGAACAGCAGGTTCAGCGTCGCCTTGGCGCCGCCCTCTGCCTGAGCCATCTCCCACGCACCGCGGACCTGCCCCAGAATCTCGCTTTCACCCAACACCGCCGATTCAAGCCCCGCAGCCACCTCGAACAGGTGACTGACGGCGGCCTCGTCGTGCTGGCTGTACAGATGCTGGTGCAGTTCGTCGGGCGCCAGGCCGCCGAGCTCGCAGAAGAAATCGCGAATGTCGGCGTAGGCGCCGTGGAAGCGCTCGGCCACGCAGACAACTTCGGTGCGGTTGCAGGTGCTGAGCACCGCGGCCTCACGGATGTTGGCGCGACTGACCAGCCCGGTGATGGCCTTGCTCAAGTCGGTGCCCGACAGCGAGACACGTTCCAGCAGCTCGATAGGAGCCGTGCGGTGGTTCACACCGATGACGACGATGCTCATGCAGTGACCAATCTACGCCGTCGCCGAGCGGGGAGGGCTACCGGGAACACCAAGAATCGAGCCGCCGGCCCGACGCTGCTCGTGATAGCTGAGAATTTGCAGTTCGACGGCGAGGTCCACCTTGCGGACCTCGATGGCACGAGGCACCGTCAACACGATGGGAGCGAAGTTCAAGATGCTGGTGACGCCGGCCGCGACCAGCAGGTCGGCAGCTTCTTGGGCAGCGCCGCCGGGGGTGGCGACAACGCCGATGCTGACCCGCTTGCTCGCAACGATCTGCGGGAGTTCGTCGATGTGGCGCACACGCACGCCGCCCAGTACGGAGCCGACCTTGGAGTCGTCGACATCGACGATGCCTGCCACCGGAAAGCCCCGCTCGCCGAAGCCGCCATACCCCGCGAGTGCTTGACCCAGGTTGCCGGCGCCGACGATGACGACCGGCCAGTCGTGCGTGAGGCCCAACTCGCGACGCACCTGGTACACGAGATAGTCGACTTCGTAGCCGACACCGCGGGTGCCGTAGCTGCCCAGGTAGGAGAGGTCCTTGCGCACCTTGGCCGCATTCACGCCGGCCAGTTCCGCCAGGCCCACGGAAGAAATGCTGTCCACCCCGACGGCGCTCTGCTCGCCCAGAATGCGCAGGTACACCGGCAACCGCGAGACGGTGGCATCGGGGATGCGACGACGAGTGCGATCAGGAGCCATGCGAGTAGCCACGTTAGGCACTCGTGCACACGTTCACAAAGTTCGTCTGGTGAGAGTCAGGTGTGACGTACGGCTCTCGGGTGTGCCCCGTCGACGTTCGCTACACCAGGCTGCGACGCAGGAGCTTGCCGCTGACGTTGCGCGGCAACTGATCGACGAAGAGGATCTTGGCCGGGCATTTGTAGCGGGCCAGGTTGTCCAAGCACCACGAGACCAGCGTGT
>DAORTY010000367.1:0-2179 GCA_035432905.1 Ilumatobacteraceae bacterium | reverse complement strand
GTCCCCCCTCGCCCACCGCAAGACCCCAGCTCAGCTGGGGTCTTTTCGCGTCGAGGCGACAATGAAGGCTCGCACGACAGCGCAGCAGGGCTCTTCACCGCGGACGACACGCAGGTGTCGACGACGCTCGAAAACTGGTCAGTAGCGACGCTTGAAAGGTGAACACTCGAAGATTGGAGAGTGATCACTTTGGAAGATTGGGCGTTGATTCGCAGGCTGGCTGTCGAGGGTGTGCCGAAGAAGCAGATCGCTGAGCGGTTGGGGATCTCGCGCACGACGGTGGTGAAGGCGGTGGCGTCGTCGGCGCCGCCGAAGTATGAGCGGTCGCCGATCGTGACGTCGTTCTCACCGTTCGAGGCGCGGGTGCGGGCGTTGTTGGAGGAGCATCCGGAGATGCCGGCAACGGTGCTCGCGGAGCGGGTCGGCTGGTCAGGGTCGATCACGTGGTTCCGTGACAATGTGCGCCGGTTGCGGCCAGAGCACCGCCGTCCTGATCCGGCGGATCGGCTGGTGTGGGCGGCGGGTGACGCGGCTCAGTGTGATCTGTGGTTCCCACCGAAGCGGATCCCGCTCGAGAACGGGGCGACGGCGTTGTTGCCTGTGTTGGTGATCGTGGCGGCGCACTCGCGGTTCACGACGGGGCGGATGCTGCCGACGCGTCAGACGCCGGATCTGTTGTTGGGGACGTGGTCGCTGTTGCAGGACTTGGGCAGGGTGCCGCGCCGGTTGATCTGGGACAACGAATCGGGGATCGGCCGGCGGGGCCGTCTCGCTGGGGGTGTGGGCGAGTTCTGCGGGACGTTGGCAACGCACCTGCATCAGCTCAAGCCGTATGACCCTGAGTCGAAAGGGATCGTGGAGCGTCGCAACGGGTTCTTCGAGACGTCGTTCATGCCGGGTCGCAGTTTCGACTCGCCAGCCGACTTCAACATCCAGTTCGCCGAGTGGCTGCAGCGCGCCAACAGTCGTGAGGTGCGCACGATCAAGGCCCGCCCGATCGATCTCGTTGACACGGATCGGGCTGCGATGCTGGCGTTGCCGCCAATCCCGTTGCAGCTCGGGTGGCGCAACCAGATCCGACTCGGACGCGACTACTACGTGCGCGTCGACTCCAGCGACTACTCGGTCGACCCGAACGCGATCGGCCGCCAGGTCGTCGTCACCGCCGACCTCGAACGTGTTCGTGTCCGTCTCGACGGCCGGATCGTGGCCGACCATCCGCGGGTGTGGGCCCGCCAGATGACCGTCACCGACCCCGCCCATGTCGAGGTCGCCCGGTCGCTGCGCGAACAGTTCGGTCGACCACGCGCCGCTGGCGACGACCACCTCGGCCGTGATCTCGCCGACTACGACCGGGCGTTCGGGCTCGACACGATCGACGGGCAGGTCGCCTGATGGCCGCCAAACAACAACCCGCACCGTCGGACGCGATCAAGCAGATCCACTTCCTCGCTGCCGCGTTGAAGGCCCCACGGATCACCGAAGCCGCCGCACGGCTCGCCGACCAAGCCCGCGACGCCGACTGGACACACGAGGACTACCTCGCCGCCGTGCTCGAACGCGAAGTCTCCGCCCGCAACGCCTCCGGCGCCGCCCAACGCATCCGCTGGGCCGGGTTCCCGGCCCGCAAAACCATCGACGACTTCGACTGGGACCACCAGTCGGCTGTCCGCCAACAAGTCGCTGCGCTCGCATCCGGGGCGTTCCTCGCCGAGGCCCGCAACGTCGTGCTCCTCGGCCCGCCCGGCACCGGCAAAACCCACCTCGCCACAGCGCTCGGCGTGACCGCCGCACACCACGGGCATCGGGTCTTGTTCGCCACCGCCGTCGACTGGGTCGCCCGTCTCCAAGACGCCCACCGCCTCGGCCGGCTCCCCGCCGAGCTCGCCCGCCTGCGCCGCTACGGACTGATCATCATCGACGAAGTCGGCTACCTGCCCTTCGAGCAAGACGCCGCGAACCTGGTGTTCCAGCTGGTGTCGTCGCGCTACGAACACGCCTCGCTGATCCTCACCTCGAACCTGCCGTTCTCGGCCTGGGGTGGTGTGTTCGGCGATCAAGCCGTCGCCGCCGCAATGATCGACCGCATCGTTCACCACGCCGACGTCCTCACCCTCAAAGGCGCCAGCTACCGGCTCCGCAACCGAGGCATCGACACACTCCCCAGCATCAGAGCCGG
>DAORTY010000366.1:0-2185 GCA_035432905.1 Ilumatobacteraceae bacterium | reverse complement strand
ATCAGGCCGTAGCCGGCGACCTGCCGAGCGTGTGGGTCTCGAATCGACTCGGTCAAATAGGCGTCGTCGGCAGTCACGGTGGTGCCATCGGCCAACTCGACCTCAGAGCCGTAGAGGCCCTTCCACGCCGGCCCGGCGCCACCCTCACCATTGGGCCCGTGGCAGGCGGTACACCCATTGCTGAGCGCCACCTGTTCCCCCGCCGACATCGGTGCGGAACTGCCATCGTCCGATGAACATGCAGCCAATCCCAACCCCAGGGCGGCCGCCACCGATACCACAGCTAGCAACCCATTTCGCACAGTGCTCATGGGGCAATGGTCGCACGTGGCACCCGGAGTCACCAATCACCGTGCAGAACATGGGTGACCGGTGCCATGCTGACTGCCCGTATCCACCATGGCCACGCCACCCACCACCCCCCTTGCGCAACCCGCCGCCGAGCGCCGCGCCGCCACCGTCGAATTGCTGCGCGCCCGCGGTGCGCTCGCCTGCCCCGACACGCTGCCGCTGGCCGCCCGCCGCGACGACCTGCTGACCGCAATTCGCGACCATCAGGTCGTCATCGTCGCCGGCGAAACCGGTTCGGGAAAGAGCACGCAGCTCCCGAAGCTGTGCCTCGATCTGGGACGAGGCGTCAACGGCCTCATCGGGCACACGCAGCCGCGCCGAATGGCTGCTCGCACCATCGCCGAGCGTGTTGCCGAGGAGTTGGGCACCGACCTGGGCACGACGGTTGGGTACACAGTTCGCTTCACCGACACTGTCGGCGAACAGACGCTGGTGAAGGTGATGACCGACGGCATCCTGCTGGCCGAGATCCAGCGCGACCGCATGTTGCGCCGGTACGACACGCTGATCATCGACGAGGCACACGAGCGCAGCCTCAACATCGACTTCCTGCTCGGCTACCTCGCGCAGCTGCTGGCGAAGCGACCAGACCTGAAGCTGATCGTCACGTCGGCCACCATCGACACACAGCGCTTCAGCGAGCACTTCGCACAACCTGACGGCTCACCGGCCCCGATCATCGAGGTCAGCGGGCGAACCTTCCCCGTCGAGATTCGCTACCGGCCGTTCGGTGCCCGCGACGACGACCCCGACGACGACCGCGATCAGGTGCAGGCCATCGTCGATGCCGTCGACGAGCTCTCACACGAGGGCGACGGCGATGTGCTGGTCTTCCTCTCCGGCGAGCGCGAGATCCACGACACCGCCGATGCGCTGCGCCGCCACTTCACCGAATCGGCGCGCACCTCGCGTGGTGGCCCCGCCGACGTGCTGCCGCTCTACGCGCGTCTTTCGGCAGTCGAACAACACCGCATCTGGCAGCCGCACCGCGGACGCCGCATCATCTTGTCCACCAATGTCGCGGAGACCTCGCTCACCGTTCCCGGCGTGCGCTACGTCGTCGACGCGGGCGCCGCGCGCATGTCGCGCTACAGCCACCGGTTGAAGGTGCAGCGGCTGCCGATCGAGGAGGTGTCGCAGGCGTCCGCCAATCAGCGCGCCGGTCGCTGTGGTCGTGTGGCACCCGGCGTGTGCATACGTCTCTACGACCAAGCCGGGTTCGCCGATCGTCCGGAGTTCACCGAGCCGGAGATCCTGCGCACCAACCTGGCCTCCGTCATCTTGCAGATGACCGCCCTCGGTCTTGGCGATGTCAGTGCCTTCCCGTTCCTCGACCCGCCCGACTCGCGTTCGGTGCGCGACGGGTACGGGCTGCTCGAGGAGCTGGGCGCCATCGAGCAACTCACGGACAACAAGCACGCCAACGACAAGCGCGCGAGCGACCGCCGGCTGACACCACTCGGCAAGCGGCTGGCGCGGTTGCCCATCGACCCGCGTCTGGGCCGGATGGTGTTGGAGGCCGACCGGCACGGCTGTGTGCGCGAGATCATGATCATCACCGCCGTGATGAGCATCCAGGACCCGCGCGAGCGACCCACCGAACATCGCGCAGCCGCCGACGAACTGCATCGCCGCTTCCAGGTGGCGGGCAGCGACTTTCTCTCGCTGGTCAAGCTGTGGGACTACCTGCGCGAGCAGCAGCAGGCCCTCAGCGGCAGCCAGTTCCGCAAGCTCTGTCGCACGGAGTACCTCAACTACCTGCGGGTGCGCGAGTGGCAAGACCTGTTCAGCCAGCTGCGCCAGGTTGCCGGGCAGATCGGCATCCGTCAGGGCA
>DAORTY010000365.1:0-2199 GCA_035432905.1 Ilumatobacteraceae bacterium | reverse complement strand
GGACTTGGATGTAGCCGACCTGCCCGATCTGTCGTTCGATGCCGTGCTAGCCGAGCCGGCCGTATTCGTTGCGCCGGATCACGCGCTGATGGTGCGTGTGCTCGGCCCAGTACACGTCGCGTCCTGCGACGGCGTACCCGCAGACTGCGAACGGTCGAAGGCCACCGAGCTGATCGTCTGGCTCAGCCAACACCGTGAACGGCCCACGCGTGCAGCTGCGCGAACCGCACTGTGGGATCTCGACGTTCGTGATGCCACCTTCGCCAACGTGGTCAGCGATGCGCGGCGGGCAATGGCGCGAGCGACCCCGCCCGCCGAGGGCGAGGAATGGATCGCGCGCACCCTCACCGAAGACCTTCCATTGCACACCGGAGTGGTGACTGACGCGGAACTGCTGTCGTTGCGGGTGGCTCACGCCCGAGGGCTGTCGTCGCTGGATGCCATCGACGTGCTGCGACCCGGTGTCGAATTGCTCGCCGGCCTGCCGTTCGCGGGAACGAGCTACCTGTGGACCGACGCCGAAGGCATCACCTCATCGCTGATCCTGCTTGCCACCGGAGCGGCGATCGAACTGGCGAACCACTACCTGTTGCTGGGCGATGTCGATGGTGTGTTCTGGGCGACGGGCCAGGGGCTGAAGGTGCTCAGCGGCCACGAGGAACTGATCTCGTTGCGTATGCGCGCGCATGCTCGACGTGGCGACCTGTCGGGCGTGCGGGGCGAGTGGGAGAGCTACGAGCGTGCCATCGCCGCCGACCCATGGGCCGCGGCCGAGCCGGCGCCGAAACTCGTCGCGCTGCGGCGTGAACTGCTGGCACCCACCCAGTCGCAGCACGACAACTGACCTGCAGCACGCGAAGTCGGTATCGTGGCGGCATGGCTACTCCGTTCCCCGCCCTCGATGGTTCCGCTCCCGTGTCGCAGCAGTTCGACCAGGCTCCCGAATTCGGCATTGATCCATCGAAGCGCTACACGGCCACGATGAACACCAGCATGGGCGAGATGGTCATCGCGCTCGACGCAGTCAACGCACCCAACACGGTCAACAACTTCGTGTTCCTCGCCGCTCACCACTACTACGACGGTGTCATCTTCCACCGCATCATCAACGGTTTCATGTGCCAGGGCGGCGACCCCAGCGGAACCGGGCACGGCGACCGCAACCGCTACCCGGGCTACAAGTTCAACGACGAGCCGGTGAAGCAGAAGTATCAGATCGGCTCGCTCGCCATGGCCAACGCCGGCCCCAACACCAACGGCAGCCAGTTCTTCTTGATCAGTGGCCCCAGCGGCGTTGGCCTGCCCCCGCAGTACAACCACTTCGGCCAGGTCGTGAAGGGCCTCGAGATCGTCGACGCCATGCAGCGCGTCGACACCGACCACAGCGATCGCCCGCGCACGCCGGTGGTCATCAACTCCGTCACCATCACCGTCGCCGACTGACGCGTTGCCGGTGGCGACACAGCAGTTGTCGCTCGCGCAGGCACGCCGCATCGCGCTCGCGGCCCAGGGCTTTGCCGACCCACGCCCCGCCGGCCGCGTCGACCGTCGCCACTTCCGGCGAGCGATCGACCGGATGGGTCTCATCCAGATCGACTCGGTCAATGTGCTGGCACGCAGTCAGGAACTGACGCTCTTCGCCCGTCTGGGCTCACACCCGCGTTCGATGATCGCCGACGCCACCGCCGACGGTGAGCTGTTCGAGTATTGGGTGCACGAGGCCAGCCACGTGCCCACCGAGCACCATCACCTGCACCGTTGGCGAATGGTCGGCCATCACAAGTGGGGTCGATACTGGACGCTCGCCGAGCGTCGCCCGGGTTTCACCGACGAGGTGCTGCGCCGCATCGAGGTGGACGGCCCGATCGCCAGCGGCGACCTCAGCGAACGTGTTGGGAAGAAGGGGCAGTGGTGGGACTGGGACGACGGCAAGGTTGCGTTGGAGCACCTGTTCTGGACCGGCCAGCTGACCGCAACTCGCCGCGGAAGCGACTTCGCCCGCATCTACGACCTCCCCGAGCGGGTGCTGCCCGCTCACGTCCAGGCCCGACAACCGCTGCCAGAGCGCGAGGCGCGCAAGGAACTGCTGTTGCTGGCAGCCAAGCATCACGGTGTCGGCACGATGCAGGACCTGACCGACTATCACCGTCAGAAGAACGCACCGTGCAAACCGCTGCTGGATGAATTGGTGGAAGACGG
>DAORTY010000364.1:0-2213 GCA_035432905.1 Ilumatobacteraceae bacterium | reverse complement strand
CGCAGACCGCCCCCGAGCAGCAGCAGGAACGCAATGATGACCGCGGTTGCCCCGATGAGGCCCATCTCTTCGCCGATCGCTGCGAAGACATAGTCGGTGCTGGCCGCAGGGATCTTGGTGGGGTTACCCAGCCCGAGACCCGTGCCTGCCGTGCCACCGTTGGCGAAGGCGAACATTGCCTGGGCAGCCTGGTAACCCTTGCCCTCGTAGCGCGCCCACGGGTCGAGCCAGACGTTGACCCGGATCTGCACCACCTCGAACAATCGCCAGGCGACGTACGCCGCGCCGGAGAAGATGACCAGACCCAGGATCAGATAGATGGCTCGTTCGGTGGCGACCCACATCATCACCATGAACAGCGTGAAGAACAGCAACGCCGAGCCCAGGTCCTTCTCCGCGACCATCACGACGACTGCGAATGCCCACGCCAGGGTGATGGGCAGCAGGAAGCGCAACTCAGGGATGCGGATGAACCCGACGCGGCGCGTGCCTGCGGCGATCAGTTCTCGGTTGTCCGCGAGGTACGACGCGAAGAACAGCGCCAGCGCGATCTTGGCGAACTCGCCCGGCTGGAAGTTGATCGGCCCGATGCTGACCCAGATCTTCGCTCCACCGACGCTGCTGCCGATACCCGGCACCAGCGGCAGCATCAACAACCCCGCGCCGACGAACAGGAATGTCCACTTGTAGCGCGCCAGGTCGGGGGGCCGCTGCACGACCAGCAGCGCGAGCACGAAGGCGAGAATCGCGATGAACGACCACGTCGTCTGCAACGCCGCGCGGCGTTCGCTGAGCCGAGCGATCATCACGTAACCGATGCCGTGCAGCATGATCGCCAGGGGCAGCAACGTGCCATCCGCACCGCGGGCCAACCAGCGCGTGGCAACGTGCGCGGCCAACAGCATTCCCAGGAGCGCGACCAGGAACGGCACCAGCGTTGCGGGCATCGTGGAGTTCTTGCCCAGCGAGGCCAGTACGAACGCGACCGCGGAAATGCCTGCGGCCATGATGACCAGGCCCAGCTCACTGTTTCGGCGGGCAGCAGCGACGGGCGACAGCTGGCTCATTGCGTCATGTACCAGTAGCTGTTGGCGAGGAGGATTCGATGGTTGTCGCCGACGACGCGGTCGTGCTGGGCGCGGTCGTGCTGGGCACAGTCGTGGTGGGCGGCGTGCTGCTGGTCGTGGTGACGATCGTGGTGGTGGGCGCCGGCTGGTTGTCCGCGTTGTGGCGGACCACCAACACGAAGACGATGGTCAGCATCCCGATGATGCCCACGGCAAGCCCGAAGAGCAGGGCACCCACGCTCAGCCTGCGACGTGGCGCAGCGACTGTCACGGGTATCTCGGCGGTTGCAGTAACCGCATCACCCGGCGGGACAGATGCGCTTCCGGCCTCAGCGTCGATCAGACGTTCCGGCTGCGCGTCGTCCCATGCAACGTCGGCGTCGAGATCGTCCGACTCCGACGGCGGTTCCTCACCCTCGAGCACGTCGACGACGACGACCGTGACGTTGTCGCGCCCGCCGTGGTCGTTGGCCGACGCGACCAGGGCGTCGGCTGCGTCCTGTGGGTCTGCATTCGCCAGCAGCAGTTCCAGAATCTCGACGTCGTCGACCTCGTCGACGAGCCCATCGCTGCACAGCACGTACCGATCGCCGATGACGAACGGCAGCACCCATGTATCGACGCGTACGTTCGGCTCGATGCCCAGAGCTCGTGTGACGATGTTGCGCCGCGGATGGCTCCGGGCCTCGGCCTCGGTGATGTGCCCCGTGGACACCAGCTCCTGCACATAGCTGTGATCGACCGAGACGCGGCGCAGACGGCCGGCGCGCATCACGTACGTTCGGCTGTCACCGACGTTGATCATCGCCAATCGCCGCCGACCGGCGCCATCATCGAGCACCACCATCGCAGTGAGCGTCGTGCCCATGCCACGCTGCTCGGAGTTGCTGTGCGCCCCTTGGAAGATGGCGGCGTTGGCCTCCACGACTGCGGCAACCACGACATCGACCGATTCTGCACCGCCACCCAAACGGTCGCGCATGGTGCTGGCAGCGATAGCGCTGGCGACCTCACCGGCAGCATGGCCACCCATACCGTCGGCAACGCCGTAGACCATGGGCAACGCGACGAACGCATCTTCGTTCTCTGTTCGCACGCGGCCGGTATCGGTGGCTGCACCCCACGCGAGCGCCGGTGTAGTGGGTT
>DAORTY010000363.1:0-2217 GCA_035432905.1 Ilumatobacteraceae bacterium | reverse complement strand
CAGCAACTGCTGGTCGAGCGCGTCGGCCAAGCCGTGGTCCTGGAACACCGAGTGGTGCAGGGTGTTGCCGTACGGGTTGTGCGGAATGGCGAGGATCGGGCTGATGTCCAGGCCCTTCGCCTTCCAGTGCGTGATGGCCGTGCGGGTATCGAGCACCTCGACGTGGCCGACCATCTCCTGCATCGTGCGAAAGCCCATCACGGCCATGTGTTCGCGCACTTCTTGCGCGATGTACTCCATGAACGTGACCACGAACTCTGGCTTGCCGCTGAACTTCTTGCGCAGCTCCGGGTTCTGGGTGGCAACACCGACCGGGCACGTGTCGAGGTGACAGACGCGCATCATGATGCACCCACTGACAACCAACGGCGCGGTGGCAAAGCCGAACTCCTCGGCACCGAGCAGTGCGGCGATGATGACGTCGCGACCGGTCTTGAGCTGGCCATCGGCCTGCACCACGATGCGGTCGCGTAGCCCGTTGAGCAGCAACGTCTGTTGCGTCTCGGCCAGGCCCAGCTCCCAGGGCGCACCGGCGTGCTTCAACGAGGTCAGCGGCGAAGCACCGGTGCCACCGTCGTGGCCACTGATCAGCACCACATCGGCCTTGGCCTTGCTGACACCCGCAGCAACTGTGCCGACACCCACCTCGGACACCAGCTTGACGTGTACACGCGCCGCCGGGTTCGAGTTCTTCAGGTCGTGGATCAGCTGCTTGAGGTCTTCGATGGAATAGATGTCGTGGTGCGGCGGCGGGCTGATCAGGCCCACGCCCGGCGTGCTGTGACGGGTCTTGGCCACCCACGGGTACACCTTGTGGCCGGGCAACTGGCCGCCCTCACCGGGCTTGGCACCCTGGGCCATCTTGATCTGCAGATCGTCGGCGTTGACCAGGTACTCACTGGTGACACCGAAGCGGCCGCTGGCCACCTGCTTGATGGAGCTGCGCCGCTGCGGGTCGTGCAGACGCTCGGCGTCCTCGCCGCCCTCGCCGGTGTTGCTCTTCGCGCCGATCGAGTTCATTGCGATGGCCAGCGTCTCGTGCGCCTCCATGCTGATGCTGCCGTACGACATCGCACCGGTGCTGAACCGCTTCACGATCTCGCTGACCGGTTCGACCTCGTCGATGCTGATCGCCGGGCGCTGGTCGGTGCGCAGCTCGAACAGTCCGCGCAGCGTTGCCGCCTGGCGTGAGAGCCCGTCGACCAGCGCGGTGTACTGCTGGAAGATGTCGTAGCGCTTGGCACGTGTGCCGTGCTGCAGTTTGAACACCGTCTCGGGGTTGAACAGGTGGATATCGCCCTCGCGGCGCCACTGGTACTCGCCGCCCAACTCCAGCTTGCGGTGTGCCCGCTCGGCGGGTCGGCGGGGGTGTGCCGCGGTGTGCCGCGCAGCGACCTCGGCTGCGACTTCATCCAGTCCGATGCCACCGAGGCGGCTGACGGTACCGGTGAAATACTCATCGACCAGGTCACGCCCGAGGCCGATCGCCTCGAAGATCTGCGCCCCGGTGTAGCTGGCAACCGTGCTGACACCCATCTTGCTCATCACCTTCAGCACACCCTTGCCGGCAGCCTTGATGTACTGCTTCTGCGCCTTGAGTGGGTCCATTCCGCCAAGACCGTTGAGGTCCTGGGCGACCATGCTCTCGATGCTCTCGAATGCCAGGTACGGGTTGATGGCTCCGGCGCCGTACCCCACCAGCAACGCCATGTGGTGCACCTCGCGGGCATCGCCGCACTCGACAACGAGGCCGACCTGGGTGCGCTGCTTCTCGCGAATCAGGTGGTGATGGACCGCCGCTGTCAGGAGCAGACTGGGGATGGGTGCGTACACCTCATCGCTGTTGCGGTCCGACAGGACGACGATGCGGGCGCCGTCGTGGATCGCTTTGCTGACCTCACGACGAATCGCGTCGAGTGCTCGCTTGAGCGCGAGGCCACCGCCGGCGACCCGATAGAGACCACTGATCTCCACCGCTCCCAGCTCCGGGAACTCGCCGTCATCGTTGATGTGGATGATCTTGGCCAGCTCGTCGTTGTCGATGACGGGAAATGGCAAGACCAGTTGCCGGCAACTTTCCGGGCCGGGGGCCAGCAGGTTCGCTTCGGGGCCGAGCGTGGAGCCGACCGAGGTGACGACCTCCTCGCGAATGGCGTCGAGCGGCGGGTTGGTGACCTGGGCGAACAGTTGCGAGAAGTAGTCGAACAGCAGCCGGGG
>DAORTY010000362.1:0-2255 GCA_035432905.1 Ilumatobacteraceae bacterium | reverse complement strand
CCGAGGAGTTCGGCGGCGTCTGCAAGCTGCGCTTCGACGACACCAACCCGGTCACCGAGGAGACGGAGTACGTCGACGCGATCGTCGACGACATCCGTTGGCTGGGCTTCGAGCCCGGTGAGTCCGTCTACGCCAGCGACTACTTCGAGCAGCTGTACCAATGGGCCGAGCACCTGATCACCACCGGCTTCGCCTATGTCGACGACCAGGACGCGGAGACCATTTCCGCACAGCGTGGCGGCTACGGCAGGCCGGGCGTGGAGAGCCCGCACCGCGACCGCAGCGTGGACGAGAACCTGACGTTGTTCCGCCGCATGCGTTCCGGCGAGCTTGCCGACGGCTCGCACGTGCTGCGCGCCAGGGCCGACATGCAGCACGACAACATGCAGCTGCGCGACCCGATCATGTATCGCATTCGCCACGAGCATCACCATCGCACGGGCGATCAGTGGGTGCTGTACCCCACCTACGACTGGGCGCACGGCCAGAGCGACGCGATCGAGGGCGTCACGCACAGCCTGTGTTCGCTCGAGTTCGACAGCCACCGCGCGCTCTACGACTGGTACCTCGAGCACCTTCCGCTGCCGGGCGACCAGCCCCGCCAGACCGAGTTCGCTCGGCTGGAGCTGACTTACACCGTCACCTCCAAGCGCAAGCTGCGGCAGCTCATCGACGACGGTGTCGTGGAGGGTTGGGACGACCCACGGCTGCCCACGCTGCGCGCCCTACGCCGCCGCGGTTACCCAGCAACAGCAATCCGCGACTTCTGCGAGTTCATCGGTGTCGCGAAGACCAACAGCCGTCACCAGATCGAGCTGCTCGAGTGGTTCATCCGCAATGAACTGAACCGCACCGCGCAGCGACGGATGGCGGTGCTGCAGCCCATCAAACTCGTCGTGACCAACTGGCCGGCTGGTCACGTCGAGATGGTCGAACTGGTCAACAACCCGGAGAATCCTGATGACGGCTCCCGCACCGTTGCCTTCACCGGCGAAGTGTGGATCGAGGACGACGACTTCAAGGCCGAGCCCCCGCCGAAGTACTTCCGCCTCACGCCCGGCAGCGAGGTACGGCTCCGTGGTGCCTTCTTCGTGAGGTGCACCGGCTTCACCACCGACGACGACGGCAAGGTCGTCGAAGTGCAGTGCACCTATGACCCTGAGACTCGAGGCGGCAGCGCACCCGACGGGCGCAAGGTGAAGGCCACCATCCACTGGGTGTCCACCGCCAACGCCATCGACATTCAGGCGGCGCAGTACAAGCGGCTGTTCACCACCGAGACACCGGGCGTAGCAACCGGCGAGCCGATGGACGACCTCGACCGCGACTCCAAGACCGTGCTGGCCGGGAAGGCCGAAGCAGCGATGGGTGACGTTGACCCCGGCCAGGTCGTGCAGTTCGAGCGGCTGGGCTACTACGCCCACGACCCGCTGACGCACGGCCTTTTCCACCGCACGGTCGGCCTCAAGGACGAGTGGGCCAACGTGCAGAAGCGCGCCAAGTAGCAACTCGCTCGCCGCTGCCCCGTTGAGCGTCCGCTCGCCAGCTTGTACTCTCGCGAGGGTGCCAACTCTGAGCGACCGAGTCGAGCGACGCGACCGCGCACAGTTCGTCGGCCGCGTCGGCGAACTGGATTTCTTCGACGCGTTGCTGGTGAACGAGACCGACGTCAGCGTCGTGTATCTCAGCGGGCCGGGCGGTATCGGTAAGAGCGCGCTGCTGCGCGAAGTTGCACGACGCGCACGAACGCACGGATATTCCGTGGCGTGGCTCGAGGGTCGCGACCTACCACCCTTCCCGGAAGTCGTCTCCGCCGCCCTCGCCGACGTGGTCGATGCCGAACGACCATTGATCATCATCGACTCGTTCGAGCTCGTGAGCTCGCTGGAGGGCCACCTTCGCCACATCGTCATGCCCGGGCTCCCTGAACGTGCGGTGGTGATCATCTCATCTCGCGTCCGCCCGTCGCGCAGTTGGTTCGAAGGTGGCTGGGACACAGTGGTCACGGCCCGGCAACTCGAGGGCCTCAGCGCTCCCGAGATGCAACAGCTGGCCAGCAACCTCGGAGTCGCCGAGTGGGCCATCGCCGATCTCGTGCAACGCAGCGAAGGGTCACCCCTCGCAGTCGCAGTGGCGGCGGCGACCGGACTGACCGGCTCTCTGGCCGACGTCGCCGATCGACTCTTGGGTGACGAGGTCAACACCGATCGATTCCGCACACTCAGCGTTGCCGCTCTCGCTCGCGTGACCACCCC
>DAORTY010000361.1:0-2258 GCA_035432905.1 Ilumatobacteraceae bacterium | reverse complement strand
TCGGCACACCGTTCGACACGATCATCGTCGACGAAGGGCAGGACATCTACCCGCAGTGGTTCGAATCGTTGGAACGACTGCTCGACCCGAGGGGTCCGCGCAACTTGCTGGTGGTGGCAGACCCAGCGCAAGCCATCTACGTTCGACCATGGACACCACCGGCCGACATGATGGAACTGCCGATGGTCTACAACCTGCGCAACTGCGGCGCGATCGCCAAGTTGGTCCAACGACTCGGTGGTCCGGCACCACTGCCGTCGGCACCGTACGGCGATGCGGTCGTGCATCGCTATGCCGGCGGCCACAAGGAGGTGCGGAAGCGAGTGCGCGACGCCGTGCATGAGTTGTCGCAGACGTATGGCATTCCGTTCAGCCAGATCGCTGTGCTCACCACCCACACGAACCTGCGCGACGCGCTACTCGACGGGCAGATCGAGGGTTGCCCGCTGGTGCGCTGGGCCGACCGCAGCGAGGACTCCGTGTTGTGTGAAACAGTGCACCGCACGAAGGGGCTCGAACGGACAGCCGTCATTCTGGTCGACATGTCGGGCGAACCTGACAAGGTGCTGTTGTACGTCGGCGTGAGCAGGGCGGTGTCGGTGTTGCGACTCGTCGGCCCGCAGGCGTTGGCGCATGCCGTTGGTGTACCCGCCGCCCCAAGCGCTCCGGGCCCGAAGTGACGCGATGCTGGCGCCCGAGTTCGCCATCCGAGCGAGGTCAAGGGCTGGGCGGGTCACGGTCACACGCCGGCTTGGTCCGAGCGTTCGTGTGCGTGTGAGCTCAGTCACTGTCGTCCCGCGTCGATCTCCTGGGGCCGATGAAGCGTCAACGAAGCAGGCCGCGACTGCTCGTGGCCGGAGTAGAGCATGAGTGCACGCAGCTCAGGGACGTTCATGACGTTGAGCGTCGTTGCTCAGCACCGCGGCACGACGTATTCATGGTCCGAGCAACCCGGTATCGAACATTGGACCGTGGAGTTGCTTTTGTCCGGCAAGATGCCTGGCTCACAGGAGGACCGGAGCGTCATCATCGCCGCCGCTGAGATATGGCGGATCGACAACAACCTCTGTCTGGACCAGGTGTTCGAGCTCGACTGCATCTCCAATGACCTTGCTGTCGTGGGGGAAGCGATCGACTCATCGAGAGCGACAATGTCGGCGCTGAGCCTCGCCGAGGGGATGAACAGCAGCTACGCGATCGCCGACCTCGTATTGGTCGACAAGCACTGGCGGGGGCGTCGCATCGGACCTGCGTTGGCGTTCTTCGCCGCCGACCTCCTCAAGGTAGATGCGGTCTTCCTCCAGCCGGTTGCACTGACGACCTTCCTGACGCCTGATGGGCGGGTCGACACCGACTATTGGGCGCCCCGACCGGGTGCCGCCGCCCAGAACAAGGTACGCAAAGCCTGGCGTCGAGCTGGATTCAGAAAACTGGCCGACGGAGTCGTCTGGACGATCGCGACAGCAGATCGCGGGGCAGCGGCTCGCGCCATGCTCGAACGGCTCGAGGAGGAAGCCGGCACGGCTAGCGGCCGAGCCTGGTGGCTTCGACGAGTCAGGCATGTAGCCCGGCAACAACGGTGAACCGGCTCAGGCCTGGCAGCCGGTCGCCTGCCTGGCAAGCGGGTTCGGCTGTTGCCGGCGCGTTGGCGGACGATCCCCCTGCCTCAAAGCCGGGCGATTCTCTTGCGCAGCGCACCGAGCCTTCGCCGGGCCGCCGTCGGGTAGCAGTGTTCGAGGTTGAGCGGGGGATCGAGGGTCGAGACGACATCGGCCTCCACCGCCGCAAGCCGGTCGCGGTCGTCAAAGGGAGCAATGGCAACCCTCAGGTGCTCAGCGATCCACAGTGAGACCTCTCGGTTGCTGGCCGGCTGCAATCGTCCGCCGGCCTCCACCGCGAGGTGCAGTTGATCGAGCAAGAGCGCCGAGATGGTCAGACGGAAGGTGGACGAGCGGGCGTTGCCGCGAATGTGCTGCTTGCTGATCCGGCTCCCAAGAGTTGCATCCGATGGGGTACCCGATGGCCACCTGGTGGCACCTGCCTGGCCGATGTAGATCAAGGGAGGCAGAGCCACACCAAGTGGTACGCCGAGCACCTGACGCGCAACGTCGTCCGCCCACCACACATACATTCCAGCACGCTGAGCAGCAAGCTTGTCGACGGGGAACACGCTCGGCGACTGCGCACTGGAGACCGTGGTCAGCGTGTCGATGATCTGCGAGGTGCTCATCAGGGGCGGCGATGCCGGCCTGGGAAGT
>DAORTY010000360.1:0-2282 GCA_035432905.1 Ilumatobacteraceae bacterium | reverse complement strand
GGGCGAGAGCGAAACTGATGAGCGAGGATCGCCACTCGTTCCTCGAGCTGGCGCAGATTCCGATGTGATCGCGCTGCCCGAAAGGCAAGCCACGACGAGCAAGGAGTTCGGGGATGACGTTGGGGACGAAGGATGCAGCGGATCTCGTCATGAAGGTCGGCGGCGTGGGGGCCCTTCTCGGTGCGGTGCTCGGCGCCCTGTTGTGGACGAACACAACGTGTACGGGTGTCGCAGGAAGCAGCAACCGGTCGTGCACGAACTTCTTTGGGCAGGTCGACGTGAACATGCTGGGACAACCCGAATGGCCCAAGCTTCTGGGCATCGGCCTCCTCGTCGGAGCGCTGGTCGGTGGCGGCATCGGTGCGGCGATCACATGGATCTGGCCGACAACGAAGCCTGACCTCTTCCCGTAGCCGCGCTCTCCGATAGAACTCGGCCGGGAGCCACTCATCGGGTGTTGAAGTGGTCCATGTGTCGAGCGACGGCGCAGACCAAGCCCCACGATCGAGTGGGAGAACACCTCGCGCTCGCACCTCATCGGTGCGTCGTCAGGGCTGTCTGGACCTGCGGGCCAACTGACGCAGTACAACGCGCAGACCAGCGGGGTGGTCGAAGCACCTTGGCCGGTCTCGCGAAGAACTCTGTCACATCCCTTCTTCATACTGACCTTTGTCCCACCAGCCAACCGCTCGGCCGAGAGCTCGAGCGCTCACGTCAGGAGACCGCCGGCAACACCTCGCACCATCAGCACACCACCCCGTCCATCGCACCACAGAGGAGCCTGCCGATGACCGACACCAAGACCACCAACCTCACCGACGCCGAGGAGGCGTACGTGATGGGGGTGTTTCGTGAGGTGGCCCGCATCGCTGCCCGCTCCCGCCGAGGCTTCGATGCCGACGACATCGCCAGCGAAGTTGCCCTTGCGGTCGCAGCTCGTCCTGGCGCCATCATGGCCAGCTATCCCGACCCGGTCAGCTACGCCCGCCAACGCGCACGACATGCCGGCATCTCGTTCGACCGGCGCGAGCGGGCGCAACGAGGTGAAGGCGCCCGGCTCTTCGTCGGCAACGACGGATTGCAGCGGCCCGGCCGGCGCGTCGTCTCGGGCAACGTCACCGGCACCGGAGGCTGCGAGGAGGCCATCGCCCACATCGCCGATCTCGACGTGCAGGTCGAGATCGCTGCCACAGAGCGCATGGTCACAGCAGCGCTGCTGCAGCAATGCTGTGCCGGCCTGTCGACCAGCGAGATCCGCGAGGTCTGGCTCGTCGATGGCTGCGGCTACTCCATACATGAGCTGGCGACATTCTGCGGCCAACGTCGTGAGACTGTCAGCCGCCGGCTCAACAACAGCCGACGCCGCATTCGCTCCAACCGCGTCGCGATGTCGCCCGCCGAGCAGGAGGCCTTCGCATGACGGGCCTGAACGTTCGTACCACCTTGCGCTACCGCCCCGGGCCCGACGTGCTCAGCGGCGAGATCGACCTTCGGGCGGCTGGTGGTGGAGCTACCTCCACCGAGTCGCCCGACGCCGACAGCACGTTTGTGTGGGTCGCCGCCCACACGAACGAGGTCAGGTCTCAGGGCGAATACCTCTCGTCCTTTCAGCTCGTTCACGCATCGGCCCGCCTCGCCGACGACACCGCTGTCACACCACTGCCTGCCGTCATCGAGCGTGCGGCTCGTGCACTCATCGCCACGTCGTTGGAAGCCCTCACCTTTCACAACTCGACAGCAGCAAGGTTGCGCGCCAAGGCCGAGTCGTCCGCCGAGCTGCCTCTCGAATCGGTCCAGCGAGCCGACTCAACGACCCGGCCACGAGTCTGCTCCGTTGTCGATTCTTCGGCTGCGCCCAGACTCTCCACGTCACTCACCCGCATCTCTGAGGCAGTGCGCCGACGAGTTTCGACTGACGACGAAGCAGCAACCGCAACCGATCATCTCTCACAACTCCTGCTCGAACTCTCCTCCACCGTTTCGTTCCGACGAGGCCGTGCCGCTCCCTCCACAACCGCTGCCACGCGGGCTGCGGCCCGCGGCCGCGCAGCGCTCACAGAGTGCGAACGACAAGCACTCGAGCGAGCCTTCCGAGATCTCGATGATCCGGCGTCGTGGCATCAGGTCAGCGAGTCGCTCGATCAGCTGACCCTCCTCATCGAACGATCGGAGCGCGCGTGACCCGCAGCAGGGTTGGGCTTCGTCGCCCAAGGTGGCTTCCACGTGGTCACCGACGTGTTCAAACTGGTGAAGGATGGCGGCGTGGAGGTATGTGATGGCGG
>DAORTY010000359.1:0-2321 GCA_035432905.1 Ilumatobacteraceae bacterium | reverse complement strand
GGCGATGTCGAGGTGGTAGTGCAGCCCGCTGTCGACACGCGGCGCGAGACCCGGCCAGCGCAGGATGGAGGGGATGTGGGTTGTGGCCTCGTCGGCTGCCTGATGGTCGGCGTAGACACCGAGCTCACCGAACGCCTCACCGTGATCGCTGCTGAGGAGGATGGCGGTGTCGTCCAGCACGCCGATCTCGGCGAGGCGGTTGACGATTGCACCGACCGCATCGTCGGCGTAGCGGATGCCCACGTCGTAGCCGTCGAAGATCCGCTGCACGTTGTCCATCGAGCTGGCGTCCCACGGTTGCCTCGCCGGTGGCGGACCCCACTCGTCGGGGCGGAATCCCCACGGCTCCTGCGCCGAGTGTGGGCCGGGGCGAGACCAGTTGCGTTGACGAACTTCCTCGGTGTGCCAGGCGGGGATGGGGTCGTGGGCGAATGGGTTGCCGTACTCCGCGGGAGTGTTGTACGGCGTGTGCGGATCCCAGAGGTGCACGTGGAGGAACCAGCGATCGGCGCGACCGCGACGATCCAGCCAGTCGAGTGCGCCGGGCAGTACTTGGTCCGCGCGCTCACCGCCGGCGCCGCGCATCAGGTTCATCGCCTCCATGTAGCCGTTGTTCCACCAACTTGCAGAGTGGCGGAAGGGAAAGCTGGAGATGGAGGCCGTGTTGTACCCCGCGTGATAGAGCCGCCAGGCCCACGACGAACGCATCATCGAGCTGATGAACATTCGATTGCTGCCCTCGGGGTACGGGTCGGCTGCTGCCCCGCCGTGCGAGATCACCCCGTTGCGGGTGCCGAAGGTGCCGGTGGCGAGCGCGGTGCGGCTGGGCAGGCAGGGCACATCGGAGGCGTAGACCCGCTCGAATCGGATGCCCTCAGCGGCGAGCGCGTCGATGTTGGGCGTCGTGTTGCGGTGATAACCCGAGCAACCGAGGTGGTCGTTACGCAGCGTGTCGATGTCGATGTAAAGAATTCGCATGGGTTCCCCCTTGCGGCGAACCTACTACCACCACCGCCGACCGCAATTCTGGGCGGCGCCGATTGCGGTACGGTTCGTGCATGAGCGCCAACCTTCGCCTGTACACGTCCACCGTCTACGCCTTCGAGCATGTGCTGAAAATGGCGAAGCCGACCGCCTTCTCGCGCAAGGCACCGTGCGCTGGCTGGACTGGCAAGGATGTTTACGAACACGTGGCAGGCAACCTGGCGATGATCAAGAGCTACGCCACCTCCGGCAAGGGACCGAAGTCGACGCCGAAGCTCGGTGCCGACCCGTTGGGTGCGTGGATCAAGCTGCGCGACCAGACGTTGGAGGCGCTCGATCATGAGCACGTGCTCGAGTCCGTCGCCCACGATCCGTTCGGTCCCGGCTTCGGCCCGATGTCCATCGACGCCCTGGTTGGCTTCATGGCCGCCGACATGGTCCCCCACATCTGGGACATGGCGCGCACCGCGAAGGTGGACGAGCGACTCGATCCGGCGCTGGTGAAGTACTCGCTGGCGACGTGGAAGGCGCTGCCCGCAGACGTGCTGCGTATGCCCGGGATGATGGGCGCGGCGGTCAAGGCCCCCGCCGGCGCCGACGCGCAAACCAAGATGCTCAGCTTCCTCGGCCGCACCGTCTGAGCCGCCCGACGGCAGGTGCGTCGTCAGCGTTCAACCGTCTGTGGCACACCACAGACGTACGTGCGTCTGTGGTGTGCCACAGAATCAGCGGCGGGACCCTGTATGTACGTGGCTATTCGACGTGGAGCAGTTCGCGTAGGCCGCCCGGGGCGACGATGCCGGGCTCAGTGGTCGCGAGAAAGTGGGTGAGCACTTCCAAGAAACGGTCCGGTGCTTCGGCGTGCGGGAAGTGGCCGACGCCGTAGAGCACGCACAGCCGACTGCCGGGAACGGCTTCGTGTGCGGCGTACCCGTGCGCGACCGGAATGATGTCGTCGTGCTCGCCCCACACGATCAGCGTCGGCAGATGTGCCGCCATATAGAGGCGGTCGAGTGCATTGACGGTTTGGCCGCCTGGCTCGATGACGCCACGGATCGTTCGGACGAAGGCCTTGCGGTTCTCGGTGCCCGCGAGCGATGAGTACGAACGCCACATCTCGCCAAGCCGCGGAGCGCTGCAGCCGAGCCGGCCCAGCAGGCGGCCGAGCTCGTTGCCCCGGTCGGCCACGATGCGCGGGAACATCAACGGCATCAGTTGTTCGGCACCGGGCAGGGTGACCAGCCGCAGCAGCCAGCTGACCTCGCGGCCAAGACCGCCGCTGCCCACGAGCACCAGTCGATCGCACCGCTCGGGGTGTTGGTACGCCAGCTGCATCG
>DAORTY010000358.1:0-2369 GCA_035432905.1 Ilumatobacteraceae bacterium | reverse complement strand
ACCGAGCTCACCGTCGACGAGTACGGACTCGTCCACGACGTTCCCGACGCCTTCCGCCGCCTCTGACGCGACCATCGACACGGCGAGGGACGCTCGCTTCCGAAACGTGTGGCCCCCGTCCACCGGCGAGCCCGAGTCGACGTACCCGGACGTGACGGTCCTGCACGAACCGGTGGCCATCGTCGACGTGTCGATGCAGCTCTCGACAGCAACTAGCCCAGGCTGTTCAGTAGTGGCTGGGGTGTGAGGGGTTCGCGTCCGCGAAAACGCCCTTCTGGTTTGGGAAACTTGAGCTTGTCGAGAGTCCAAGTCGCCAACCAGAAGGGCACTTCCATGGTGAATCGTAATCGTCGTCGTCCGCGTCTGAAGATCACCGGTAATGGCACGGGAGTCGTGAATCATGTCGGCGCCCGTCTGTTGGCTGATCTCGCTGATCACCTCGGACTCACCGATGCTTTATCCGCCGCGATGGCACCCACCAAGCAGCGTCGTCGCGGCCACGATCGCGGTGGGGTGCTGGTCGATGTCGCGGTGATGCTCGCTGATGGCGGCGAGACGATCTCCGATGTCGCGGTGCTACGCGATCAGCCCGATCTGTTCGGTGAGGTGGCGTCGCATCCAACGGTGTGGCGCACCCTCGAAGCCGTCGACACCGCCGCGTTGGAACGCATCAAGACCGCCCGAGCCCAAGCACGCGCTCGGGCGTGGGCGGCGGGCGCTGATCCGGGGTTCTATGTGGTCGACATCGACGCCACGCTCGTCGGTTCACATTCCGAGAAGGAGCATGCGGCGCCGACCTACAAGCGCGGGTTCGGGTTCCACCCGCTGCTCGCATATCTCGACGCGACCGGCGAAGCACTCGCCGGGATGCTGCGCCCGGGCAACGCCGGATCGGGCACTGCCACCGATCACATCGCGGTGTTGGATGATGCGCTCGCGCAACTTCCGATCGACGACCACTCTGAGGTGATCGTGCGAGCCGACTCGGCGGGTTGGTCACACGACTTCGTGGAGCACTGTCGGGCCCGCCACGTGAGTTTCGTGATCGGGCATCAACTCACCATCAACATCGCCAAAGTCCTGGTCGATATGCCGAAACGGGCGTGGTCCCCGGCGATCACCGCTGATGGCGGCGAGTGGCGTGAGCATGCTGAGGTGGTCGAGATCACCGACCTCGTCAGCGACGTCTTCGACAGCACGAGAGGCTGGCCGTCAGGTTTGCGGATGATCGCACGGCGCGAACCCCCTCATCCCGGAGCGCAACTCACGTTCACCGATGTCGACGGGCACCGCTACCAAGTGTTCGTCACCGACCTCGACGATCCCGACATTGCCTACCTCGAAGCGCTCTACCGCGGACGCGGTCGCGCCGAACGACAGATCTGCGACACCAAAGCCACCGGGTTGATGAACCTGCCATCACACTCGTTCGCGATCAACACCGCCTGGCTGCAACTCGTGCTCACAGCACATGACCTCCTGGCCTGGACACGGCTCCTCGTTCTCGACGGCGACCTCGCCGCTGCCGAGCCGAAACGGCTGCGCTACTGCTTGTTCCACACCGCCGGCCAGATCGCCACCACCGGCCGCCGACGCTTCTGCCGGCTCTCCAACACCTGGCCATGGACCCGCCAACTCGTCGACGCGTTCAACCGGCTCGACACCATCCGCCTCCAAGTCTGAACGACACGTTCGCGGTTCACCGGTGACCGCACCACACCCGACCAAACCGGCCAACCCAACACCACCAAGCTCTGACCTCGGCCGCGCCCACACCGCCTACAACGCGACCATCAGCCGCGACCCCCACGATCCTCGACGCCAGGTCAGAACCCGGCCGCCTACCGAACAGCTTGGGCTAGTGTCGGCGGTATGGGCGTGTGCGGCGTGGTCCTCTCTGCTGGACGCGGCACCCGATTGGCACCGTTCTCCGACACGCGCCCGAAGGCGTCGTTTCCGGTCGGGACGCGGAATCTGCTCGATCGAGCATTCGATGTGGTTCGTCCGTTCGTCGACGAGATCGCATTGAACGTCAGTGGACATGGTGACTGGTTCGCCGGTCACGTGCCGCCCGGCGTTCAGGTCTTCCAAGAGGGATCCGAGCCACTCGGTACAGGGGGCGGCTGTACAACATGCGTGAGTGGATCGGAGGACGAGACGTCGTGGTGCTCAACGCCGACTCGGTGCTCTTCGGCGACGTCACCGATTTCATCGGTGGCCGTGGCCAGGCGCCGACGCGTCTACTGGTCACGCTCGATCGTGCGGCACCCGACTTCGACGGCCTGTGGCGGTTCGTCGGACTCTCGACGATGGACGCCGCCACCGTCGCCCGGATCGGACCCGAGACCGAGGACCTGTATCACGACCTG
>DAORTY010000357.1:0-2374 GCA_035432905.1 Ilumatobacteraceae bacterium | reverse complement strand
CGTATGGGGTCACGTTCGACCGAAGTTCGTAGGCCCGGATCATCAACGGACCGGTTGGAAATCGGGCGATTGGAAGTGACAGCAAGTCACCGACTGCCGATCGGAATCGTCGCGTTGTGAGGTCTCCAGCGCGCCAGCGCCTGCGGAGCACGGAGAGGGTCTCGACATCAACGAGGTCCGGAGCGGACCACTGCGAGGCGGCAGCGATCCGGGTGCGTGCGGCGCGTCCGGCTTGTCCGTCGTCGCCGACCGCATTGGCGAGCACCGACGCATCGATCACGATCAACGGTCGCCGCGCTCCTCGTCGAGGTCCGCAACGGCTCGTTCAAGGCCGACGCGCCCACCGTGCCGGCGAGAGATGCGTGCGAGCACATCGTCCATTGTGGGCATCGAAGCCAATCGTGTGAGTTCAGTGGCGAGGTACTTCTGAAGGGACTGCCCTGCCGACTCGGCGCGGCGCTGAAGGCTCGCGTGCACGTCGTCGGGCAGATCGCGTACTAGTACATTCGGCATGCTTGCATTCTGCTATCAAATCGTTGGAAAGGCAACTCACGGCTCGGCAACAGATCGCGGCAGTTCGGCACCATCACGAGCGGTTCAGCTGAACCGCTCACTTCGGCACATCTGCGCCCGCGTCCGGATCGTCGAGCTAGCGACGCGTGGCCTACTCCTCAGATCGACGCGGTGACTTCAGGAAGAGGAAGACGAGACCCACAAGAAGAAGCGGAAGGCGTTGGACCAGACTGAGACTGCCGGGCACCACGAGGATGAAGACGGAGGCTGCTGCAATGCCGACGACGTATGCGACGAAGTAGACCCTCGCTTCTGATCGTCTCATGAGACTGGCCCGCACCCTGGACCCATCACATCAGGGTTCGGGCCGAACAGGTTGGGCGGTTGCCCAGTCGGGAAGAAGCCTGCCGTTGGCATTGACGCATAGTGCCCGAAGTGGCTGGGGTTGTCCAGCCAGCAGAGCTGCAGTTCTGGACGAGTAGTCGACGTTGCGCTCAGGGTTTGCGAAGTCGACAGCCTCTTGAAACAGCCGCCGGTCATTCGCAAAGTCTTCTTCCCACATCACCCGTTCGTCGTCGAGGTCTTCGAATCTGCACTGCATCATCGTCCACGGCACTTCGCAGGGGCCATCGTGATTCTCGTCAGGACAAAGAGCGCGCTGCATCGCCTCGGCCGCACGCTCCGCGTCTTGGGCAGTCGCCTCGATGATTGCGGAGAACTTCCACACCACTCGACCGTCATCCACCCGCCCAGATTGCCCGACATCGAGGGCGGTGTCCAGCGACCTATCGGCAGATAGGTGTGGTCTCCATCTGACACGTCAAAGCTGACCGCCCTCGTCCCAGGGGTAACAGGAGAACGCGAGGCGTGCCGGCGACTCTGCGTCGTAGGAAGCGAAATAGAGCGTGTCGCAAGGTTCGACGCGCCAGGCCTTGATGCCGTAGTTGTCTCTTGTGAAGTCAGCGAACTCGGTCACGCGGCCGCCATCGGTGCGGTAGATGTACGGGGTCGGGTCGCCCTCGTTCGTTCGTGCATCAACAAGGAACAACGCCGACCGGCCGTCGAGGTGCGCTCCGACGAAGCACCTTCGTCCTGCCAGGTCGACGCGGCTACTGCCGCCAGCTATGGGTCCGACCTGGTCCCATCCACAGAACTCCGCGTCGGCAAGCACGACCGCAGCGGTCGGAGCATTGGCGACCACAACTCCAACCTTTGCGAGCACCGCGTCGTAGTCGTTCTGGCCGGAGTCCGCGGGATCGGTGGCATCAGTTGGCGAGACGACCGTCGTAGAGCCACCGTCACTCCGGGTCGCCGTCGGCGCCTCATTGGCGGCGGTGTCCGATCCACAGCTGACGAGGATCGCAGACACACAGCCAAGTAGGACCCCGATGCGCATCGGTGCATAGTGTCCGCTCTGTGCGCGCTTGGCAAGTGGAAAGTTAGACGACCAGAGCGGCGAGGGCGTCGACGCTGTTGCCGGCGTGTTGTACCGAGCGACCGAGGTCGAACGCATCGTCCAACACGCCTGGCGAGACGGTGACCAGTGGGTCGGCGTCGAGCAGTTCGCGGAACGAACGGCTTTCGTCCCATGCGCGACCGGCGTTCTCCTGCACGATGCGGTAGGCCTCGTCGCGGGTGAGGCCGGCCTGCACCAAACCCAGCAGCACCGGCTGGCTGAAGACCAGGCCGAAACTGGCCTCGAGGTTGGTCCGCATGCGATCGGGGAACACCTGCAGGCCTTGTAGCAGACGGTTCATGCGGCGCATCACGTAGTACGCCAGCATGGCGCTGTCGGGCAGCACGATGCGCTCGACCGAGCTGTGCGAGATGTCGCGCTCGTGCCACAGCGCCACGTCTTGCA
>DAORTY010000356.1:0-2377 GCA_035432905.1 Ilumatobacteraceae bacterium | reverse complement strand
CCCCTACGCCGTTGCCGGCCTGGGCACGTTTGCCCAGGAGAATAGGACCAAAGACCCTAAATGGATTGACCTCAACTCCATAGAATCGACGTGGGCCACGAAACCATTGGCTCGCGAAGAAGAGGGACTGAAATGTCTGAAGAGATCGACCCGACAACAGAACCGGAAGGCGTGGATCGTCGCCTCTTCCTTGGGATGATTGCCGGTGGGGTCGGCGGCGCAGCGATGGTGGCCATCCCCGCCATGGCCGCCTGGCCCAGCAGCAACCACACGGTGGGCGGCGGCGTAGCCGCGCCCGCGCCTGAGAGCCCCACGGCCACGACCGCCATGGGAGGCATGGCCGGTGCGGACCACGGCGACGCCGACGCGATGGACGAGATGCATTCGACAAGCATCGACCAGTTCCTCGCCAATATCACCGAACCGATCACCGCCGGAAAGGGGGCCGTCGACCTCGAGTGGACGATGGAGGGCGACGTCAAAGTCTTCGAGCTCACCTGCTCAGAAGTCGACTGGGAGGTAACGCCCGGCCAGATCGAGAAGGCGATGGCCTACAACGGCATCGTTCCCGGCCCCACCATCAGATGCGTACAAGGTGAAAAGATTCGCATCAACGTGCTCAACGAACTGACGCAAAGCACAGGCGTGCACTGGCACGGCCAGCGTGTGCCCAACGCGATGGACGGTGTGCCGTTCATCACCCAGCCCCCGATCAAGCCGGGCGAACGGTTCGTGTACGAGTTCACGGCCGGGCCCTTCGGTAGTCATATGTACCACTCACACCACAACGCCGCCGAGCAAGTGTCTGCGGGTTTGCTGGGGGCGTTCATCGTCACCCCGAAGAACCTCGCCGACGAGCCAGAGCACGACCTCGACTACCTCTACATCCTCAACGACGCGCTGGGCGGCTTCACCATCAACGGCAAGGGCTTCCCTGCCACCGATGCCTACACCGCCAAGCTCGGTCAACGAGTGCGCTTCCGCTTCATGAACGAAGGCGTGATGGTGCACCCCATTCACCTGCACGGCCTGACCTTTGAAGTGTTTGCCCGCGACGGTTACCCGCTCCCGCAACCGTTCCTGTGCGACACCATCACCGTTGCGCCCGGCGAGCGCTGGGACGTCACAGTCGTCGCCGACAACCCGGGCACTTGGCCCTTCCACTGCCACATCCTCACCCACGCCGAAAGCCCACAAGGCATGTTCGGCATGGTCACCGTTTTTGTCGTCGAATAGGAACCGTCATGACCGCCACTGAAACAACCGCCGAAGAAGCCGCTCCAATGTCAACGCCTGCGGCCAGCACGGCCACGGTCGTCACTTCCGGCGCTGGCCGGAACAAGCGCCCGGGCCTCAACACTGAGACCCTCGCGCTCGGCGCCATCTTCATCGCCCTCTTCTCCTTCGCCGCCGCGATCTTCGCCATCGGCCTGGCAAGTAGGGCGATCGATGAGCACGAAGCCGTCCTCGCTGCCGGCAGGGCCGGCGGCGGAGCTGCCGCCGCTACGGTCGACGTGTCGCTCACCGAGTTCGCTATCACGCCCGAATCACTAACGGCACCCGCCGGTGCAACGCTTGCCGTCCTCAACAACGGCTCCGTTGCGCACAATCTCAGCGTGGAAGGTTTGGCCACGCCAGATCTGCTACCCGACGAAACCGCCAACCTCGACATCAGCAGCCTTGCGCCCGGCACCTACACCGTCATCTGTGCGATCGTCGGCCACAAAGAAGCCGGCATGGAGACCACCCTCACCATTACGTGACCCCAACCGTCATCGGACCGGGTTTCAGGACGGGCGCACGGGCGACGCGAGCGGCGACTCAAGTCAGTCAGGACTCGCCGGTACCAGTTCGGGCCTGGTGCAAGGCTTCGGCGAGCGAGGTGCGACCGCGGGCGACTCGTGATCGGATGGTGCCGATCGGGCAGCCGATGACTTCGGCGGCATGCGCGTATGGCAGGCCGATGAGCTGCGTGAGCACTATCGCTTCGCGCTGATCCAGGGGCAGGGCGTTGAGCAGTTGCGTTGTCTCCACTGCGCTATGAGCGTCGGGGGCGGCGCGCGTTGGGAAGTCCGCGACTGGGTCGGTGCGTCGGCGGGTCCGTTTGCGGAGGTGTTCGAAGCAGACGTTTCGGCTGACGCCCAGGACCCAGGTCATCACCGGTCCACGTTCCCAGCGCTGCAGGTGGGTCACGATCCTGACGAGCGATTCCTGGGTGAGGTCATCGGCGTCGGCCGGACGGGTGAGATGGGCGCAGAACCTCCACACGTCGGATTGGATCGACCGTACGAACCGGTCGAGCGCTGCCCGGTCGCCCTCGGCGGCTGCTGTGGCGAGACGGTCGAGGTCGTGCATCTGCATCAGTCTGCCGGGTGGG
>DAORTY010000355.1:0-2387 GCA_035432905.1 Ilumatobacteraceae bacterium | reverse complement strand
AGCCCAGAGGTCTTTCGCAGGGTGGCGCGGACCCGCACCTGCGTCACAACGCCGCCAGCCGACCGCGTGTTGGATGGGGGCGATCTGGTCAATGGCAGAGTCTTCTCATGGACGTTTCGGAGCTCATCTCCACGTATCCACGGGTGTTCCACTCCGCCTCAGGACTTGCCTGGCCGTCGATCAAGCAGCATGGGCTGTTGTCCACCCAGCGTCTCCTCGACCTCTACCAGGTGAGCCCGCACCGGCAGGTAGAGCTCTTGACGCAACGGCGGTCGGAGTCGGTCGAGCTGGTGGCTCCGGGCCTGCCTCCGGCCGTGATCCGCGATCAGAAGCCGATGAAGTTCCTGGGGGAGAAGATCGAACCGGGCGGGTCCGTGGAGAGCTTCCTGATGGCGATCAACTCCCGCGTCTTCTTCTGGCCGAGCCTCGAACGACTGGAGCGCCTTCGCCAGGCAAAGGAGTACCGCAACTTGGAGCAGGTGATCCTGCACGTCGACACGAAGATGCTTGTCGAGCGGTATGAAGACCAGATCGAGCTGTGCCGGTTCAACAGTGGAGCGATTACCCAACGCAACCACCCGTTGCGAAGCCGCGATTCCTGGGTCGCGATCGACCACTACCCCCATTCTGAGTACCGACGCAAGCATGGTCGAGTTGGGGCTCTTGCTGAAGTCACAGTGCTGGATGCCGTACCGGACGTCCTCGACATGGTTGCTGACATCGAACATGTGCGGCCGTCGCTCGCCCGCGCCAATGCCGCGCAAGTGGAGCCAGGGCCGAGTGCCTCCTGGCGCCGCCTATCCACCCGTCCAATCTGCGGGGTACCCGGATGCACTACTCGATGCAGCCATTGGTGGGATCCTGTATTCAGGACGCAGCGAACAGCGCCTCGAGCACAGCGTCGGTTGGCCCCTGCAACGCTGTCAACGGCCCTCGTTGCAGGCCCTGGGTCACGGAGGAACCCGATCCAGCCGGCATCGGTGTCGAGGCTGAACATTTCACCCTCGGTGGACCCCTTGAGCTGGACCTGGGCGCTGTCGGCAACGAGTGCGACCAGCCAGGCCTCGGTGGCCGCGACCTCGGGCGGGCACCCGATCTCGGTCGCGACCACGCCCTGCTCGGAGTGCAGTCGGTGGTCCTCGACCGTCACGATGGCGCTCAGCCGGTTGCAGCCCACGTCGAACCGCAGCTCGTCGCCGTCCACGGTGACCCTGACCGGAGTCGTCCACGGGGTCGATCCGTCCTCCGCGAAGCCAGTGCGTGAGACCCACTGGCCGTGAACCGGCTCCAGCGAGTCCAGCCATCCAGCACTGTTGTCGGCAAGGCGCCCCATGGCGAGGTTGACGGCATACCAACCGCACAGGACCGACAGCGCCACGACCGCCACGGCCACGAGCCACCTCGACGGTTGGGTCATGGAGACCAGACTGCCCCCGATCGACGTCGGTTCGTGAGATTCGAGCAGCGCGCCGCGTCGTCGCCGCGGTGAACCAAGGCTGTGACGGCGCACGCTCGACCGGTGTAGCGATGTGCAGCTTGGCGGGCAGCGATCGTCGCGGCGGCGGCGCTGTGGTGGTTGCGCGGCAACGGCGCACGGCTGGACGGGTGACCGCCAACGTGCCAGCGGTCTGGGCCATCAGCGCATCAGCCGTGCTCACCCCCGCCGCGGCGCTGTTGGCGAACTCCATACGGTGGCGCGCCAGCGCGGCGCTGGGGGTGACCTCGACAGAGTTCGCTTCGCTCGAACGGCACTATCCGCGCCAGGAGCGGAACCTTCAGACACGACGAAGGGCGGGTGAGCTGCCGCAATGGCCCGTCTGCCGATGGCAGGGCCCCGTCTCAGACCACTACGGAGTTGCCGCCTCTAGCGCTGCGGCTTCGCATGTGGTGTCCACGCCATCAGCCAACGTCGCCTCGAGGTCGACGCCCTGCTTGGCGGCCACCGCCCCCAACAACCGGCACATCTCGCGCACCTCAGCCTCGGTCGCAGCGGTTCCGGCGCCGGCCCCTCCGATCATCTGGTCCACCGCGTCCCCCGCCCGGCTAGCCGCCGAGCAAGAACCCAAGAGCGTGAGCACCAGCACGACGTTCACCCACGTCGGCAGACGTACGATCGGCGCTCGGCCCTCACCGGTGGGTGCGGCTTCCCGCGGACCGTCAGGACCGGTGGAAATGGCGTCTGACATGGTGACCCTCCTCGCGATGCGCCGCGTATGCGGCGAGGGAAGTATCGCGGAGGCGCGCGGCATCCATGCCCGCGACATTCCCTTGCTCGGTACTCAGATCAGCCGCGAAGAGTGTGTTCAAGGCAACGCACGCGCATCAGCACGATCGGCGGCAGTTCCGGACGTTTCCGCAGGCAACCCATCTGACATCCTGTGGGTTGT
>DAORTY010000354.1:0-2392 GCA_035432905.1 Ilumatobacteraceae bacterium | reverse complement strand
CGGTCGTGCCGGTGTTGTCGGTGACGACGAGGCACGCGTCGTCGAGAGTGGCGATGTCGGGCATGTCGGGCATGTCGGGCATACCGCCGCCGCCGCCGGAGAGACTGAACAGCGATGAGTTGCCCTTCAGCCGCAACCCCACCTGGCGGTACTCGGTGCCATCGATCACCACGGTTGCCTCGATCCAGAGCTTCTCGCTCGAGTCTTGGTAGGCCGCGACGAGGTCGGCGTAGTCGTCGGGGTCCACCGTGATGTCGATGTCGTGCACCACGGAGTCGTCGAACAACCCCGAGGCAGCGTTGTCGATCGTCGTGCTGGTTGTCGTGCTCGTTGTCGTGCTGGTCGCGGAACTCGACTCGGCGCCGTCGGTGGTTCGGGTGGTGTCGTTCGTCGCCGCTCCGTCGGTGGTGTCAGCGCCTGCTGAGCAGGCGATCACGCTGGTGGCCATCACGACGGCCAACGTCGCCCGGCGCCAATGGCTGATGGTTCGGCGTGAAGAGTGTTGCACTGGGGTACCTCGTTGCTCGTGGCCGTCGCGTCGCGACGTCGATCTGCTCGCCATGCAAGCGGCCGAATCTCTGCGGCGGATGAGTGTCAGCTGTGAGTTCTCTGTGAACCCATCAGCTCGAAACCGCTGCGAAAGTCCCAGCTGATCCACATGGAACTCACAAGTTGTAGTGGTTCTGTGTTCGCTGTCCGTTCACCTCGCCGACACCGTTCGTTCACCCAGGAGCTCACATGCCTCGCATCACCATCATCGCCATCGATCTCGTCGCCACCGGCATTCTGGTGTTCGGGCTCTACTTCCCGCGACATCGGCGGCGCGACATGGTCGTGGCGTACCTCGGCCTCAACGTCGGAGTGCTCACGGTGGCGCTTGCGCTGTCTGCCAACACCAGCATCGGCACCGGCTTCGGCCTCGGTCTGTTCGGGGCGCTCTCCATCATCCGGCTGCGGTCGTCGGAGCTCGGCCACGAGGAGGTGGCGTACTACTTCGCCGCGCTCGCCCTCGGGCTGCTCGGCGGCATCGAGGTCGACCCGCCTTGGGTCGCGGTGGCCCTTCCGGCGGCCATCATCGCGGTCATGTTCGTTGGCGACAACCGTCGCCTCTTCCGCGACCACCGGCTGCAGGTGGTCACCCTCGACCGAGCCATCGCCGACGAGCGACAGCTGACGGCGCACTTGGAGCACCTGCTGGGAGCCCATGTGGAACGCCTGGTGCTCCGCCGGCTCGACATGGTGAACGACTCCACCGTTGTGGAGGTGCGCTATCGACTCGACGCTCAACGGGCATCGATGACGACGGTCGACTCGTTGGCCGTTCTCGAAGGGTCGCCAGCATGATCGACGAGGTCGAGCTTCGGGTGGGCGACTGCATCGGTGGGCTGCCGACGCTGTCACTCATCGACATCAACGAAACCGCGGCACTGCAAACTCGACGCGATCGCAAGTACCTGGTGACGCCCGAGACGCTCTTCGATGTCATCAACGCGCTGTCGTCCGCGGAGCGTGTCGGAGTGCTGGAGGTGGGCGGTCGGCTCGTGCATCAGTACCGGTCGGTGTACTTCGACACGGACGATCTGCTGCTGTATCGAATGGCCGCGACGGGTCGTCGTCGGCGCTTCAAGGTTCGTCGTCGTGAGTACGTCGACGACGCTGTGCAGATGCTGGAGGTGAAGACCAAGGATCAACGCGGACGGACGGTGAAGGCCCGCACCACGGCGGCTGTCACCACATCCATCGCAGCACCGAGACATCTGTCGCTCGACGAGGCGGTGTTCGTCGCCGACACGTTGCGCGACTCAGGCATCTGGCGACATCCGCCGATCGAGGCGCTCGGGGCTGTGGTGAGCACCGGCTACTTGCGCACCACGCTGGCGGGCCAGGCCGGTGGGTGGCGCGCCACGATCGACCAGCAACTCGTCGGTGCCCGCGTCGACATGGAGGCCGAGCCACTCGGTCAGTGCGTCGTGGTCGAGACGAAGAGCGCCGGAGCGCCCACGCCTCTCGACCGGGCGCTCTGGGCCCGCGGCATGCGCCCGCAGCGGGTGAGCAAGTTCGCGGTCGCGATGGCCATCACGCAACCCGGCCTCGCGGCCAACCGTTGGAACCGGGTGCTGCGCGACCACCTCGAGTGGGAGCCCGACGCCTGCTGACAGCGGCTGCTCCGCCATGTACGGCAGTGGTCACGCGCTGCGCACTTCGACGTTGGCGCGGGTGCCCCAGCCGGTCTGGCGCAGGGTGAGCAGTGACCACACCCGTAGCGGGGTGAGCAGGAGCACGTGCAGCACTGTGTAGAGCGGGGCGCACGCGAACGTCGCGCACTGGGATCGAAGTGACTCGTCGGGCCGCCCGAAGTAGCGGACGTTGCGCGCGTAGGCGAGGACGACGG
>DAORTY010000353.1:0-2438 GCA_035432905.1 Ilumatobacteraceae bacterium | reverse complement strand
GAGCATGTCGCGCTTGTTGATGGTGTGCATCGTGTTGTCGGCGTCGATGCGCTTCGCATACTGACGGTCGAACGCGGCCGGCATCGGCTGCACATCGCGCAACGCTTCACTGATGGCTTCGATGTGCTTGCCACCTTCGAGAACGCCGGCGCGGGTGGCGGCGACGTACGCATCGTCGGGGAACGGATCCCACGACCCGAACACGATGTCGTCGAGGGCGGTCAGTGGCACGAACTCCTTGATCAGTGGGTTGCGGCCGTCGGTGCGCTTGCCGAGACGAATAGTGCCCATCTGGGTGAGGCTGCCGACCGGCAGCGACATGCCTCGCTTGACGAGCTCGACGCCCGCGATGAGGGTGGAGGCCACGGCGCCGAGGCCGACCGTGAGCACGCCGAGGCGGCCGGTGGCGGGGGCCACCGTGGGTGACTGAGGTGTTGTCATGTGGACAGGTTAGGAACTTGGAGCGCTCCACGCGACACACTCACCGATCGGCCGACGATTTCTGCAGTGGCGTCGGTCGTGGCCCTCCGCACGACACGGACTGCATCGGGCAGAATATGGCGTGCTTACTATGGACGAAACGGTTCTGGGGGACCAGTATGTGCAGCATGAAACACGGGCGCCACGCACCTCTAGCCATATTCCTGTCCGCAGCGACGGTTCTCGCCGCCTGCGGCTCTGACAGCGTCGGGTTCACGTCGTCGACCACGATTGCCCCGGCCACCACGTCGGGCGATGTCACCACGACCGCCGTTGCCCCTCCCATCACCGACGCAACGGGCGGCGACATCACCTCGTTCTCCGACGTGCAGCCGGCGGTCCTCCAGTTCGAGGGCGCAGGCGCCTTCCGTGAGCCGGGTAGCACCGAACAGGCCATCGGTTGGCGTGGCTCCGGCTTCTTCATCTCGCCCGACGGCCTGGCTGTCACCAACAACCACGTGGTCTCGGGCGCCGCGACGCTGAAGGTCTTCGTCGGCGGCGACTCGAACAAGTCGTACAACGCAACCGTCGTCGGTGCCTCGGAGTGCAACGACCTCGCCCTCGTGCAGGTCGACATCCCCGGCACAGTCCCGTACCTCAACTGGGCAACCGAGGAGATCAAGCCCGGGCTCGACATCTACGTCGCCGGCTTCCCACTCGGTGACCCCGAGTTCACGCTGGTCAGTGGCATCATCTCGAAGGCCAACGCCAACGGGGAGACCAACTGGGCATCGATCGACGGAACCGTGCAGTACGACGCCCAGCAGCAGCCGGGCAACTCCGGCGGCCCGGTCGTCGACAAGGATGGCAAGGTGGTCGCTGTGGCATACGCCGGCGGCGACGTCGGCGGCACCGGCACCTCGCAGTTCTTCGGCATCAACAATTCCATCGCGCAATCGGTTGTGAAAAAGCTGAAGGATGGCGACTTCGAATCCATCGGAATCAACGCCAAGGCGTTCGTCAACCAAGACATCGGCCTTGCTGGTGTGTGGGTGTCGGGCGTGGCCGCTGGCAGCCCTGCCTCGACCACCGGGCTGTTGCCGGGCGATGTCATTCTCAGCCTCAACGGATTGCCCGTCGGTCAGGACGGCTCGATGAGCGCCTACTGCGACGTGCTTCGTACCGCTGGCTCCAAGCCGATCAAGATCGAGGTGCTGCGGTTCGACACCGGCGAGATTCTGACCGGCGAGATCAACGGCACCAAGACGCTCGTCGTCAGCCAGTTGCTCGCCACTGAGGAGACGCCTGTGGACCTGCCTCCCGCACAGGCCGAGTACACGTACGAGGAAGTCATCGACGACACCAATCAGATCCTGATCGAGGTGCCGGTCGAGTGGGCGCAGCGTCAGACGACCGGTCAGACACTGAACGATGGTGACCACGCAGCAATCGTGGCCGCCCCAGATCTCGACTCGTTCTTGAACACCGACACCGCGACCGGCATCCTGGTTGCCGGCTTCCTCGGTTCAGATTGGTCGGCGATTCTCGATGCCTACGAGGGACAGTTGACCTGCACCGACAAAGGTGACGTACAAGACCTCGACAACGGCTACCTCGCCGGTGCTGGCCTCGTCTACTCCGGATGTGGTGACGCCGGCGGCTCCACCGGCCTGGTGGTGCTCGGTACCCCAGACGGTAAAGCTGCGATTCTGATGATCGCTCAGCTCAACAGCGACGCCGACTTCGATGCGCTCAACCGCGCGATCGGCTCGCTGCAATACGTGCCCACCGTGTAGGGCGTACGAACAACGCAGCCCCCTCATGCGATCCACCGGCGGTGGTCGTAGCGGATCGTGTGAGTGGAGGCTGCGTCGGTCGTGGTCCAGAAATCCCGGCCGAGGTTGCGAAGCGAGTGCTGGAAGTGCCACACTGTTGGCGATGAGCGCCGCCACCACAACCTTTGTCGTAGTACTCATCGTGTAGACGCACGCCCACATAGTCGCGTGCGTCCAAAGCCT
>DAORTY010000352.1:0-2450 GCA_035432905.1 Ilumatobacteraceae bacterium | reverse complement strand
CACCGGGGACGGCAGCGGTGCCGCGAGGCAGCGCACGAGTTGCGCCGTGCCCGCCGCGACAAGGTCTCGGCGAAGCTCATCGGCGGTGGCAGTAGCCGAGACCGGCAGACGGACCGTGTCGTAGATGGGGCCGGTATCGAGGCCCTCTTCCAACTGCATCAGGCACACGCCCGTCTCGGTGTCGCCGGCGAGCAATGCCCGCTCGACGGGTGCCGCCCCGCGCCAGCGCGGCAGCAGCGAGAAGTGCATGTTCACCATCGGCACCTCCGCCAGCACATGGGGCTTGATCAGCTGACCGAAGGCGACCACGACACCCAACTCGATGCCACGCCCCAGCACGTCGTCGACGCTGGCTGAGACCGGCAGGCCAAGCTCGAGTGCTGCGGCCTTCACTGGGCTGGGGCTGAGTTCGCCACCGCGACCGCGTCGCTTGTCCACGCGAGTCACCACCAGCGCCACCTCGTGACCTGCCTCGACGAGCGCGTGTAGCGGCCGTACCGCCATCTCGGGCGTACCGAAATACGCAAGCCTCATGAAGTGCTCACGACAGGCGAAGCCGGCGACGCTGCGCTGGTGCCGCCGTCGGCTCCTGCAGCTTGCGGTACTCCGTCATCGCGGCCTTGCGTTGGTCCGGTGTCATGCGGTCGAACATGAGCACGCCGTTGAGATGGTCGATCTCGTGCTGGAACATGCGCCCCATCAGCTCCTCGGCCTCGATCTCGACCTCGTTGCCGTCGATGTCGATACCGCGCACCAACACCTTGTTGGGCCGCAAGATGTCGACATAGAGATCAGGGATACTGAGGCAGCCTTCGCTGTACACCCACTCGCCGTCGCTCTCCACGACCACCGGGTTGATCAGCGCCATCGGCTGGTCATCGATGTCCCACACCACGATCTGCTTCTGGACACCGATCTGCGGCGCTGCGAGCGCGATGCCGGAGTCGCTGTCGTAGAGCGTGTCGAACATGTCGTCGACGAGCCGCGCCACCTTGCCGTTGATCTCGGTGATGGCAGACGCCTGCGACTTCAGTACCGGGTCGCCATAGGTGCGGATGTCATACGCCATGGGCCAAGGCTATCGACCCAGACATGTCCACTGGCCCCTCCCCCTCGTTTGTGTCAAACCGTCAAACTCACAGCACCAGGTCAGCGCTCGACAGCCTTTACGTAAAACGATTGGTTTCGGATGGGTTCTACGATGGGGGGTCGCTATGACTGCAGCCGGGTCGCACTACTTCGATGAGGAACCGACGACTGACTCTTCGCCGCGTGATGTGCAGTTGTCGCTGCCCGACATGCACCTCTCGCTGACGACCGATCGCGGAGTGTTCGGCTACGACCGGGTGGATTCGGGCACGAAGCTGCTGTTGCTGCAGGCACCCCCACCGATGGCGAGCGGGGATCTGCTCGACATCGGGTGCGGCACCGGCGCGATTGCGCTCGCGATGGCTCGTCGGTCACCTGCCGCCACTGTCTGGGCCATCGACGTCAACGAGCGCGCCCGCACGCTGTGCCGCGACAACGCAGAACGCAACGGCATCAGCAACATCCGCGTCTGCGCGCCAGACGAGGTGCCCGAGACGGTCATCTTCGACACGATCTGGAGCAACCCCGCGATCCGCATCGGCAAGCGGGCGCTGCACGCAATGCTGTTGCGATGGTTCGGGCGGCTCACACCAGCGGGAACCGCGGTACTCGTGGTCCACAAGCATCTCGGCAGCGATTCACTGAAGGCCTGGTTGGGCGCGCAGGGCTACCCCACCATCCGGCTTGCCTCCTCCGCCGGCTATCGAATTCTCGAAGCCCGTCCAGCGCCGCACTGAACGGCTACTGGCGAGGAGGGTCGACTGCCACTCGCAGACGTGAGCCTTTCGGGCGGGGGGTGTCTGCGAGCGCGTGGCCGAGCACGTCCCAGGTGTCGGCCCGGATCAGCACGCCCTTGGGCGTTGTTGCGAACTCCAAGCCGACATTGGTCGCGAACTCGGCTGCACCGGCACCTTCGACAGCGGCCAGGGCCTGGAACGGCGGAAGGCCCAGGAGGCGTCGCCGCGCCAGCTCGGCTTCTGCAACGCGCAATGGTTGGGCTCGCTGCGCGGCGACGATGACCTCGTGGTCGGGTACGAAGGTCTGCACCAGCACCCTGCCGCCACCGCTGCGCCTGCCCACGAGGCGCCCGGCCCGGACCAGCAGCGCCAGCGCCTGCTCGGCAGCCCGGTACCTCGGCGCAAGGAGCTCGGCGTCGAAATCGAGAAACGCCACCACGTCGACCCCGCGCACGCGGTGCAGCACTGCCTCGGTTCCCACGTACACGTCGCCCTCGGGCAATCCACCGGAATCGCCCGTCACCGCGACAACCGGTCGGTTGGCAGCGGCCTCCAGTTCCTCACGGAGTCGAGTGACGCCGGGCTTCATCAACGCCATTGCACTGGAGCCGCAACGCTGGCACA
>DAORTY010000351.1:0-2491 GCA_035432905.1 Ilumatobacteraceae bacterium | reverse complement strand
AAGTGTTGTTACACGGGTGATCCGGCGTCTCGGGCTGGGTTCATTCGAGCATGTCGGGTGGCTGGTTGTCGATGCCGTCGAGGAGGCTCGTGAAGATCTGGGCGCGGTCGTGTTGGTCTCGTTCGGTGGCGTGGTCTCGTTGGCGTCGCAGTAACGGGATGAACTGGGGGCCGGTGTCGAAGAACCCGCATCGTTCGCAGATGGTCTCGAAGTTGCAGTCGAGTGCTGCGGGGCGGGTGCAGTGGCCGTTGCCGAGGAGGCGGCGGTGGTCTGCGGCGAGGCGTCGCATGTTGGTGCCTTCGGCGGTGGCCGGGACCGGTTCGCTCGTGCGGTAGCTGGCTTCGACGGCTTCGGTGACGCGGAAGTACTCGTCGGCGACGGTGCGGTCGGAGATGCGTGCGTAGACGAGGGTCATGCGCATCGTGCGATGGCCGAGCAGCGCGGCGATTGCTTCGAGGCTCATCCCACGGTTGATGGCTTGCGTCGCAAGCGTGTGCCGCAGTTGGTGCGGGTGCACGTGGCCAACGCCTGCCCGTTGGGCGACCGTCGCGACGTAGCGGTGGATTGTGCGCCGGTCGAAGGGTTGGCCGTCGTTGCGTTCGACGAGCAGCCCGGTGCGGGTGGGTTCGCGCTGGTCGCGGTAGGTGGTGATGAGTTCGACCAGGATCGGGTGGAGGGGGACGTAGCGGTCGTTGTGGAGTTTGCCGACGGGGACGCGTAGCCAGAAGGTGTCACCGATGCGGATCATCGCGTCGTCGCGGAGCGCGGCGAGTTCACCGGCGCGCATGCCAGTGCGGGCGAGGAGCTCGACCATCAACCGACGCCGCTGGTTCGGGTCGGCGGCGAGCGCGGCCATGAACTTCGCAGCGGTGGGGTCGTCGAGGAACTTCGGGAGCGGTTCGTCGGCTTGCGGGAAGTCGCCGGGGAAGATCGGGACCTTGGCGGGTGCGTCGTCGTAGTCCCAGTCGATGATCCGTTCGAAGAACGTGCGCAGCAGCCCGAGGTTGTGGCGGATCGTGGTCGTGGTCAGCTTCGGGGTCTTCTTGCCTGGCCGGTCAGCGAGCCAGCGCTTGTAGTCCTCGAGATGGCGTCGTTCGATCGTGGCGACCCGCACACACGCAGGGTCTGCGGCGGTGACACGCCCGGCGAAGAACCGCAACACCAGCGAGTACGCGTCGACGGTGTTCGGCCGTGCCGACACGGCGAGCTGCTCGAGGAACCGGTTCATCGTGAACGCCATCTGTGGCGCCCTGGTGGCGATCTCGGCCCAGGTGATCTCCTGCACTTTGCGTCGCGATGGCCGCTCGCCAGATGCCGGCGACAGTGCAGGGAACGAGCGAGCGGGCTGGGCGCTCATCGGGCTGTGCCGATCATCGCTTGCGCCTCGATCGCTTCCGCGGCGCGGCGATACTCGCCGGCAAGCCAGTCATCACCGAGATGCAGATAGACCCGGGTCGACGCGATCGAGCGGTGCCCGGCTTGGGCTTGGATCGCTTCGATCGGCATGCCCGCTTGCCGCAGACGGGTGAAGCAGGTGTGTCGCAACTCATGACACGTCCCGCCCGCCAGCCCGGCGCGTTCACGCGCTCCGGTGAGGACCTCGTCGAGCCCGTCGGCCGACAACGGTTGCCCACGGCGAGGGCCCTTCAACGCGACGAACACACGGTCCGTCACCGCGTCGGCCGGGCGTTCATCGTTGAGGTACGCGGCGACCGTCACGAAGAACGTCTGCGAGATCGGCACCAGTCGCTGATGGCCGCCCTTGCCGTCCGCGATGAACACCCGCCAATCACCCAGGCGCAGATCGGCGAGCCGCAACCCGAGCACCTCGCAACGGCGCAACCCGCCGAGCAGCATCGCTTCGATGATCGCCCGATCCCTCACCGTTCGCAGCGACCCCAACAGCGCATCGACCTCACCCGCCTCAAGGATCTGCGGCAGGCGGCGAACCCCGCGCACGAGCGGCACGCCACGCTGATCGCGATGCCGGCTCCGCCGCGTCGGCAACCCGCGCGGCACCGGGTTCGACACCACACCAGCGTCGCCGCGCACGACGAGATAACCGAACAAGCTCGACACCGCCGCCAACCGCCGCTTGATCGTTGACGCCGACAACCCCGCCCCACCATCGGAGATCCGCACCAGGTTCTCCGCTCCCGGCCGAGGTCGTTGCTGAGCGACCACGAACGCGAGCACGTCTCGCGACGTGACCTCCACAGGGTCCTTGCCAACGACGTCGAAGAACGCCCTCAGATCATGCGCGTACGCCCGCACCGTGTTCGGGCGGCAACGCCCAGCCGCGAACTCCAAGAACTCATCCACCAGCTCGTGACCAAGCCGATACCTGCACCGACCATCGCTCTCGACAGTCGACACCAACAACGGGGACCAAACCATCCGAACCACCTCCACATCTCGGAACCGATGCCCGAGAAGGCTTCCCGGACACCCAGCCCGAGAGGTGGATCACCCGTATAAGTGCCGGTAGGTG
>DAORTY010000350.1:0-2507 GCA_035432905.1 Ilumatobacteraceae bacterium | reverse complement strand
CACGACGACCCGGTGAAGCTGCATCTGCTCGGCGGCAAGGTGGTGCCGCAGGAGAAGGTGAAGCCGTTCTTTGCGACGTTTCAGAAGATTCAACTTCCGCACGGCCATGTCTACACGACGTCCAACTATGAGGCGGCGGCGATCTGGGCTCCGCCGGATCAGTGGAAGATCCCGTTCACGACGGTGCTCAAAACCTCGCCGACGTTCCTCAAGCTGTACGGACTTCGACTGTTCCCGAACCTCGGTGTGCTGTCGATGATGGAGAAGGCGCACGGCGAGGTCGAGTTCCCGCACTACTACCTCGAGATCATCGGCACCGACCCAGCGCATCAGGGGAAGGGCTTCGGTGCCGCGCTGATGCAACCGATGGTCGACCGGTCCGACGCCGAAGGTGTCGGCATGTACCTGGAGAGTTCGAAGGAATCCAATGTTGCGTTCTACGGGCGCTACGGCTTCGAGGTGCGCAGCGTGTTGCACCTGAAGAACGGTCCCGACATGTGGACGATGTGGCGCAAGCCCCGCTGAACCGCTGACCGCCGGCGCTCGCTACTGTCGGTGCGGGGACATCAACGACAGGGGATCAGCGAATGGCTGAAGTACATGGTTCGAACGATTCGCGTTTCGACGCGATGCGCGACGTGTTGTCCAACAATCTGGACTCGGGCGACGATGTCGGCGCGTCTGTCGCCGTGATGTTGGACGGTGAGATGGTGGTCGACCTGTGGGGCGGGTTCGCCGACCAGGCGCGCACCACACCGTGGCAGGCCGACACCATCACCAATGTGTGGTCGAGCACGAAGACGATGACGTCGCTGAGCGCGCTCATGCTGCACAGCCGCGGCCAACTCGATCTCGATGCGCCGGTGGCGCAGTACTGGCCCGAGTTCGCCGCCAACGGCAAGGAAGGAGTGCTGGTACGTCATCTGATGGCGCACACCTCGGGGGTGTCCGCATGGGCACAGCCCGTCCAGGTTGCCGACATCTACGACTGGGAGAAGAGCACCTCGATGCTCGCTGCGCAATCACCCTGGTGGGAGCCGGGCACGGCCAGCGGCTATCACGCGTTGAACCAGGGCCATCTGGTCGGGGAAGTCATCCGCCGCGTCACCGGCATGCAGCTGGGTGAGTTCTTTCGCACTCAGGTGGCGCAAGTCGTTGGAGCGGACTTCCACATCGGCCTCGCGCCCAGCGAATTCGGTCGGGTCGCCAACGTCATCGCGCCACCGCCGCTGCCAATCGACATTTCCTCGCTGGACCCCGAGATGATCGTCGTCAAGACGCTCACCGGCCCGGCGCCCTCGGCCGAGACTGCCTGGACGCCCGAGTGGCGCCAGGCCGACATCGGCGCGGCCAACGGTCACGGCAATGCTCGCTCGATGGCGCTGGTGCAGAGCGCCATCAGTAACGGCGGTGGCGTCAACGGTCATCAGCTGCTTGCCCAGTCGTCGATCGACCAGATCTTTCGCGAGCAGGCCAACGGCGTCGACCAGGTGTTGATGATGCCGATGCGATTCGGCATCGGCTTCGGCCTGCCCAGCGAACTGATGCCGATCTCCCCCGATCGTCGCGTCTGCTTCTGGGGTGGATGGGGTGGCTCGCTGGTCATCAACGACCTCGACAATCACATGACGTTCACCTTCGCGATGAACAAGATGGGTTCGGGCACCGTCGGCGACAATCGAGCCTTCTCGCTGCTCACCGTTGTGTTGGAAGCACTCGGCACGCCGCTGTAGTACAGGCGCTTGTCAGTGGCCGGCGTCGAACGTGACCGGCATTCGCGACGGGCCGAAGATGCCGACGCCCTCGGGCTTCCATTCGGTGGGCCCGTCGAGTCGCAGATTGGGCATCCGCCTCGCGAGCAGCGGAAGTGCTTCTTGCAGCTCCGCGCGGGCGAGCGACTGGCCGAGGCAGTAGTGGATGCCGGACCCGAAGGTGAGTTGCGGCTGGTCGCTCTTGTGGGCAGTGATGTCGAACGCGTCGGGCTCGGTGAACACCTTCACGTCGCGGTTGGCTTCAGCGATGCCGACGCCCATGAACGTGCCGGCAGGGAACAGCACGTCGCGATACTCGATGTCGACGCTGGCAAAACGAGCGGTGCCGCGTACCGCACCGAAGTAGCGCATGGTTTCCTCGACTGCCCGCGGCGCGAGCTCAGGTCGCTCGGCCAGCAGTGCCCACTGGTCGGGGTGCTCGGCGAAGAGGCCGAGTGCGCAACCGAGCTGATTGCGTGTGGTGTCGGTTCCGCCGATGATGACCGCGTTGACCATCATCACCAGTTCGTCGTTGCTCAGCCGGTCGCCGGCCTCCTCCATCGCGATGAGGTCGGTGAGCAGGTCGTCGGCAGGCTTGTTGCGGCGGTCGGCGATGAGCGCTCGGGTGTACTCGTCGAGTTCCTCCTGCGTGCGCATGATGAGGTCCAGCTTGCTGGCCATGTCGATGGAGAAGATCTCGAGGATGTCGTTGGCCCAACGGCTGAACAGCTGCCAGTCCTTCTTCGGCGCGCCGAG
>DAORTY010000349.1:0-2522 GCA_035432905.1 Ilumatobacteraceae bacterium | reverse complement strand
GCGAGCCCGTGCGCAGCGGCGGAACCCTGGCCGGAGCGGTCGGAGTGTCGGGCGGGTCGGCCGAGCAGGATGCGATGATCGCCGCGACTGCCGCAGCCGCGCTCGCCCAGCCGTAGCGACATGCCGAGTTGAGGCGCTCGGTGGAGTGTCCGTCAGCAAGACAGATCACTCCTTGGCATGAGCGCAGGCGATGCAACAGGTTGACTGAGACGAGATCGTCGACGACAGTGACAAGGCCGGGGCGGAGTTCGTCGGCGCGGCGACAACACCCAGCAGGATGTGCACAAGAAGGTGGCCTTCTGCCGCTCGTAGTTGGTCCAGCCGGTCTGTACGCGTCGCGCCACTGGAGGGCCTTGATCAGGTTGGGATTGCGGTCAGTTTTCCGCCGGTGTTGCTGAGCCATTGCATGTGGGATGCACCCGAGTCGATAGCGTGGAACCCATGGCGTCGACCCTCAAGGAGCGACTGAGTCGCGGCTCGACGTTCTGCTTCGGCGTGCTTGATGTGTGACCTCGCTCCCACCCTGGCGCTCCCACCGGAGAACGGCTGGTGCGTTGGCGTCGGGCGACGCTGAAGGCTTGTTGACGCTCATGCCGTGCCCTGTCTGCTTCGCTGATACCGGCCAGAGCCCGTACCTCACCGTCAGCGACCATGCCTATGTGGCCTGCAATAGCTGCGGCGCCGTGCGGCTGCATCCACTCCCAAACGCAGCCGAGGCCGCCGAACTATACGGGAACGACTACTTCACCGCGGCAGCGCATGGTGGCTACGTCGACTATGCGGCCGATGAACCCATCCATCGCCGCAACGGCCGCGCCCGCCTGCGCAAGCTTGGACCACCGGCAGTGCCGGCCGCGGTACTGGTCGACGTGGGCTGCGCCTACGGTTTCACCCTTCTCGAAGCCAAGGCTGCAGGCTGGTCGCCGATGGGTGTCGATCTCAACGCCGCTGCACGCACCGCTGTTGAAGCCCAAGGCTTCTGCGCGGCCCCCACGGTTGCCGAGCTCGGTTTGCAGCCCGGCTCGGTGCACGCGATGACCTTCTTCCAGGTCCTCGAGCACCTCCCCGACCCGGTTGCGGCGCTGAGCGAAGCTGCTGCACTCCTGGTGCCGGGCGGCCGGCTACTGATCGAGACGTGGGATCGTCGCAGCCTCATCGCCCGCGTGATGAAGGCCCGTTGGCAGCAGGCTACCCCGCCGTCGGTGTTGTGGTTATTCGACGAAGCCGACGTGAATAGGATGTGCTCAACCACTGGCCTGGAACTGCAGCGGTGGCAAAGAAGTACGAAATGGGTCAGCATCGGCCTAGTCGCCGGGCAGCTGACCAACGGCGGTTCGCGCACCGGAACTCGCATCGGCGCTCGACTGCAGAAGGTTGCCCTGCCGTACGCGCTGGGTGACCTCGTTACGGCCACCATCCGCAAGTGTTGACGGCTCCGCGTCGAAGCCGGTAGCAAGGTCCGCAGACGCCGCCCTCCGGGTCGCGGTAAGGCGTCGAAGGGGAGATCCGACCCAAGAGGCGGTTCGAGGTTGCGTGTCATGTGGTCGGCGTGTCGGTGTCGGGCTTCTACAAATGCGGCTGTGGTGCGCCCGCAAGTCGGTGTTGCGCCGGAACTCCGGCCGGCGATCCGTAAACCGATCAGCACAGATCGCACTCACCATCGCCATCCTCATCACCGCCAAGCTCATCGAAAGATCCATTCAGAGAACGAGGCCGGCACCGGCCCGAACTTCAAGGACGGGTTCGGGTTCTCCTCGATGTTGTGCCTCGCGGACGCCACCGGCGAAGCGCTCGCCGGGATTCAGCGCCCGGTCAACGCGGGCGCCAACTGCGTGGCCGATCACTTCACCGTCCTCGACGCAGTCTCCCAACTGCGCCCCGAGATCGCGGTCGACCACCACGCTGGTGACGACGCGTCGACGGTTCGAAGGCGGGAGCTGGTGCGCACCGATTCGGCTGCTTGCTCCACCCGATTCGCGACCGGGTGCAGATCCCGCAATATCGGGCCGCGAGTGGCCGGGCCCGCGATGAGGCTCACCCGCAACGAGATGCGTAGCCGGATCACCGACGTTCGAGGCACCGCTCGGATCAGATGATCCGAGCGCGTCGGCGGCTTGCGTTGTGCGCCCAGAGCGGGCACCATGCGCTACTGATGGGCGTTCAGGACTTGATGATTCGGGATGCGGTGGAGAGTGACGCCAACGCGATGGGTCAACTTCATGTGCGAGCGTGGCAGCGCGCGTATCGGGGGGTGATGCCCGACGAGTACCTCGACAGCCTCCAGGCGCAGGATCGAATTGCGATGTGGCGCGACCGCATCTCCCGCTACGACCTACCGTCGCTGCTGGTCGCTGTCGTGGCAGATGAGGTCGTCGGGTTCGCCGCGTTCGGCGCAGAGCAAGCACCCACGACGACGCCTTCATGCGGCGAGCTGTATGCCATGAACCTCGACCCCGATCATTGGGGACGGGGCATCGGGCGCGTCCTGTTGCGCCGCGTGACCGAGGCGCTGGTGGCCATGG
>DAORTY010000348.1:0-2538 GCA_035432905.1 Ilumatobacteraceae bacterium | reverse complement strand
GTGCACGTCAGCACCACGTCGAACTCGTCGGCGCGCAGCGCGGAGAGCATCTCGCGCGGATCGCGGCCCTGCAGGCAGCCCACCACCAGGATGCGACGACCAGCGGGGTCGAAATCATCGAAGAACACCGAAGCGCACGTATCGGCACCGGCGGGGTTGTGTGCCCCGTCGACGATCACCAGCGGTTGATGTCCGAGCACTTCGAAGCGGCCTGGCATGACCACTTGGGCCAAGCCTTCGGTGACGAGGTCGCCCGGAACAGGTGATGCGAAGAATGCCTCGACGGCTGTCAGCGCAACGACGGCGTTGTCACCCTGGTGACGGCCGTGCAGGGGTAGGAAGACGTCGGGGTACACCGTCGTCGGCGTCCGCAGATCGAGCATGCGGCCGCCCAGGGCCAACTGGTTCTCGAGGACATCGAAGTCGGTGCCGCGCAGAAAGTTGGAGGCTCCCCCGGCCTGTACGAATGCCTGCGCCAGCTCGTGGTCCGTCTCGCCGATGACGACTGCGCTACCGGCCTTGACGATGCCCGCCTTTTCGGTGGCAATGTGCAGCTTGGTCGGGCCTGCGTACTCGGTGTGGTCGACGCCGATGTTGGTGACGACAGCAACCTGCGACTCGCACACGTTGGTCGCATCCCAACGGCCCAGCAGGCCGACCTCCACGACTGCCACATCGATGGCGACGTCGGCGAACCAGCGGAACGCTGCAGCCGTCACGGCTTCGAAGTAGCTGGGGTGAACACCCGTGAGGCCCTCCAGATCGGCGACTGCGGCGATCTGCTCGGCGAACTCCTCGTCGCTGATGGGTTCGCAATTGCGGCTGATGCGCTCGTTGAGGCGCTCCAGGTGGGGGCTGGTGTACGTGCCCACCGTCAGGCCGTGAGCCATCAGCAGACGAGTGATCATCTGCGTGGTGGAGCCCTTGCCGTTGGTGCCGGTGACGTGGATGACGGGGTAGGCCAGCTGCGGGTCGCCCATCGCTGCCATCAGGGCACGCATGCGATCGAGCGTCGGGGAGGTGATGCGCCCGGTGGTGTCGTAGTTGGAGTGCGTCTCCAGGTACGCGAGTGCGTCGGCGTAGCTCATCGGGAAGTGGTCATCGCGGCTGGCTGGGCACGGGTCAGCTGGCTTGGCGGCGCGGTCGCTTGCTGACGGGCTCGCGCGGGACCAGCGTGGGGTTCACCTTGGTCTGCACGGTGTCGGCATCGATGACCACGCTGCCGACATCACTGCGGCCGGGCAGTTCGTACATCGTGTTCAACAGCACCTCTTCGAGAATGGCTCGCAACCCACGCGCGCCGGTGCCGCGCAGCAGCGCCTGATCGGCGATGGCTTCCATCGCCTCGCGGGTGAAGTCGAGCTCGACTTCCTCGAACTCGAACATCTTCTGGAACTGCTTGACGAGCGAGTTCTTCGGCTCGACGAGGATCTTGATGAGTGCATCGCGATCAAGGCTGCGAACGGCACCGATCATCGGGAGGCGACCGATGAACTCGGGGATCATGCCGAACTTCAGCAGGTCTTCGGGCTGCACGGTGGCGAAGAGCGCACCAGGGTCGCGATCGGCCTTGCTGCGCACGATGCTGTTGAAGCCCATGCCGCGCTGCCCGACGCGGTTCTCGATGATGGTGTCGAGCCCTGCGAAGGCGCCGCCGCAGATGAACAGCACGTTGGTGGTGTCGATCTGGATGAACTCCTGGTGAGGGTGCTTGCGACCGCCTTGCGGCGGCACCGACGCGACCGTGCCCTCGAGGATCTTCAGCAGTGCCTGTTGCACGCCCTCGCCCGAGACGTCGCGAGTGATGGACGGGTTCTCGCTCTTGCGCGCGATCTTGTCGATCTCGTCGATGTAGATGATGCCCGTCTCGGCCTTCTTCACGTCGAAGTCGGCCGCCTGGATGAGCTTGAGGAGGATGTTCTCGACGTCTTCGCCCACGTACCCGGCTTCGGTGAGCGCTGTCGCATCGGCAACGGCGAACGGCACGTTGAGCAGGCGGGCCAGGGTCTGCGCAAGGTGCGTCTTGCCGCAGCCGGTGGGGCCGAGCAGCAGGATGTTGCTCTTCTGTAGTTCGACGTCGTCGCGGCGCCCGACGCTGGCGTTCTGCTGGTACTGGATGCGGCGGTAGTGGTTGTAGACGGCCACCGAGAGGATCTTCTTCGCGTCGTCCTGCCCGACGACGTAGTCGTCGAGGAACGTGCGGATCTCGCGCGGCGTGGGCAACTGGTCGAAGTGCAGCTCACCGGTATCGGTGAGCTCCTCCTCGATGATCTCGTTGCACAGGTCGATGCACTCGTCGCAGATGTACACGCCGGGCCCAGCGATCAGCTTCTTGACCTGCTTCTGCGACTTGCCGCAGAACGAGCACTTCAGCAACTCACCGGTGTCCCCGAATTTCGCCACAGTTGCTTCCCTCTCGTGTCAGATGTGTCGTCGCGAGGCGGTCAGCGGATGGGACCGGAGCGGTCCACCACATCACGCGACGTGATGACATCATCGATGATGCCATACGCGAGGGCCTCGTGCGCCTCCATCACG
>DAORTY010000347.1:0-2599 GCA_035432905.1 Ilumatobacteraceae bacterium | reverse complement strand
GACAGCGACTCGACCGTCGCGGCCTCGCCGCGCAGCCGTTTCGCCTCCATCGCCAACGACATCTGATCGGCGAACGCGCGCAGCACACCCAGGTCTTCATCGGTGATGTGTCCACCGCGCAGGACCAGTTGCGTGTCGCCGAGATGGTCGAGCGCGACCGCGGTGCCGTCCTGAGGAGTGGCCGGTGGCTGCGGGCCGGAGAACGCGGTGATGGACCACTCCTCGTCGACGCGCTGCAAGACGGCGACCGACTCGAGACCGAACAGCGTCCGCAGCTGGTCGACCAGATCGGGCATGGGGTCGGTGGCGGCGACGATCGCGCCGGTCGAGCGCGCGAGCGCCGTGGCATCGGCGCGTGCGCGCTGCACCTCGCGCGATCGTACGGCGGCGTCGTCGACGAGCACGCTCACACCGATGGCGACGGCGATGAACACGGCCATGGCGATTGCGTTGTCGGTGTCGCCGATGGTGAACGTGTGAGTGGGTGGGGTGAGGTAGAAGTTGGTGAGCAACGAGGCCGCGATCGACGCGACCACACCGGGTCGGATGCCGCCGATGGCGGAGATCAGCAGCACCAGGCCCAGCTGCAGCAGCAGGTCGGTGCTGAGGTTGAGGTGCTCCTGGCGGTGCACCAGCAAGGTGGTGAGCAAGGGCACACCGGCGATGCAGAGCGCCCATGCGAGCAGCTCGCGCCGGCGGGGAATGGCGCTGCGCCGGCCCGAGCGTCGGGGGCGAACGTTGGGGGTGTCGGCCGCTCCTTCTGACGCGATGATGTGAACGTCGACGGTGGTGAGTGCCCGCTGCAACTGGCTCGCGACCGAGCCGCGCGCGAACTCGGCAAGGCGCGATCGTTGAGTGGCGCCGATGACCACCTGAGTTGCCTGCTCGGCGCGAGCAAAGGCTGCCAGCGAGGCGGCGACCTCGTGCCCCACCACCTCGCGGTAGGTGCCGCCGAGCTCGACGAGCAGTGCGCGTTGCCGCTCGATGCCGTCGCCGGTGGTGGACGACAGGCCATCGGGGTTCGCGACGTGCACGCCGACCAGGTCGCCGCGCAGGCGACCGGCGATGCGAGCGGCTCTCCTGACGAGTTGCTCGCCACCCGGTGCACCGGTGAGCGCCACCACGACCCGTTCGCGTGTCTCCCAGGTGGTGGTGATGCCATGATCGGCCAGGTAGTCCTGGAGGCTGTCCTCCACGCGATCGGCCACCCACAGCAGCGCCAGCTCGCGCAACGCGGCAAGGTTGCCGGGCCGGAAGTAGTTGGCCAGTGCCGCGTCCACCTTCTCCGGCGGGTACACGTTGCCGTGAGCCATGCGCCGCCGTAGTGCTTCCGGCGACATGTCGACCAGTTCGATCTGATCTGCCGCGCGCACGAATGCGTCGGGCACGGTTTCGCGTTGGGTGATGCCGGTGATGCGCAGGACCACGTCGTTCAGCGACTCGAGATGCTGGACGTTGACGGTCGAGATCACGTCGATGCCGGCCTCGAGCAGCTCCTCCACGTCCTGCCAGCGCTTCGCGTTGCGCATGCCTGGCGTGTTGGTGTGGGCCAGTTCGTCGACCAGTGCGACGGCGGGCCGCCGGGCGAGCACCGCGTCGAGATCCATCTCCGGAAACATCGCGTCGCGGTGCCCGACCTGTATGCGCGGGATGACCTCGAGCTCGCGGATCTGCTGGCGAGTCTGTACGCGCTCGTGATGCTCGACGTAGCCGATGACGACGTCGCCCCCGCGTTCTGCTCGGCGACAGCCTTCGTTGAGCATCGCGTACGTCTTGCCGACGCCTGGCGCCGCGCCCAGGTAGATGCGCAGTGTGCCGCGTGCCATGCGCACAGTCTGCCCGGCGTTCGGGAGTCGGGCGTGAAGACGGTGTGAAGGTTCTCGTCGCGCGCGCTAAGGCGGCATAAAGGCTCTGTCGGTTCGCCGGTCGTCGGCGTAGACCGGTCTGCGCAACCGATCGTCCCTCACCCTTCAGGAGCAGTCATGGCAGACCTCGTACTCGTAGCGCTGATCATCGCGTTCACCGCGCTGTGCGTCGCGTACATCTCGTGGTGCGATCGCATCATCGGGCCCGATGAGCCGGCCGTCGTCGCGACCCTCGCGGCCGAACCCGAGCCGGTGGCGTCATGATCGCCACCGAAGCCTATGACAACTGGGTCGGCCTCGGTCTCGCCGTCGCCGCCCTCTTCTACCTCGTTGCCGTTCTCATCTTCCCGGAGCGCTTCTGATGTCGTGGCAGAACGTTCTTCAGTTCGCGGCGCTCGCGCTGTTGCTGGCAGTCACCGTGCCGTTGCTCGGTCGCTACATCGCCAACGTGTACGGCGCTCGCGCCGATGGGTCTGCGCCGGGGGACCGCTTCTTCGGCCCCATCGAGCGCGTGATCTACCGGCTCTTCGGTGTCGACCCCAAACGTGAGCAGCGCTGGAACGTCTACGCCGCGTCGATGATGGCGTTCACTGTCGTCTCGCTGCTGTCGCTGTACGTGCTGCTGCGCGTGCAGGGCAGCCTGCCGTTCAATCCCACTGACAGGGCCGGCATGTCGCCCACGGGGGCGTTCAACGCCGCCGTCAGCTTCACGACGAACACCAACTGGCAGTGGT
>DAORTY010000346.1:0-2603 GCA_035432905.1 Ilumatobacteraceae bacterium | reverse complement strand
GGCCGGGCGAGGTGGCGATGGTCTCGCCGACCTTGAACGGCGTGGCGTCGACCATCGACGGCATCATGTGGTTGTGCCGTACGTCATGGATCAGATTCTTCAGCCCCGTGACGAGGTTGTCGCCGCCGGTGTCGACAATCTTGCGCACCGCTGCCGGGTTGCCGAGCACCCAGTTGCTCGGCGCCAGCGCGTCGGTGATCAGCGAGGCGAAGAAATGGGCCCGCCCCTTCTCGATCTTGTTCAGCTCGGACTTGTCGATGAAGTGCGCCAGCTCCTTCTGCGTCGCCAGGTACGCCTGCATCAGGCGGGCGTACAGCGCGTTGTTCTTCCACGCCGCATCGGCAAAGCGGCGGTCCTTCGGATCGGGTGCGAGCGCTGAGCCGCCCTTCACGACCTGCCCAAGCTCTTTCACGTAGCGGCCGACGTGCGTGGTCGCCCGCCGCGGCGTTCGTGCGACGGCTTTCAGCAGCGCGGCAGCAGCGCTCGCTACGTCGCGCCGGTTCAACCCGATCAGAGGGTTGACGGCCAAGGTGTTGCGGCTGGCCTCGGCGACGAGCCCAGTGATGTCGCCGGCAGCACCAAGCGCCGAGAGGCCGGCTTGGGTCGCCTTTTCGGTCAGCGCAGCCGCGGCACTGGCCGCCTGTCGAGCCTTGCCGGCGACCTGGGTTGCGGCGGCCGCCGTCTTGCCCGCAGCACGCTTGGTGCTCGCTGCGACCGTCGTGCGGGTACGAACTCTGGAAGTCTTGGTGGCCATGGTCTGCCCTCGACGTTCAGCCGAATGCCATCGCCAGCGTGATGGCAATCAACGCCGGCTTGTCGCCGCCTTCGATCTCGACCGTGTTCTCGAGCGACAACAACCATCGGCCACCGCCCTTGTCCTCGACCCCTACGAGCTTGATGCGATTGCGCACCCGCTTGCCGGCCAGCACCGGCGCCAGGAAGCGCACCTTGTCGAGGCCGTAGTTGAGGATCTGCTTGGCGCGGATGCGCGGCACGAGAATCTCCATGCCGGTGGGCGCCAACAGCGCGAGCGTCAGATAGCCGTGGGCGATCGTGCCGCCGGCCGGGCTCTCCTTGGCGGCGCGTTCGACGTCGACGTGGATCCATTGCCGGTCTTCGGTGCAGTGCGCAAATTCGTTGATTCGGGTCTGTCCGACCTCGATCCACGATGAGACGCCGAGTTCCTGACCAGCCTTGTCTTGCAGTTCGCCGGGGCTCATGGTTGCGGTGGTGGTCATGTTGGGTATACCGGTTCGTCTTCAGGGCTTGTCGAGAAACTCGTTGATGGCGCGCACCGATTCATCCGGACGCGTCATCAGAAAGAGGTGGCCGCAGTCGAACACCTTCAACTCGCTGTTCGGGATCAGCAACCGCATCAGCCTGGCGTTGAACATATGGATCAGCGGGTCGTCGCGACCCGCCATCACCAGCGTGCGCTGCTTCAGTCGGCTCAACCAGTGCGCGCTGGTCCACCCCGTCGCAGCGGCGATCTGCAGGTAGTAGCCCCAGCGCGACTGCCACTTGACGTGCTTCATGAAGTCGGCGGCCAGTTCGGGCCGGTGGCGGAAGTCGCCGCCGTAGATGTCGCCGCTGATCTTGATGGCGTGGTCCTTGCTCATGTACCGGCGAGGCGTGACCATCTTCGCGATCGCCTTCGGGTGCCCCGGCACCATGAGCATCCCCGTCGCCGTTGCGCACAGAATCAGTCGCCGGCAGCGTGCGCTCGCGAAGCGCGCAAACTCCTGCGCCGCCGCGCCGCCCCAAGAGACGCCCAGCACGTCCGCCTGGGCATGCCCGTAATGATCGAGAACACCCTCGGCCCAGCGCGCCAGCGTTCGCAGCCGGTAGGGGAGACGCGGCATCGGCGAATGGCCGACGCCCGGGACGTCAAACACGATGACCTCGCGCGCGGGCATGCTGCGCGCGAGCGGCTCGAGCAACTCGATGCTGCCGCCGATACCGTTGAACATCAGCAACGGGACCCCGCCCCCTGACCCCGGCTGCCGGCCGACGCGCAACAACTGGCTGCGCACCTTCAGCATCTGGATCGCGAATGCAGGCTCGCCGGGCCGGTTCGCGTGTTCGGCAGGCTGGTGTCCGCGCATCCCCTGGCCGGGGGCGGCTTCCATGACAACGCTGGTCACGATCAGTTCAGTCGACGGTGCGCAGTTCGCGTCGAAGAATCTTGCCGACGTTGGACTTCGGCAGCGCTTCGACAAAGTGCACGATGTGCGGCACCTTGTAGCCGGTCAAGCTGGCGCGACAATGCGCGATCACGTCGGCCTCGGTCAGGCTCGCACCCGGCAGCCTGACGACAAACAGCTTCACAGCCTCACCCGTCTTCGGGTGGGGCACGCCGATGCATGCCGCCTCGGCCACGCCGGGGCAATTGGCCACCACAGCCTCGACTTCGTTCGGATAGACGTTGAAGCCCGAGACGATGATCATGTCCTTCTTGCGATCGACGATTTTCAGGAATCCTTTGTCGTCGAATACCCCGACGTCGCCGGTGCGGAAGTAGCCGTCGTCGGTGAACGATGTGGCGTTGGCGTCGGGCTTCTCCCAGTAGCCGCGCATCACCTGCGGCCCCTTGACGCAGATCT
>DAORTY010000345.1:0-2604 GCA_035432905.1 Ilumatobacteraceae bacterium | reverse complement strand
TGCTCTGGTGGTCATGCTTTCGGTGGGCTACGTGGCTGCGGCAGCGGCAGTCGCATAACCGGCGGTTGGGGGCACTCGCGAGGATCGCTTCGGGTCCGGGCGTCAGACCCGTGGCGGGGATGCTCTGTTGAACCCGCGCCACGGGACAAGATGACGACCATGCCTATCGATCCATGACGGATGAGGAGTGGCCGGCGTTCCTCGTGGCCGAAGCTCGGCCGGCGGTGCTGGCCACGGTGCGCCGTGATGGCAGACCGCACGCGGCGCCCATCTGGATCGACGTCGACGACGGAGCCGTCTGGTTCAACACCGGCTCCGACACGCTCAAGGGTCGCAATCTGGCGCGTACCGGCGCGGCCACGATCTGCGTGCAAGATGATCGACCGCCGTTCTCCTTCGTCATGGTGGAAGGGACCGTCGAGCTCATCGATGACATCGACCTCGTGCGGAAGTGGGCCGCTCGTATTGGTGGCCGATACATGGGTCGTGACCGCGCCGAGGAGTACGGCGCACGCAACGGAGTCCCCGGCGAACTGCTCGTCAAGCTCACGCCGACCAACGTCGTGAGTGCCGTCGACGTCGCCAGCTGACCGAACTGCTCGCAGCGGTCCCAGCGCACCCCTTCCCGGCGGTCGGGACGCGCGGTTGTGACATCAACGACGTCGATTGAGGCCGGACAGCGCCGACCACTTCGGGCAGCGAGGCGCTTGACGCAGGCGGTCGTGTGGGGTCGGATTCCTATACTCGGACGAGCAGAGCAATCCAGCTGAGTCAGACTCGGTGCAGCGATTGTCAGGGGTGGGCAGAGAGCGATGGAACAGGCGGATGACCAACATCACTTCCACATTCCGCTGACCGAACACGACGTCGCACGAACGGCGTTCATCGAACCATCCCAGACGATCTCTCCGCAGGATGTGCCGAGCGCATGCGTCATCACGTTCTTCGGCGACGTCGTTGACCGTCTCGTCGAACGACGAGGAGCACGGGTCCTGTCACAGAATCGCTGGGAAGACGGCCCACATCCGCTGCTCGAGATCGAGCACGACGGGAAGCGTCTCGCCGTGCTCCGTTCCGGGGTCGGCGCGCCCCTGGCCGGCGGCCTCCTCGAGGAGACCATCGCCATGGGTTGCCGTGCGTTCGTGGTGTGCGGCGGCGCCGGGACGCTGCACGGCGAGTTGACACTGGGTCACTTCGTCGTGGTTGCGTCGGCCATTCGCGACGAAGGCACGTCCTACCACTACCTACCCCCGTCTCGAACCATTCAGTTCGACGAGGACGCCCGACGGGTGCTCGAGGGTGTGCTGGAAGCCCGAGGAGTGCCGTTCGTCGTCGGTCGAACGTGGACGACCGACGCTCCGTACCGGGAGACTGCATCGAAGATCGCGGCTCGTCGAGCGGAAGGATGCCTGACCGTCGAGATGGAGGCGTCCGCGCTCGCGGCGATTGCCAGCTTCCGCAGGGTGCCTCTTGCCCAGGTCGTGTACTGCGGCGACGACCTCGCCGGCGACAGCTGGGATCACCGCTCGTGGCAAGACCTGTCAGACGTCCGTGAGGACCTGTTCGACCTCGCGGCGTCCGCTGCTGTGACGCTCTCACGAAGCGCTTCGCTCGCTCCGGATGGCGCACCGGCCCGGCGATAGGGGACGCACGCCAGCGGTTACGGTCGCGCCGTGCGACTTGGGGTCATCTCCGACATTCATGGCATCGCCGGCGCTCTCGGTGCGGTCCTCGGCGAGGGTGAACGCCTCGGGGTCGAACGGTGGTGGGTTCTCGGTGATCTTGTGCTGTTCGGTCCTCATCCGGTCGAGGTGCTCGAGATGCTCGCCGAGCTGGACGATGTCGCGTTCGTCGCCGGGAACACCGACAGGTACGTGCTGACCGACGATCAGCCTCATCCCCATGCGACACCTGAAGCCGCGATGGTCGATGTCGACCTTGTCCGGCGGTACGGCCTCATGGCTGCCGGCGCCGCATGGACACGAGGAGTTCTCGACCAGGCCGGCGCGCTCGAACTCCTGGAGGAACTCCCGGATCGTCAGCGCACCCGGCTGCTCGACGGCACCCGACTGTTGGGTGTTCATGCATCGCCCGCCTCGGATGACGGTCGCGGATTCGATACGACCTCAACGGACCATGAGATCGGCCATCTCCTCGTGGGGGTCGAGACCGATTGGGTGGTGGGCGGTCACACGCACGATCCGACGGATCGGGAGGTCGGCGGCATCCGCGTGCTCAATCCTGGGAGTGTCGGTTTGCCACGGGTATGTGGCTCTGCACGCTGGATGCTCATCGACAGCCGTCCCGACGGGGCCGAGGTGGAGCATCGCTCGGTCGAGTTCGACGTGCACAGCGTCGTGAAGTCGCTGTACCGGCGGCGTCACCCGAATCGCGAGTTCATCGCCTCCGTCCTCGCGCATGGCACGTTCGTCCGGACCGACTGATCCTCCGAGAAGTGCCGGTGCCCGGCGCATCAGCATCCGAAGCTTCTATAGATGTCAAGCGGCCAGCGCGAGTGGCCTGGCGTGGCTGATGTTGGGAAGGTCGTCGAGGATCGCGCGGTGGACTTGGCGTGCGACGTAGCGCTTCAAGCAGCGGATGACC
>DAORTY010000344.1:0-2614 GCA_035432905.1 Ilumatobacteraceae bacterium | reverse complement strand
CCCCATCCTGAAGGAGCGGCTCTTCGGGCTCACCAACAGCGAGGGCAACCACGGCGAGGACGTGAAGGAGTACTACTTCTACCTCGACAACGTGCCCAGTCACGCGTATCAGCGCATGCTGTACAAGTACCCGCAGGCGCCCTTTCCGTACGGCCAGCTGGTGGGCATGAACGCCGCCCGAACGCGCCACGAGATGGAGTACGAGCTGCTCGACACCGGCGTCTTCGACGACAGCCGCTACTTCGACATCGAGGTCGAGCACGCCAAGGCCGCCGCCGACGATCTGGTGTGCCGCATCACGGTGCACAACCGAGGCCCACAGGCAGCACCGATCCATGTGCTCCCCACCGTGTGGTGCCGCAACACCTGGTCGTGGGCACCGTTCGATCCGCGACCGGAGCTGCGCGCCGCTGCCGACCAGTCGGCGATCGAGATCGACCACCACGAACTTGGTCGCTGGTACCTGCACGTGCAGCCGGGGGCCGAGCTGCTGTTCTGCGACAACGACACCGATGCCGCCGGTCTGTGGGGTGGGGCGAACGACAGTGCGTACCCGAAGGACAGCATCGGCCGAGCCGTGGTGACGGGCGACCCCGGCGTTGTCAACCCGCAGCAGCGCGGCACCAAGGCCGCGGCGCACGTGCGCATGGTCGTGCCCGCCGGCGGCAGCGTCTCCTACTCGGTGCGACTCACGGTCAGCGCGCCGGGTCGGCCGCCGGCCGACCCCTTCGACGGCGTCGAGGAACTGATCGAACTGCGCCGTGGCGAGGCCGACGAGTTCTACGACTCGATCACCCCAGCAGCAGTGACCCCGGATGCGAAGGCGGTGATGCGTCAAGCACTGGCCGGCATGCTCTGGTCGAAGCAGTGCTACTACTTCGACGTCGACCAGTGGCTGCGCGAGCGGCACGCACATCCGCTACGACCACCGAGCAAGGCCTCACGGAACGAGGCGTGGTTCCACATGGCGAACCACGACGTGATCTCGATGCCCGACACGTGGGAGTACCCGTGGTACGCGGCATGGGATCTCGCGTTCCACACCATCCCGCTGATGATGGTCGACCCCGGCTTCGCCAAAGAGCAGCTGCGGCTGATGTTGTCACCCCGATACCTGCACCCCACCGGCCAGATCCCCGCCTATGAGTGGAACTTCGGCGACGTCAATCCTCCGGTGCATGCGTTCGCAACGCTGCTCGTGCACACCAACGAGGCCGCTCGCGCTGCTGGGGAGGAGATCGACCTCGCCTTCCTCAGCGACTCCTTCGCCAAGCTGAAGGTGAACTACACGTGGTGGGTGAACCGCAAGGACCCGGGCGGGCGCGGGCTGTTCGAGGGCGGGTTCCTCGGCCTCGACAACATCGGTGTCTTCGACCGCAGCAAGCCACTGCCCACCGGTGGCCGGCTGGAGCAGGCCGACGGCACTGCGTGGATGGCGATGTTCAGCCAGAACATGCTCGAACTGGCACTGATGCTCGCCGAGGACAACCCGGCGTACGAGGACGACGTGATCGAGTTCTTCGAGCGCTTCTTCTGGATCGCCGCCGCCGTGGACCCGGCCGGCAACCACGCCGATGAGCTGTGGGACGACGAGGAGGGCTTCTTCTACGACGTGCTGCGCCGGCCCGACGGCACGGGTGTGCGCCTGAAGGTGCGCTCCCTCGTCGGGTTGCTGCCGATCTGTGCGACGACCGTCATCGAGGCCAGCGTGTTGGCGAAGTTCCCTTCGCTGACAGCGACCATCAACCGCTTCCTGGACCGCAACAGCGATCTCGTCGGTGGCATCCCCGACCCGCGCACACCCGGGGTCAACGGCCGCCGCCTGCTGTCGCTGGTCGACGAGACGAAGCTGCGCCGCATCTTGGAGCGCATGCTCGACGAGGAGCGGTTCCTCGGCCCGCACGGCATCCGTTCCATCAGCCGTTGGCATCTCGATCATCCGTACACCTTCGACGCTGATGGCGCCGAATACGCCGTGCAGTACGAGCCGGCCGAGTCCACCACCGGCATGTTCGGCGGCAACTCGAACTGGCGCGGGCCGGTGTGGTTCCCGGTCAACTTGTTGATCATCCGCGCCTTGTTGCAGCACCACCTGTACTACGGCGACGCGTTCACGATCGAGTGCCCCACCGGCTCCGGCACGCAGATGACGCTGTTCGAGGTGGCCAGAGAGATCTCCGACCGTTTGGTCGCGACGTTCCTTCGCGACGGTGACGGCAACCGACCCGTGTACGGCGGCGACGAGACGTTCCAGCACGACGAGCACTGGCGCGACCTGATCCTGTTCTACGAGTACTTCCATGGCGACAACGGGGCCGGGTTGGGTGCCTCGCATCAGACCGGCTGGACGGGCGTTGTCGCCCGCCTGATCCAGCTGTTCGGGCACCTCGACGGCGAGACGAACCTGGCCGAAGGCGGCCGACCACTCGCACGGCCGTACCGCGCGCAGGAGTGACCCACGACGAGGTCGGGCGATGTGGTGCGTCGACCTGACGCGGACTCGGGAACGACGAAGGCCCCCTTGCGGGGGCCTTGCACGTCGTCTACGAGGTGGTTGTGGTGGGGCTAACAAGAATCGAACTTGTGACCTCATCCTTATCAGGGATGCGCTCTA
>DAORTY010000343.1:0-2642 GCA_035432905.1 Ilumatobacteraceae bacterium | reverse complement strand
TGTCGCAGCGCCTGCTGAATCGTGAACTGAGCTGGCTGGCCTTCAATCGGCGCGTCCTGTCGCTCTCCGAGGAGGTCGGCATCCCGCTGCTCGAGCGCTTGAAGTTCTGCGCCATCTGCTCTGCCAACCTCGACGAGTTCTTTCAGGTGCGAGTCGCCGCGTTGAAGGACCAGGTTGCCGCCGGCGTCACCCAGCCGGCGTACGACGGCTCCTCACCGCAGGCGCAGCTCACCGAGATCGCGAACACCGCCGACCGCTTCGTCGTCGATCAGGAGCGTGTTCTCGCCGGTCTGCTGGTCGAGCTCGCGCACTACGGGGTCGAGCTGGTCGATTGGGCGTCGCTCGATCCCGCTGAGCACCGCCCGTTGATCGAGGCGTTCGAAAAGCGGATGTTCCCGGTACTCACGCCGCTCGCCGTCGACCCGGCGCATCCGTTTCCGTACATCTCCAACCTCGCTCTCAGCCTGGCGGCGATGATCAGCGACCCGGACACGGGTGAGCGGCGCTTCGCCCGCGTCAAGGTGCCCAGTGTGTTCCCGCGGCTGGTTGCGCTTCCTGACGGCAAGCGGTTCGTTCCGGTCGAGCAGATCATTGCGGCCCAACTGCACACCATGTTCGTGGGAATGGTGGTGGAGGAGCACGCCGTCTTCCGTGTCACCCGCAACGCCGACCTCACGCTCGAAGAGGAAGAGGCCGACGACCTGCTGGCGAAGGTGGAGATGGAACTTCGCCGCCGCCGCTTCGGTCGCGCCGTACGGCTGGAGGTGCAGCAGGGCATCAGCGAGGAGATGTTGGAGCTGCTGGTACGTGAGCTCGACCTGGAGATGGCCGATGTCACGTTGCACCGCAACGCGCTCGACCTCACCTGCCTGTTCCAGTTGCACGCCCTGGACCTACCCGCTCTGAAGGACACACCCTGGCCGCCGGTCACCGCCGGGCGCATTCTGCGTGCTGAAGCGCAGGATCGCAGCATCTTCTCGGTGATCCGTGAGCGGGCGCTGATGGTGCATCACCCCTACGAGAGCTTCGCCAGCAGCGTCGAGAACTTCATCGGACAGGCAGCCGACGACCCGCTGGTCCAGAGCATCAAGATGACGCTGTACCGCGCCGGCGGCGACAGCCCGATCGCTCGTCACCTGATGCGCGCCGCCGAGCGTGGCGTGCAGGTGGCGGTGCTGGTGGAGCTGAAGGCGCGTTTCGACGAGGCCACCAACGTCGGCTGGGCCAAGGCGCTGGAACGCGCCGGCGTGCACGTGGTGTACGGCCTGGTGGGTTTGAAGACGCACGCGAAGACCACGCTGGTGGTGCGCCAGGACGACGACGGGCTTCGTCGCTACTGCCACATCGCTACCGGCAACTACAACTCCAAGACGGCGCGCCTCTACGAAGATGTCGGCTTCCTCACCTGCGATCCGGCAGTCGGCTCCGATGTCACCCAGCTGTTCAACCATCTCACCGGCTACAGCCGGGCGGTCGAGTTCCAGTCGCTCGTCGTGGCGCCGCGCGACATGCGCAACCAACTCGTCGATCTCATCGATCACGAGATGTCCTTCGGCACCGAAGGGCGCATCACGGCGAAGATGAACTCGATCGCCGACCCGGAGATGGTCGACGCCCTGTATCGGGCAAGCCAGGCCGGTGTCCAGATCGATCTGCTCGTGCGTGGCCTGTGCTGTCTGCGACCCGGCGTACCGGGGATGAGCGAGAACATCCGGGTGCGTAGCATTCTCGGCCGTTACCTCGAGCACTCACGTATTGTTCGCTTCGAGCACGGCGAGGGCGACAGCCCGCTGTTCCTCATCGGTAGCGCCGATTGGATGGGGCGCAACCTCGATGGGCGGGTGGAGGTCGCGGTACCGGTGACGCACCCGAAGCACCGCGACTGGCTCGACCAGGTGTTCGAGTTCGACCTGGCCGACGACATCGTCTGTCACGAACTGGACGAACAAGGCCTGTGGCATCGCCTCGGCCCGGTCGACTTCTCCGAAGGTGATGCGCAGGCGCGATTCAATCAGTGGGTCGACGACCGTCAAGCGCTCTGATCGGCAGCCGTGCCCAGCCCACCGACTGTTGGGTGCCTGTTCATCCCCTGTTCACTCACTCACCCGAAGCGCGTCACCTGGGTTCCTTACCGTGCGGGTCGTTGACATCCCCACCAACAGGAGAACACCACGTGAACAGCACCTCGCAGCGATTCGTACTCGCTGGCTTCGTTTCCCTCTCGCTGCTCGCCACCGCATGCGGTAGCGACGACGAGTCCACTGCAACGGATGCGCCGGCCACCACCGTCGTGGCCGGCGCCGACACGACAATGGCGCCGGCGACCACCGTCGTGGCCGGCGCCGACACGACAATGGCGCCCGCCGACCTGGAGGCCCAGCTCAATGCATCGGGTTCCACGTTCGCGCAGACGTACTACGAAGAGGTCATCGCCCCATTCACCGATGCCAACAGTGGCGTCACCATCAACTACGGCGGCGGTGGCTCTGGTAAGGGTCGCCAAGACCTCGCCGACCAGATCGTCGATTGGGCCGGTACCGACGGCACCATCAAGGACGCGGACCTCGCCGGCTACAAGGGCGGGGAAGTGCTCTACTTCCCGACCGTGGTCGCCCCGATCACTGTCAGCTTCAACCTCAGCG
>DAORTY010000342.1:0-2651 GCA_035432905.1 Ilumatobacteraceae bacterium | reverse complement strand
GCGAGTAGTTGCTCGAGGTTCGTCTCGCGAGTCGACAGTTCGCCCTCCAACGTGATCACCTCGCCAAGGTCCTTTGCTTCGTCCAGCAGGGCACGGATGCGGCCCACGCTGGTGCGGGCGGTGAGGATCTGAGCGTCGAGATCCGCGACCCGATCGGTCACGTCATCGGTGGTGCCCTGCAGGCCGGTGCGACGACCGATGGCGGGCTCGAGCCCACTGAGGAACGCGTCCACCTCCTGCGGCGGCAGCTTGAATACGAGGTCGCCCGACGCGTACTGCGGCGTGGTCAGGTCCAGGCTGGAGTTGTACAGCTGGCCGCCATGGGTGGCGGCGAGGTTGATCACCTTGTCGACGGCAGCTGCTGCGTCGGCGACCTCCAGTCCGACAGTCATCACGACCACCAGCTTGCGGTCCGACGGCGCGAGCACCTGCCGGGGCAGTTGCGTGACCGGGTCGACGGCGGGTGCCGCCGCATCGCCACCGCTGATGGATTGTTGACCTTCGGGGTTGTTCTCCGACGGCGCCAGTTGCACGTCGGCGGGTATCTCGTCCGACGCCGACTTGCTCGACCTCATGGAGTCCTCACCGCAGGCCGTGAGCGCAACCAATGAGATGACGACGCAGGCCGCTGCACGGCGACCTCGCGGGTTGTTCCGTGTGTGTGTCATGCCGTTCGGACGACGCGGCGACGGGTTCGGTTCCCGCGGTGCGTGTCAGTCGAGTGACGAAGCCGCTGATGCGGCAGCGGCGTTGGCAGCCTTGCGGTGTCGGAGAAGCTCGATCGCGATGGGCAACACGGACACACCAACGATGACGATCGCGGCGATCTCGATGTTGTTCTTGACGGCGTTGATCTCACCGAGGAAGAAACCGAGCGTGGTGATGCCCGCACCCCACAGCAGCCCACCGACGATGTTGTAGGTGAGGAAGGTGCGGTAATGCATCTTGCCGGCGCCGGCCACGGTGGGCACGAAGGTGCGAACGATCGGTACGAAGCGGGCGAGCACGATGGTCTTCGGGCCGTACTTCTCGAAGAACGCCTCGGCCTTCACGACGTACTTGGGATCGAAGAAGCGGCTCTTGGGTTTGTCGAACACGGTAGGCCCGAAGCGATGCCCGATCATGTAGCCGACCTGGTCGCCGATGATGGCCGCGAGAGCGGCGGTGAGCGCCACCCACGGCAGCGGTGGCAGCAGGTTGCCGCCGGCGCCGCTGGAGAGGAAGCCGGCGAAGAACAGCAACGAATCACCTGGCAGGAAGAAGCCGACCAGCAACCCCGACTCGGCGAAGATGATGGCAGCCAGTACGACCACGCCACCCTTCTCCACCCACTTGTTCGCAAAGTCCAGCAGCCCGAGCATGGTTGGCCACGCTAGCGCTCAAAAGGCGAAAGGCCCGGGCACTCGGCCCGGGCCTCTCACACGAAGTACCGCTGGTTCAGTGGACCGGTGTCGCGGTCGGTGCAGTTGCCTCAGCTGTCATGCCCGAGGGCTGACGGCTGCTGAACACGATGGCACCGATCAGCACGACCAGCGCGGCGGCGGCGATGCTGAAGCGAGCGCCGTCGTTGTCGCGCAGGCTGATGATGGCCGGCAGGATCAGCAGCGAGACCAGGTTCATCACCTTGATCAGCGGGTTGAGTGCCGGGCCGGCGGTGTCCTTGAACGGGTCGCCGACGGTGTCGGCGATGACCGCTGCACGGTACGGGTCGCTGCCCTTGCCGCCGTGGTTGCCGTCCTCGATGTACTTCTTGGCGTTGTCCCACGCTCCACCCGCGTTGGACAGATAGTTGGCCATCAGCTGGCCGACCAGGATGACTGCGGCCAGGAAGGCGCCCAGCGCCAGGAAGTTCATACCGAAGCCGATGACCACCGGGGTGAGCACTGCCAACAGGGCGGGTGTTGCGAGTTCACGCAGCGACGCCTCGGTGCAGATGTCGATGACCGGGCCGTACTCGGGCTGCTTCTCGCCCTTCATGATCTTGCCGTCGGCGAACTGCTTGCGCACTTCCTGCACGACCACACCAGCGGTGCGGCCAACGGCGCGAATTGCGAGGGCGCTGAACAGGAACGGCACGGCGCCACCGATGAGCAGACCGATGAAGATCTTCGGGTCGGCAACGTTGATCTGCAGCTGGGGCAGATCGAACACGCCGCGGAGCGGATCGGTCAGGCCGGACAGCCCGAGCTCGCCACCGGCGGTTTCGATGAAGCTGGCGAACAGGGCCACTGCGGCGATGACCGCCGAGCCGATGGCGAAGCCCTTGGTGACGGCCTTGGTGGTGTTACCGACGGCGTCGAGGCTGACCATGATCTTCTGCGGCTCACCGTGGAACTCGCCCGACATCTCGGCGATACCGGCAGCGTTGTCGCTGACAGGACCGAACGAGTCTTCCGAGACGATGATGCCGGTGGTGGCCAACATGCCCATGCCGCACAGTGCGACGAGGTAGAAGCTGAACTGCAGGTTGCCGCCGCCCAGGGTCATCGCAGCGGCGATGGCGATGGCGATGGCGATGACTGCGTAGACCGCACTCTCCATACCGCTGGCGGTACCGGCGAGGATGGTGGTGGCCGGGCCGGTCTCGGCGGCGCCCGCGATCTCCTTCACCGGCTTGTGGTGCGTGGCGGTGTAGTACTCGGTGAGGCGGC
>DAORTY010000341.1:0-2651 GCA_035432905.1 Ilumatobacteraceae bacterium | reverse complement strand
GTGGCGGGCGCGAGCGGGTCGCCCAACTCACTCGTGTAGTACGGGTTGTCGTCGATCTCCGCGACCAGGTCAGGGTTCTGCAGGCGCAACAACTGGTTGTCGGCGCAGCGGGTGTCGCCGCCGTCGGCGCGATCCTTCGTCCACCCCTGGCCGTACGGCTTGCCGTTGTTGACGCGGTCCTGCGTCCAGTCGACCGCGAAGCCGGTGTTGAGAATGCCGCCCGGGTAGAGGGTGCCGCGGAAGCTGTCGTCCAACACCGACAGCGGCGTGATGCTGTTGAGGCTGGGCGGCTGCGTGGCGGCCACGTACAGCTGGCTGATACCCGGGTAGCTGATGCCCACCATGCCGACCTCGTGGTCCATCACCCACGGCTGCGCGGCGACGGCTTCGATCGCGTCGTAACCGTCCAGGGATTGGACCGTCTCGAAGAAGCGGAACGAGCCGCCACTGCAACCGGTGCCACGCATGTTGACACCCACGTACGCGAAGCCTTGCGCCGTGTAGAGGGCTGCCAACGCGGCGCTGTCGGGGTCGCTGGGTTGGTAGCCGCTGTATTCGACGACCGTGGGGTATGGGCCACCTTGCGCCGGGCCGGGCAGGATCACGTTGGCGCTGAGTGTGGTGCCGTCGCGGGTGGTGATGTAGCCGAAGCCGCCGGCAGGCAACAGGTCCTGGGTGTCGTACAGCGACTGCGGTGGCACGTCATCGGCGCTGGCGACCGTGAATGGTTCGCTGCGTTCGGTCTCGCTCTCGATGACGTAATCGCCCGGAGCAACGTTGCGGAAGAGCAGTGACCCCTGCGAGTCGACCGTGCCGGTGGCGGTCAATTCGCCGGCAGGCGTACGCACGGTGAGCACATCGCCGGTCTCGCCGCCGAGAACGGCAACCTGTTCCGTTCCCGGCTGGATGGTGAACGATGGTTGCGCGAGGGCTGGTGCGTCCGTGGTCTCGGGTGCGGCAACCGTGGTCGTCGCTGGTGCCGTGACGGCCGGGTCGGTGGTGGCAGTGCTGGAAGTGCCACCGTCGCTGCACGACGCGGCGAGGAGCAATGCAACCGCTAACGCGGAGCGAAGAACGGTGGATCGTCGAGACAACATCTGGCGAGTCTCCCATGCTCGTGCGTGGCGTGCCCGACCCGAGCGGCCACAATGGGGGAGTGATCGATCTCCAGGCGATGCTCGCCGACCTTGAACTACTCGTCAACACCGAGTCGCCGTCGCTCGACGTACCCCGACTCGAAGTGAGCGCACACGTGCTTGCCGGTGTGATGGAGCGTCGGCTGGGCAGCGCGCCCCGCATCATCGATGGCCCGGCTGGTCCGCATGTTCACTGGAGCGGCGGCGGCAGCCCGAAGGTCTTGATCGTCGGCCACCACGACACGGTGTTCCCTGTCGGCTCGTGCGCGGAGCGTCCCTTCACCATCGCCGAAGGTCGTGCAACCGGTCCGGGCATCTTCGACATGAAGACCGGCGTGGTGCAAGCCGTTCACGCCGTTGCGTCGCTGGCGGACAGCTCTGGTGTGGAGATCCTGATCACCGCCGACGAGGAAGTCGGGAGTGGTACGAGCCGGGCACTCATCGAGGAGCGAGCGCTCGCCTGTGGCAACGTGCTGGTCTGCGAGGCAAGTGCCGATGGTGGTGCTCTGAAGATCGCCCGCAAGGGCACCGGCGGCTACGAGGTCGTGGTGCACGGCCGCGCTGCGCATGCAGGTCTCGAGCCCGAGAAGGGCATCAACTCCTTGGTTGCCGCCGCCGAACTGATCCTGCAGATCAACACCTTGGGCGACCCCGCCACGGCCACCACCGTCACGCCCACCGTCGCCAGCGCCGGCACGGCCGAGAACGTGGTGCCGGCCATGGCGCGCATCACCGTCGACGTGCGTGTCGAACAGCCGGGGGAGGAGCAGCGACTTGCGGCAGCGTTCGCCGCGCTCACGACCTCGGTTCCCGGTGCCATCATCGAGGTCACCGGTGGCGTCGATCGTCCGCCGATGCCGTCGTCCGCCTCGGCCACGCTGTTCCCGGTGGCCGTCGCCGCCGGGGCAGCCATCGGCATGGGCGAGGTCGTCGGTGTCGGTGTCGGTGGCGGCAGCGACGGCAACTTCACCGCCGCCATTGGTGTGCCCACCCTCGATGGGCTCGGTGCCGTGGGTGGTGGCGCCCACGCCGACCACGAATACGTGCTGGTCGACACCCTGGTGCCGCGAGCCCACCTGCTCGCCGCCATCATCACCCGCCTGTAAACGCGAGCTACTCGGTGCCGCCCTCGAGGGCCATCAGGCCACCGCTGGCGAGCGTGCCGGCGTTGCGGTAGACCTCCAGCTTGGCACGGCTGTCGTCGATGTCGAGGTTGCGCATGGTCAGCTGGCCGATGCGGTCGAGTGGCCCGAAAGCCTGGTCGTCGACCTTCTCCATGCTCAGTCGTTCGGGGGCGTACGTGAGGTTGGGGCTGACGGTGTCGAGGATGGTGTAGTCGTCGCCGCGGCGCAGGCGCAGCGTGACCTCACCGGTGACAGCGGCGCCGATCCAGCGCAACAGCGGCTCGCGCAGCATCAACGACTGCGGGTCGAACCAGCGGCCTTCGTACAGCAGGCGACCGAGACGACGGCCCATCGTGCGGTAGTTCTCGATGGTGTTCTCGTTGTGGATGCC
>DAORTY010000340.1:0-2654 GCA_035432905.1 Ilumatobacteraceae bacterium | reverse complement strand
AGCAGTTCGCGCAGGAACTCGGCGTAGTGGTTGAAGTCCTCGGCGCCGAGGTACATCTTCAAGTTGCCGACCATGTGCGCCACCACGAAACCGATCAGCGCAATGCCACTGATCGCCATGGCGTATTTCTTGCCAACGGCGGTGCTGTAGAGGTCGAGCAGGAAGAACTTCTTGCGCTTCTTCGGGTGCAACGCGGTGCCGGAGACCGGCTCGCGTGACTTGATTGCCTGTGCCATCGCGTGACGGCCTTTCCGGGTGATCGGGTTGGTCTCCTCAAACGGTAGCCCTCAGAACCTGTCGCCACGAACTTTGGCTAGTAGATGTACACCGACGGAATGACGTTGTTCCAGCCGCTGGTCATGGACGGGGACTGCGAGTTTGCTGTGGTGGCACCCGGATAGACACCGCCCGCGCCTGACGCGTTGGCGAACAGGTCTACGTCGCACGCACCGACCCTGTAGCTCGAGGTGAGATTGTCGAAGCTGTAGGCCGACAGATTGAGATACGTCAGCCGCGCCGACAGGCTGATTGTCGTGCCGCCGTACGAGGCGCCGTCGTAGAGCCTCAGCGACGATGCGCACGCCGCCAACGGCACCACGACGGAAGACCGATCCGCAGCCAAGGCTTCATCCATCTCTGCTTCGGTTCGGAAACACTCCGCCGCCTCAGGTGTGACGCTGCATGCAGTCGCGTCTTCCCAATCGACCGCCAGATCAATCCAATGGTCCTCAAACCAGGCTGGCGTGGTCGGGCCGTCATCTGCGAGGACCGTCGGCGGCACAAGAGATCCGGATCCTGCGACGGCGAGGACGGAGGCGATTGCGATGAGTGCTTTCAAGTTGGGTCTCCAATCAAGTTGTGGATGGCCGGCCATCGGCGTGGGGGCGTCGTCCGCCCACCGAGACGGTCTTCGTGGCCGGATCGACGCCGCTCGCCGCGCACGGGCGTTGAGAACTCCAGTTGCCGCTGTTGACGACCGTCCACCCGTCATCGTCCAGTCGGTCGACAAACCGATGGGCGTCACGGATCGCATCCGACTCAGGAATGCACTGGGTGCCGAACCACTCCGTCACTTCCTCCTGGAAGTTGATGAGCTGCAACTCATCCGTGCTGAATGCCCCAACCCAGTTCGAGAATCCCAGCGTGGAGCAGACATTGCTGTCGCCGGGAATGACCGCGATGGTTCCTGCATTGTTGAGGCAGGCATGCAACTCCGGAGGATCGCCCCGAGCAATGACCCCGTTTCGCCACAACGTCGCACATGAATCGACGGGATCATCCGAGACTTCCAGAACGTGCATCGCGTCCGGCGGCACCGCCGCGTTCGTGTAGCAGACAATCGTTGTCGGGTTCGCTGGCGACCCCTCGCGAATGATTGCGAAGGCAGCTAGTCCGAGCGCCGCGACCGTCGATCCGACAACCACCCATCCCCAGTGCCTTCGACGCCGGGTGCTGGCAGGAAGCGATGAGGAAGCAGTGATCGACGCGAGCATCGCTTCGTCACCTGGGAGTGTCTCGTTGAGGCGTGGCATCGGGTTCAACGAGGCGAGGAGTTCGATGGGGTCGCGAGTCATCGCTTGGCCCTCCCGTTCTGACCTTGGACGATAGAGCCGAGCCGTGTGCGCGCTCGGTGAACGCGAACTCTCGCGGAGTTCGAGGAGATGCCCAACACAATGGCGATCTCGGAAGGACTCATCTCGTGCCAGGCAAGTAACTGGATCAACTCGCGCTCACCTTCGGTCAACTGGTCTAACGCCGCGAGAATCGGGCCGAGGCGAACAGCGTCGACCTCGTCGGCGAACAGCTCGACCTCGCCTTCGGGCCGCGACGAGATGATCGCGTCGATGAGCAGCTCTCGACGCCGCTCCGAACGGACGTGGTTCTTGACGTGGTTGCGTGCGACCCCAAACAGCCACGCCCGCTGGGAGAGCAGTGGTATTGCATCGAACTTCGACCACGCCGTCTCAAATGTCGCGTGGACAACTGGTTCCACATCGGCATCCGACACGAGAGACCTCACGAAGCCGCGCACAGGTGCGACGAACTCTCGGAAGAGTTTGCCGAACGGCTCTGTGCGATCGCCGGTGGCGTCGGATGTCACTAGCGATTCCCTCCCCATACCTCTGCGAGTGTCCGGCACTCAAAGGATCATTACAAGAACTGCGCAATTGTTTCGGCGCAACCGCTCTGTAACGACGACGAAGTTGATGGACATCTATGAGCGTGGAAGGTCCAGAACCAACGCGAGAAGAGCGCGCCGCCGGGGCGTTGTCGAAGGCATGCAATGGGTGGCGAACCAACCGTACGTGCATCGACGGCTCGACTCAGACGCCAAGACCGACCCCGCACCCTGGGTGCGCACGAGCCCAACTCGAGCACGACTTGATTCTGGGCACCCCTGAATCCACCGGCTGACGCGACCGCGCTGGAACTCGTCTGTAATGCCCGACCGCTAGCCGGACACTTGTAGGCAGCGAGTGGCTCCCCGAGATCATCTCGCACGTCAAACAACAATCTCAGGAGGATTCTGATGACGAAGCGGAGGTTGGCACAATTGCTGCTCGGCGGAACGATGGGCGCCGTGTTGGCGTTCGCCCCCTCGATGCCGGCGAGCGCTCACGCTCGAACGACGAGCTGGAACGGCTGCACGGCGT
>DAORTY010000339.1:0-2654 GCA_035432905.1 Ilumatobacteraceae bacterium | reverse complement strand
AGCCGGGGCAGCGCATCGAAGTCGGCGCGGTGCCGCGCAATGCGGGCGCGCAGGCGCCTGCCACGTTCAAGCGCATCGAGGTCTACGCGGCGGATGCGCGCATCGTGGTGATGGGCGATGCGGGTCCGGTCGAGGTGCCGCGCAGCACGAACCTGCACTACATCAGCGTCGAGGGGCCGCGGGTGGCGCTGAGCCTGGATCCCGACACGGGCGCGGGCGAGGGCCTGCTGATCGCCGACGATGGCATCAATTATTCGCTCGCTGCGCGGTCACGGGATGGCGGGCTGGAACTGGCGATCGACCGGCGTGCGGATCGAACACCAGCCGGAATCCCGCTGGTGTACAGCAGCGAGTCACGCAGCGATGTTCGCGAACCCAGTGCGTCGCAGCTGCTGGAGAGTTCATCCAGCGACTCTGAGTCGACCAACGCTATCGATGCCGTCGCCGGCGGCACGCGCCAGGCCGTCGTGGCAATCGACACTGACAACGAATTCATGGAGCTGAAATTTGGTAACAGCAGCACCAGTGCGACGAACTACATCGCGGCCCTTTTTGCGCAGATGAACGTGATCTTCGAGCGCGACCTCGACCTCAACCTCGTGCAGGGCACGGTCATCCTGCGCCCCTCGTCGGTCACCGACCCGTATCCGTCGACGTCGAACACGGACGTCGACGACCAGCTCGACGAGCTCGGGATCTGGTGGCGCGATAACCAGTCGTTCGTCGCGCGGGCTTTCGTGTTGCTGCTGTCGGGCAAGTCGCAATATGCTGAGGAGTCGCTGGGTGTGGCGTGGCTGGGGAGTTCGGGCATCTATTGCAGTGCAACCGGCACGGGCGGAAGCACAAACATCTACGGGCACTACAGCCTGAATCGCGTCTTCCTTTTCAACGGGGCGACCGCCGCCAGCGACACCTTTGTCACGCCGCACGAGTTGGGCCATAGCCTGGGTGCGAGTCACACCCATTGCACCAGTGCAACGACGGGAAACTACCCCACGTCCGTCGATACCATCGATCGTTGCTGGCCTTCCGAAGCGACCCGGGGATGCTATTCCGGCGGAATCTCCTGCCCGGCGACACAGAACATAAACGGCGTCCCCAACGTCACTGGCACGCTCATGAGCTACTGCCAGGTGCAACGTACCGTGGCTTGCTCCGCCGCGAAAGTCTTCGCACCGATCCAGCAGACTCGCCTGCATGAACGCATTGCGGCCAACTTCCCGGGCTGCATCACGCCGACCGTAGGCGCGAACCAGGCACCGACGCTCATCGCGCCCTCGACGATCGCCGCCACCGAAGACCAGACCGCCACCATCAACGGCGTGAGCTTCGGCGATGCCGACGCAGGCAGCGACACGCTGACTGCCACATTTAGTGTCGGCGAAGGCACGCTGGACGCGGCCGCCGGCGTCGGCATCACGGTGGGCGGCAGCGCCAATTCGCGCACGATCCGCGGGACGCTGGCCACGCTCAACGCCTACCTGCAGGGTGCGGGACTGAGTTACCAGCCGCTGGCGAACGCTGGCGGCAATCGTGCGCTGTCGATCCTGATCGATGACGAGGGCCACAACGGCAGCGGTGGACCGCGCACGGCGAGCGGCAACAGCAGTATCGCGATTGCTGCGGTCAACGACCCGCCAGTGCTGGGCGTGCCGCCATCGATCGGCACGACCGAGGACACGAGCGTTTCGTTCGGCGGCATCGGACTCACCGACATCGATTCGGGGACCGGGAATCTCACGGTCACGATGGCAGTGGCGCAGGGCACGCTGATCGCGCCACCGGCCGCAGGCATCGCCATCAGTGGCTCGCCCGGCGTCTCGGTGTTGCTGACCGGGACCGCGACGACGCTCACGGCATACCTGGCCACGCCCAACATTGGTTACATGCCGGTCGCCAACTTCAGTGGCAATCTCAACCTGATTGTGAGCGCCAGCGATGGCGGAAACAGCGGCAGCGGCGGCGCGCGCACGGACACCGAGACCTCCACGCTGCAGGTGGCGGCGGTGAACGATGCGCCGACGCTGGCGGCACCGACGGTGATTCCGATCAGCCTCGGCGGCAGCGGGCCCATCACCGGAATCGTGGCGGGCGATATCGACGTGGCCGGTGGATCGATGACGCAGACCTTGAGCGTGCCGGAAGGAACGCTGGCGGCGAGCAGCCAGGCTGGCGTCACCGTGACCGGTTCGGGCACCCAGAACCTGGTGCTCACGGGCACGCTGTCGGCGCTCAACGGCTTCCATGCCCCGACGCCGCGCGTGACCTACGCGCAGGCGGGATCGCCTTCGATCAACGTGCCCTTGTCGATCATCGTCAACGACAACGGCGGAACGGGCAGCGGCGGGGCGCGCACGGCCAGTGCCGGCAGCATGCTGCGCACGGGCACCCTGTTCATGAACGGCTTCGAGTGAGTCGAGGCCCATCGCGCGCAGAGCGCGCTCCTACAAAGCCAACCCTGTAGGACCGCGCTCTGCGCGCGATGGGCCGCGATACCGCCCTTGTAGGAGCGCGCTCTGCGCGCGATGGGCCACGATACCGCCCTTGTAGGAGCGCGCTCTGCGCGCGATTGGCCTGGATGAACGCTGGCGGTCAGGACGCCGCCGCCTCGCGCTGCGCCCGGATCTGCGCCTCCACTGCCGCCACCGCGGTCA
>DAORTY010000338.1:0-2665 GCA_035432905.1 Ilumatobacteraceae bacterium | reverse complement strand
GTCCTGATCGTGACGATCGACGAAAAGGAATACCTGCGACTCGGCCTGCTGCTCCAACAAACGTTCCCTGGGGCACGTCAGCAGATGGTGAGTATCACTATCAACCCCAAGGGGGCTAGCCGCCAGTCGGACTTCGCCCGGGTCGACGAATACGCGTTCTTTCTGTTCTTCGGGAGTTCCGCAGTGTCAGCCCGCAGCACATCGAACACTCCTTCAGAGGTGCGATGGCCGTATCTTCGCCGGAGCGACGTCGCATCAGCTAGGGGGACGAAGAAGGGCGGCCCGAGCCAGTTCTACCCGATCTTCGTCGACCCAACTACCCAGCGAATTGCCAAGATCGGCTCATCGATTACACCTGACGTTCCGCTCGAGGAGGTTGAGGCTATCGACGGCCTCGTGACAGTGTTCCCGATCCGAGAGGATGGAAAACACATGAACTGGGGCTTGACTGCCCCGTCGCTTAGGCAGGCAAACAGTCGCGGTTTCGTACGAGTGTCCCTTGGCCATCAGTACCAGCCCTACACCGTCGCGTACATGACCGGCCCCGCGATCTCTAAGGCAGACAGCGGCGAGTACATCGTCACGGGCGAGAGGGCTGACGGTTCAAAGATCGTCCTCATTCCAATGGGCAAGGAAGTTCGACCGACGACGGTTTGGCGAGACCTGTCGCACAGTGCCGGAGATCACGGGACCGGATTGTTGGGACAGCTTCTACGCGATCGGCCGTTTCCGTTCCCAAAGTCGCTATTTGCAGTCGAGGATGCGGTCAGGATCGCCGTCGCTGACAAGCCTGACGCCGTGATCCTTGACTTCTTTGCGGGCTCGGGGACTACGGCCCACGCGGTCATGCGACTCAACCGTCAGGACTCTGGGAGCCGTCAGGCAATCATCGTGACCAATAATGAGGTGTCGGCGGATGAGGCGAAGTCGTTGACGGAGCGGGGTTTTCGTGATGGTGACGCCGAGTGGGAGGCGCTGGGCATCTTCGAGTACATCACACGTCCGCGGGTGACTGCAGCTGCGACTGGGTTGACGCCGGATGGCACCCCGATCAAGGGGGACTACAAGTTCACCGATGAGTTCCCGATGGCTGAGGGGTTCGAGGAGAACGTGGAGTTCTTGAAGCTCACCTATCTCGACCCGGTGGACGTGGAATTGGATCGTGCCTTCGCGGCAGTCGCGCCGCTGTTGTGGGCGCGGGCTGGCGGGCAGGGGTCGATGATCGAGCAGCGAGCTGACGCGGCCGGCGAACTGCTGCCGTTTGCAACCGCGGGCCGTTACGGGGTGTTGTTCGACCCCGACCGCTGGCGCGAGTTCGCCGCCACACTCACCGATTCCGTGCAGGTGGTGTTCGTGGTCACCGATTCGACGGTCGTGTTCGCAGGTGTGGCCGAGCAGTTGCCGGAAGGGCTGGAAGCGGTGCGGCTCTACGAGAACTACCTGACGACGTTCGCGATCAATCGGGGGTCGGCGTCGTGAAGTACCAGTTGTTCGACTACCAGCGTGATGCAGCACTGGGGTGCGTGAAGCAGTTGCGCCGCGGCGGTCGCGACTGGCAGGAAGACCGGGCGCTGTCGAGCTTCGCCCTTTCCGCGATCACGGGCGCCGGCAAGACGGTGATCGCGACCGCAGTGATCGAGGCGCTCGCCCACGGCTCCAGCGATCTGGCGGTGGAAGCAGACCCGCGGGCGTGTTTCCTGTGGGTCACCGACGACCCGGCCTTGAATCGCCAAACTCGCAACAAAATGCTCGCGGCGTCGGACCTGCTGCAGCCGTCACGGCTGATCGAGCTGGGCAACGACTTCCTGGATTCGGAGCTGTCGGCCGGGCGGGTGTACTTCATCAACATCCAGAAGCTGTCCAAGAACTCGGGCCTCGCCCAGGGCGGGCGCAACCTGCGCCAGTACTCGTTCTGGGATGTGCTGGCCAACACGGTGCGCTCCGGCGTCACCGACCTGTACCTGGTGGTCGACGAAGCACACCGCGGCGTGAAGCCGGCAACCGACCGCGCCACGATCGTGCAACGCCTCATCTCCGGCCACGCCGGTTCGAACCCCCCGGCGCCGATGGTGTGGGGCATCTCGGCAACCATCGCCCGCTTCACCAAGGCGATGGAAGGTGTCAATGGTCGCACCGCCTACCCGCACGTGGAGGTCGACATCGAACGGGTACGTGCGTCGGGTCTGATCAAGGACGAGATCGGCCTCGATGAACCCGACGAGAAAGGCGCCTTCGGTACCACCCTGCTACGCGAAGCCACCAAAGCAGTCCGCGACTACGACCGCCGTTGGGCCGAGTACTCGGCTTCGCAGCACCAACCGTTGGTACTGCCGGTGATGGTGGTGCAAGTGGCCGACAAGGCCAGCGACGCGCACCTCACCGAGATGGTGCAGGTGATCGAGTCGGAATGGCCTGGTCTGCCCCACGACGGCATCGCTCATGTGTTCGGCGAACACGAGCGACTGCACCTGGGTGGCCGGTCCGTCGATTGGATCTCACCCGAATCGATCGAGAACGACACGTCGGTGCGAGTGGTGCTCGCCAAGACCGCAATCTCCACAGGCTGGGATTGCCCACGAGCTGAAGTGCTCTACAGCGAACGGCCGGCCTCGGATGCCACCCACATCGCGCAGATCATCGGGCGCATGGTGCGCTCTCCCCTCGC
>DAORTY010000337.1:0-2679 GCA_035432905.1 Ilumatobacteraceae bacterium | reverse complement strand
CAATTGGTATCCGTGGTGCGACAAAGGCGCTCGATGGTGGGCCGATCGTGATGCACGCGATCGTGACGTTGGCCGTGATGAACACGATGCAAACCATCGTGCACGGTGGCTATCTGATGGCGCGCGAACGCGAGCAGATTCGCCTCACGATCGTCCACTGGAGGTCGAGCGCTGTCGTCGGTGTGTTGAGCGTGTGCGGCTCGGCTGGGTGGGCGTTGGCACTGGCACTGGAGAACGCGGCGAAAGTGCGCACCCTGGGCCAGGTGGAGCTGCTGTTCGCCTTCGCAGTGTCGCGATGGGTGTTGAAGGACCGCCACACTCGAGGTGAACTGGCAGCCAGCGGCCTTGTCGCGTTGGGCGTGTTGACCGTCGTCGTGCTCGGCTGACCGGTTCAGGCCTTCTTGGCTGCAGCGACTTTCTTGGCGGGCGCCTTCTTGGTAGCAACCTTCTTCGGAGCTGCCTTCTTTGCGGCGGCCTTCTTTGCAGGTGCAGCTTTCTTGGCTGCGGCCTTCTTGGTGGCCGAGGCCTTGCGGCCGGCGGTGCCGCCCTTCTCGATGATCGCCTCGCGGCGGATCACGAGCAGTTCGTAGGCACGCTCGGGCTCCATTGCATCCAGCCGGTCACCCTTCGACAGCGACGCATTCGTCTCGCCGTCGGTGACGTACACGCCGAACTTGCCGTCCTTGGCGACGACCGGCTTGCCGCTGACGGGGTCGACACCGAACTCGCGCAGCGGCCCCTTCGCGGCCATGTTGGCGCCGCCACCGCGGCGGAACACCTTGGGTTGGCTGAAGATGGCGACCGCGTCGTCCAACGAGATGGTGAGCAGTTGCTCCTCGTTGTTGATGTTGCGGAAGTCCTTGCCCTTCTGCACGTACGGCCCATAGCGACCATTGTTCGCGGTGATCGTCTCGCCGTCGTTGGGGTCGACGCCGACGGTTCGCGGCAGCTGCAGCAACTCCTTGGCGTCGTCGATGGTGACCCGCTCGAAGACCATCGTCTTGAACAGGCTGGCCATCTTCGGCTTCTCGAGACCGGGCGGCAGGTTGTCGGGGGCACCCCACTGCACGTATGGCCCGTAACGGCCGTTCTTGGCGAACACCGGGTAGCCGTCGAGCTCGCCGATGGGCTCATCGCTCTTGGGCGCCGACAGCAGCTTGAGGGCGACTTCGACGGTCAGCTCGTCGGGGGTCAGGTCGTCGGGCACGCTGGCTGTGTCGTCGCCACGCTTGACGTACGGTCCGTACTTGCCCGGCTTGACCACGATCTCGTTGCCGTCCGGGTCGAGGCCGATGGGGAAGGTGTTGATGGCTGCGGCGTCGATGTGGTCGAGGTTCTCCGTGACCAGCCGCTTGAGGCCCGGCATTGCATCGGCGGCAGCGACGGTGTCGTCGGAGCCGAAGTAGAAGTGCTGCAGCCAGTCCTGCTTCTTCACCTCGTTGCGCGCGATCGCGTCGAGGTCGTCGTCGATGCGGGCCGTGAACTTGTAGTCGACGAGCTCTTCGAAGTGCTGCTCCATCAGGCCGACGACGGCGAAGGCAGTCCATGTGGGAACGAGCGCCTGCCCCTTCTTCCACACGTAGCCACGGTCCTGCACGGTCTGGATGATGGACGCCCAGGTGGATGGCCGGCCGATCTCCAGCTCGTCGAGTCGCTTCACCAACGAGGCCTCGGTGTAGCGGGCGGGCGGCACGGTGGCATGGCCGTTGGGGATCAGATCGGAAACCGGAACGTGCTGGCCGACCGTCAGTGGTGGCAGCAGGGCTTCCTTGTCGTCGTCGGCTTCGGCCTCGTCGGTGCTCTCCACGTACACCTGGCGGTAGCCGGGGAAGGTGATGGTGGTGCCGCTGGCAGCGAACTCGCAGTCGGTGCCGCCGGTGACCGCACCGAGGCGAACCGAGACCGTGGTACCACTGGCATCGGCCATCTGGCTGGCCAGCGTGCGCTGCCAGATCATGCGGTACAGCGACATCTCCTGGCCGTTGAGCTCGTGGCCGACGGCCTCGGGTGAACGCAGTGGGGTGGCGGGCCGGATGGCCTCGTGGGCCTCCTGCGCGTTCTTGCTCTTGCTGGTGAACTGACGCGGCGCGGCCGACAGGAACTTCTGGCCGTAGGAGCGCTGCACTTCCGCTCGTACGGCCCCCAGCGCCTCGGCGGAGAGCGCCACGCTGTCAGTACGCATGTAGGTGATGAAACCCCGCTCGTAGAGGCCCTGAGCGATGCGCATGACCTGCGCTGCACCCAGGCGCAGCTTGCGGCCGCCCTCCTGCTGCAGGGTGCTGGTCATGAACGGTGCCTTGGCGCTGCTGCGGTACGGCTTTTCCTCCACCGAGCGGACGGTGAAATCGGCAGCGACGAGGGCGCCGGCAAGTGATCGTGCCCGCGCCTCGTCGACCACGACGATGTTCTTCTTCGGCTGCCCGTCGGCGGTGAAGTCCTTGCCGGTGGCGACCTTGGTGCCGTCGAGCGCAACGAGCGACGCCGTGAATGCAGGTGATGTTCCGGTGAGCAGGTCGATGTCCCAATAGCCGGCGGTGACGAACGCGATGCGCTCGCGCTCGCGCTCGACGATCAGGCGTACCGACGGGCTCTGCACACGACCTGCGGACAGGCCCCGATTCACACGGCGCCACAGCACCGGCGATACCTCATACCCATAGAGACGATCGAGCAGGCGAC
>DAORTY010000336.1:0-2698 GCA_035432905.1 Ilumatobacteraceae bacterium | reverse complement strand
ACTCAGACCGTCGCGACACCCCCAAAGTGGGGCCAAATCAGACCGTCGTTCTCACGTCAGGTAGCAGCTTGTCCAGTAGGCCGATGGCCTCGGCGCGGTTGAAGAGGGAACGGAATCCTGACGCCAACGTGGCTGACGCCTTCCAGTGTCCAGCGGGGGTGACCTTGTGTCCGGGACGTAGAAGCCGGCCGAGTGACCGCCATGCAACGTTCCCGGGGGCATGTAGGCCGAGCTGCGCGACGGTGGCGGCGAGATCTGGCGGGGCTTCCTCGATGCGGAAGCTGCGTAACGTTTGCATCGCGAGTTCGACGTGCAGCTTCAGACGCGAGGGCGCGTCGGGTTCGTCGGTCGTTTCCAGCTGACCGGTGAGCGAGGCGACAATCGCGTCGGTCTCGTCGACGGACAGCGGAGGCGCTCCGAACGACCCGATCGCGCTTTGCCAGTACGCAGCCTCGGCAGCGGTCGCTCGACTGAGCGCGCCCTGTGGCAGTTCGCCTTGGATGGCTTGGATGGCTCGTTGCGCTATGACTGACTCGGGCACCGGTTCGTCGCCGTCGCCTCGAGCGAGCACGAGCGGATCGCAGAGCTGCGCGAGCTGGGGGTTCGGCCAGAACAGGGCGAGCGTCGTCATGGCTCCTGGTCGGTCGCCCTCGGTTCGGTATTCGAGCCTTGTCACGGCGGTGGCGGGCGAGCCGATGAGGCGATCTGCTTCGTATGAGAGAAGCGAAGCGACGGCTGTTGGCGTCGCTGCCCAGGAGGAGAACATGAGCTGCTTGGAGCAGTCTGTGGGGTCGATGTCTCGGTAGGGCCCGTCGAGTGTGTGATACGGCAGGGATGGCGGCACCCAGAGCAGTTCGTGGAGTGCGCGCCCAAGGGTCTTGTCGGCGAGGACGCGGAGGCGAGCATTTCCGAGGTCGATCTTCTCCCGTTGGTCGACGGCGAGATGGTCGAGGGTCTGCACTTGCCTCAGCGCGTCTTTGAACCCATCTGTTGGCGGCCCGTCTTTCAACCGGTCGCGCAGTTGCTCTCCCAGCTTGTAGCCGTCGAGGAAGTTCGCGAAGTAGGGCGCCGACTTCCAGTACTCGAGAGTGATCGGCGCTTCGAGCTCTGCGGCGAGGCGATGCAGCGCGACCCAAGTCATCAGGTCGTTGGGTGGAATCGGTCCGACCGGATGGTCCTCCTCGGCGAGCATGCCGTGGACACCGACCCGGGGACGTTCGGTTCGGCACATCACAGAGGTGAGGCCGGCTTCGACCTGTTGGCGGCTCACCTCGACGGGAAGGCCATTGACCGCGCATCGCCGGTACTCGCCGAGGTCCGCAGCGATGGACGCTGGGTCGAGATTCGACCCCGCGGTGAGGAAGTCGAGGATCTTGCGAAGGTCGCGCTCGTGGTCCTCGCCGGCGGCAGCGTCCTCGGCGAGCGTGAACGCCTTGATGGGAGTCGCAGACAACAGCAGCACTCGTGCGTCTCCGAACTCGAACAATGTCCGAGCAAGGTCGGCTGACTCCGAGGTCGACGCGGGATCGAGCAGTTCGCGGAAGCGTTGGAACTCGTCCAGGATGATCAGGTCGGGCTCGAGTGCGTGAACGCTTGCCCGGGCCAGTTCGGTTCGGAGGCGACCGATCAGGTCGGAGGCCCGCTCGTCGACGTACTCGGGGAGACGAGTTCGACGTCCCCTGGTGAGGTCGAGGTAGTAGCGATACTCCTTGAGCAGGCCGCGAACGCGTGAGCCGTGTATGAACTCGCGGGCGATGCTCGGTTCGACTCCGCCGTTCCGCGCCGCTTCGTCGCGCGTCCATGCGACCTTGTTCTCGACCGTGCTCAGCTTGGCGACCGTGCCTTGCAGCAGCAGCATCGAGGAGCGACGGTCAGGCCAGTCGAGGTCGAAGTGGTCGCTGAGCATGACGTGGATCAGAGCGCGCTCATCAAGCGTGCCCGTCTGCCAGCTATTGCCGGGCAATGTGCCCGGCGTGAAGGACACAAGGTTGACGGCCTTGCCGGCGGCGACGGGTTCGCCATCGAGATGGCGTGCGCCTCGGGCCAGCAGGGTGAGCCGCGATGCGATGGCGTGTTGCTGGCCAATGACGTCCAGCCGCTTGACGTTTTGTCGTGCGATGTCGCTGTTCGAACACACGTAGACGATGTCGATTCGGCGCACCGATGGGTCGTCCTGAAGGAGTTCGATCGTTCGAGCGACGACACCACGAGCAACGAGGCTCTTCCCGAGCCCGGTTTCGTCAGCGACGAGGAAGCGGCGCGTTCGGTCCTGATCGTGGTACATGCGCCGAACGACGTGATCCACGGTGGCCCGTTGAAAGCCAGCAAGGGTCGCCAAGCTTGCGGAGGAGTCGAAGCGAGTCATCGTCGCAGCTTCGCCAGTGAGAGTTGGGCACCGGTGACCGCATCCCAGAGCTCGTCGAAGCCATCGGGGAGGGTGTCGCGGCCCTCGGGCGTCGTTCGAAGCCGCTCCACAAGTCGGCCAAGATCTTCGAGCGCTCCGAGGTTGGTAGCGAGAGCACGGGTCAATGCCTCGAACACGCCGAGTTCGATGAGGCTCCGCGCGGTGTGGCTGTCAGCGTCGCCGGTGTTGCCGAAGGTGGATTGGAACCACGGCGGCACACCCCCACCGCTCAGGCCGAGGAGCAGGAAGAGGAATCGAAGAAACTTCGTCGGGCTGTCGACTTGGCGTGCGATC
>DAORTY010000335.1:0-2701 GCA_035432905.1 Ilumatobacteraceae bacterium | reverse complement strand
CGAGCCACGCCGCCCACCGCTCCCCCGACACGCCGGGCGCCGGCCGGGCGAGATCACAGATGGTGCGCATCACGTCGGCTCGATGCCACGTCGACGCCCCGAGTGCGAGCGCGTCGATGACCGTGGCCGTCGTCAGCTCGGGCGTGGTCGGCGGGTGGTTAGCTGCTGCGGCTTCGATCGATCGATGCAACGACGTCGGGGTGACGCCGACGGTCGCCGCCTCGACTCGCCACAGCGTTCTCATCTCGTCGGCGGTGCGACCGGTCTTGCGGGCGCGGGAGTCAGCGGCGGCCTGGCGTTGCATCGCCGCCAGCTCCTGCCGGGTCGGGTCGCAGCCCTCGCGCCGGTAGAACTCGGCGACCTTGCCGGTCATCACCGTGTCGATCTCCGCGGTGCGCTTCGAGAACACGGCGAGCAGCTCGGCCGGGACGCCGGAGATCTCGGCCTGGCCGTTGACGATCGGTTCGAAGGCGACGCCGTAGCGGTGGGTGAGCTCGGCGCGCAGCACCGACTGGTAGAGGCCGCCGAGGGTGCGCTGGTGACGCTTGAGGAAGCGGGCGTCGAGCGCCAGCCATCGCTCGTCGGCGGTCTGGACCTTGGCGGAGATGACGAGGTGGGTGTGCAGCTGCGGGTCGTCGGCGCGGCTGGTGGTCTGGCGGAACGCCGCCATCGTGAGGCCGTGGGTGTCGGGGTGCATCCGCTTCCCGTTCGAGCGGACACGGGTGGTGGCGCCGAAGCGTTCGAGGTAACCGGCCACCGCCCGGACGGCGACGTCGTGGCACTCGGCGAACCCGTCGTCGCCGGTGAGCGCCCACAACACCGACAGCGACTTCGGCGCCGACAGAGTGGCGTCGAACCCGGCGACCGCCCGGATCACCTTGCCATTCGACAGCGTGCGATCGACGAGCGGATGCCCGAGTGTCGCGCCGGTCACCGGGTCGCATCCCGACAGCAACGCCTGCAATGCCTCGGTCGTCACCTCGCCGTGCAGCCCGAGCCGGTCGGCCTGGTTCCCGAGCCACTGCCCGGGTAGCTCACCCGTCGCCTCGGTGAGGTAGCGGGTGTAGTAGCCGGCCGTCGTCGCTGCGGTGGCGGCGTACAGGGTGGTGACCCGAATCATGGCCGGGACTCCCCGCCCGGCGCGGGCACCTGTCTGGTTTCGAACTTCGGGCTGACCGGGAAGGGGTGCATGGCGGTCAGGTCGCGGGCGCGGGGTGGGTCGCAGTGGCTTGGCTGGGGCGCGGCGGCGTGTGCGGCAGACGGTTCGTGGTGTCAGCTGGCACGGTGGAGTCCGTCGGTGGCAACGGCTGCGTCCGCGAGGCGGACAACTCGACCAGTGGTGATCAGCACGTCGAGCGCCCAGCGCGGCACACGCATGCAGGTACCGAACCGCAGCACCGGCAACCCGGAGGTGCCGCCGCTGTTCAGGTACTCGTGGGCGAGCTCGTAAGCGTGCGAGAGGCAGATCCGCATCTCTGCGGCCGCCTCCTTGATCGTCAGCAGCTTGTGAGCCGTCTCGACCCGCTCGATGCTGGTGCTGGGAGTCCGCAATGCCGTGTCCATGGCGCGGGATGGTGCGCTTCAGACATCCCGGAGATGCTCCCGACGATGTTCCCGACTCGGCGAAATCGCCGGGGATGTTCCCGGCAATGTTCCCGATTGAGTTCCCGATCCGGCCCAGGGACTCCCTGGGACGTCCCGATTCAGGTCCCCGCCCCTGGTCAGCGACTCACGAAATGCCCCGGGACCGCGGGAGCGACGCGAAAGAAGCTCACCAACCAACCGCTCAGGCCCGATACTTGTGTCCATGAATCACGACTCCATGGCAGACACCGGCGACGTCCGCCAGGCAATCCGCGCGGCCGCTTCGGGACTGCTCGAACGCGACGCCCTCGTGGAGGTGCTGTTCCTTGCTGCCATCGCTGGCGAGCACGTCCTCGTCGTCGGCCCTCCAGGCACTGCAAAGTCGCAAGTGGTCCGAAACGTGGCCCATCAGCTCGGTGGGAGCTACTTCGAGTACCTGCTCGGGCGGTTCACCGAGCCGAACGAGATCTTCGGCCCCGTCGACCTACGAAAGCTCCGCGAGGGAACGGTGGAGATCGAGACCTCGGGCATGCTGCCCGAGGCCCACATCGCGTTCATCGACGAAGTGTTCTTGGGTTCAACGGCGATCCTCAACACACTCCTGGGGATCTTGAACGAGCGGGTGTTCCGCCGCGGGAGCACGGTCGTGAACGTTCCCTTGCGGCTCTGCGTAGGTGCCTCCAACACCATGCCGACCGACCCATCGCTTGCAGCGTTCGCGGATCGCTTCCTCGTGCGAATGTTCCTCGAGCCCATCGATGACGCCCTCATGGAGGACCTGCTGAAGACGACGTGGGAGACGCCCGCGGCTCCAGAAGCGACGTCATCGGCACTCTCGCTCGAACACCTCGACCGTCTCCGGGCGGCTCGTCAGGAGTGCGATCTCTCAGCGGTGCGACCGTCGCTCGCTCATGCAATTCGTGCCATGCGAACTGCCGGCGTGCCGATCACCGATCGACGCGCCGTCAAGGCCCAATCACTGGTCGCGGCCGCGGCCGTTCTCGACGGGCGCAACGTCGCGTCGAGGGCCGACCTTTGGCCGCTACCTCTGATCGTCCCCACGAACGAGTCTCAGATTGCTGCGCGTGAGGTTCTCGGGCCGTTGCTCGACGACGCC
>DAORTY010000334.1:0-2739 GCA_035432905.1 Ilumatobacteraceae bacterium | reverse complement strand
GTGCGCGCTGAGCGCGCGAACTTACGCGACGGTCGGGTCATGCCGATTGCGAGGTCGTGCGCCGCGCTCGGCGCCGCAGATTGCGGATCGTCGGTCGAGATTATGCGGTGCCCCTCGAGCCCGAACAGGCGACTGACTTCGCATGATATGTGGGTGTCGTTGAGGGCCGTAGGGTGCCTCGCCGGGGGTTCGATCGTGGGGGGTTCGTGATGCGTTGGAAGCCGGTTGTGGTGCAGTCCGTGAGGCCCGATGGGTCGCTGGTGGTGACGGTGGGTCATCCGTTGGTGGACGCCTATATCGAGTTCTTGCGGGCTCGTGCGCGACCGAACACGATCCGCGCGGTGGCGTTCGATTTGAAGGTGTTCTTCGCGTTCGTCGATAAGACCCCGGTGCGGGTGACGTCGTCGGATGTGATGGCGTTCATCTCCGCGCAACGCAACGGCGATGGCGGCGGCAAGGTGGTGTCGATCGACCGGTCGGAGGGGTTGTCGCCGCGCACGATCCGTCGGCGGTTGTCGTCGGTGTCGGGGTTCTACGCGTATCTGATGGTCCGTGATGACACCTCGGTGACGCGCAACCCGGTGCCACGCGGTCTGGTGACTCGTCATCAACGGTCGGGTCCTCGTCGTCGAGCAGCGTTGGTGCGCACGCCGGTGACGTTGCCGAAGGTGCTGTCACCGGGCGATGTGGATCGGTTGGTGGCGGTGTTGCGGACTGAGCGGGATCGGGCGATGGTCGACGCGATGCTGCTGGGCGGGTTGCGTCGTTGTGAGGTGCTCGGGTTGCGGCTCGAAGATGTCCGCTCAGCTGAGCGCAAGGTGTTCATCGCCGACGGCAAGGGCGGCCGGCAACGACTGATTCCGATGTCGGCACGGTTCTTCACGACCCTGGCGCGTTATCTCGATCAGGAACGCCCAGCGGATGCGTCGACCGATGCGGTGTTCGTGGTGTTGCGCGGCCCGACGACGGGGGCGCCGTTATCGGCGTTCGGGCTCGATGAGATCATGCGTGGTGCTCGCCGCCGCGCCGGTCTCGAAAAGGCGTCGTGCCATCAGCTGCGCCACACGTGTTTCACCCGGCTGCGCGAGGCCGGCATGTCGATCGAGGCGTTGCAGGCTCAGGCCGGTCACGCCTCGATCGAGACGACGCAGGTGTATCTGCACCTCACGAACGACTGGCTCGCCAGCGAGTATCGCAAGGCCGCCGATCTCATCGATGCCGCCAACGCTGAGGCGCTCAAGTGATCGCTGTTCCCGCCCCCGATGTCGCAGGCGACTCGCCCGAGGTCCCCGACAAGTGGGTCACGATCAACGCGACAGCACCGTTGCTGGCCGCGACGATGTTGGCCTATCTGGCCCAGATCACGGTGTCCATGCGACCTTCGACGGTGCGCGCGACGGAGGCGGATCTTCGGATCCTTGCCGGGTTCCTCATCGATCACGACCCGGCGTTGAGCGGTGCTGGCGACATCGACCGATCCCACATCGAGGCGTTCAAGCTGTGGCAGCGCGCCCAGCCGGGAACACCGGGGCGACCGTTCAAGGAGTCGTCGTTCCGGCGGCGCATGTCGGTGCTGCGCATGTTCTTCATCCGCATCGTCGAGTGGGACTGGGACGACGCCCCAGCGAGGGTGCCGATCCTGTTCGGTGACGTTCCCAAACGCGACGAGTCACTGCCGAAGTTCCTCGACGACGGCGACTACGCCAAGTTCATGCGTGCCGTCGCTGACGAACCCACCCTGTTTCGTCGTCTCGGTGTCGAGCTGCTCGCACGCACCGGGATGCGCGTCGGTGAACTCTGCGACCTCGAGGCGGACGCGGTCACGGTCATGAACGGCGAACCGTGGCTGCGGATCCCCGTCGGCAAACTCCACAACGACCGCTACGTGCCGTTGCAGCCGATCCTCGTCGACCTGATCGCCGAGTATCAGGCCAGCGACGGGCCGTTCACTCCCGGCCGGCTCCTGTCCGGCGCCGAGGGACCGTTGAACCGATACGCCGTGGACCGTTGGATCAAGACTATTGCTCGCCGCGCCGGGCTCACCACCAACGTCCACCCCCACCGGCTCCGGCACACCTTCGCCACCCAAGCCATCAACCGCGGCATGACCATCGACGTCATCGCCGTGCTGCTCGGGCACCGATCCTTGGACATGACCCGCCGCTACGCCCAGATCTCCAACCAAGTGGTCGCCGCCGAATATGCCGCCGTCGCCGCCAAAGTCGAAGCGCTCTACACCACCGGCGACGAACTCGACGCCGACGCGATCGGACCGAAGATGCGACGCCTCCGCGACGAGGTCCACCACCGACTCTTGGGCAACGGCTGGTGCCAACGACCCGCGCAGCTCGACTGCAGCTACGAGTCGATCTGCGAGACCTGCGTCCACTTCACCACCGACGCCACCTTCCAGCCCGTCGTGCTCCGCCAACGCGACCACGCCGCCGCCAACGACCAGACCGCCCGAGCCGAACTCTTCGCCAATCTGCTCGCCGAGATCGGAGACGCAGAATGACCGCCAACTCTTCCTTGACAGCCGACACCTACATATCGCCGGAAGTGCGGCGCGGAGCCGAGCGATGTGGTCCGCGATTATCGCTCGGGTCCGAGTACCACATGACGGCTTGGACGTGTGCCGGATCGGACTGTGGAGATGGAGCGCAGAGCGCGATCGAGCGAAGTGCACGGCGCGCAGCAAGTCGCCCGGAGGAAAATCTCGCCGAGCGGTGGCGGGCGATC
>DAORTY010000333.1:0-2798 GCA_035432905.1 Ilumatobacteraceae bacterium | reverse complement strand
AGCGGCTAGGGGAGAACGTCCCAGTCCCGTTGCCAACGGCCTCTTCTTTGGCGACCCGGGATGGTTCCCCGACGGGAATGACGTAGCGTCACAGCTGTGGCTCGAGACATCGCCTTCGACGACGTTCACCAATCCCTCGATCAGTTCGGCCCCATCGCGACACTCGTGACTGTCAACGACGATGGTCGCCCGCATGCCGTGTCGGTCGACGTGCGTGTCGGCGACGATCGGCTCATCATGGAGGTCGGCACCCGGACACGGGCGAACTTGCGGGTGCGGCCCGGCGTGTCGCTGCTGTGGCACCCTCGAACCGGTGGCGACTATCAACTGATCATCGACGGAGTTGCAGATGGCGACGGTGACGGTGACGGCCCCGGTACCGCCTCAGTCATGGTCGAGCGCGGCATCCTGCACCGTCTTGCCGGTGCAGCCGGCACCGGCCCGACCTGCATCTCACTGGGCGACTCGTAGCACCGTCAGTAGTTGAACGTCAAGGCTCCACCCTCGGTGAACTCATACAGCGACGGCGCTCCCTTGACCTCAGCGCCCTGTACCCATTCGGCCGATTCGAGTCCGCGAGTCTTGACGCAGACGGGGCAGACGAAGAAGCGGCCGCCTCTCTCGACGTACTCGGCGTGGAGGTCTTTCACCGACGGCGCTCCCGGAACGGAGATCTCATCGGAGTAACCCTTGATGGCAACGTTGACGCCGTCTTTCGTCAGCCACATCAGGACTTGTTTGCCAGCGCGCAGCGCCTCGACCCCGAGCAGGTAGCCGATCAACACCGCCTCGGCGTCGTCGGATCCGTGAGTTTGGCCGATCACGACCTTGTCATCGACAGCCATCTCATTCTCCTATGCCGTGCGAACGTTGCGGTCAGGGGCGGCGCTCCTGCTGCCAATCGCCAGCGCGCCATGTTGCCCGCTCTGGGCGCATAACGCAAGGCGCTCTGCCGCACAGATCGCCTGATCTGCGTGATCTGCGTGATCGTCCAATCCCGAACCCCACGAACCTTCGTGCTCAGTTCCCTGGTGCCGAAGGTCATGGGTAGCAGCGAGCACCACGACGTGCTAGTTGACGTTGCGGCTTCGACCTTCCCAGAACGGCGCACGCAGGTCCTTCTTCAGGATCTTGCCGCTGGGGTTGCGGGGCAAAGCCTCGGCGAAATCGACGCTGGTGGGGCACTTGAAGCGGGCGAGGCGTTCGCGGGCGTAGTCGATGATCTCCTGCTCGGTGACCTCAGCGTCGGCCTTCTTCACCACCACGGCCTTGGCCGTCTCGCCCCACTTTTCGTGCGGCACACCGATGACCGCGACATCGGCGATGGCCGGGTGGCCCATCAGTACGTTCTCCACCTCGGCGGGGTACACGTTCTCACCACCGGACACGATCATGTCTTTCACCCGGTCGTGGATGTACACGTACCCGTCGGCGTCGAGGTAACCGACGTCGCCGCTCTTGAACCAACCGTCTGGCGTGATTGCCTTCTCGGTCTCCTCGGGCATGTTCCAGTAGCCGATCATCACCTGAGGCGACCGAATCCAGATTTCGCCGACCTCGCCGACCTCACAGTCGCGCGGATCACCGTCGGCACTGTCGGTGTCGACGATGCGAACCTCCACACCTGGGCCGGGCACGCCACAGCTGCGCAGACGGTGCTTGTTCACGCCATCGGGGTCGTGGTCGTGCGGCGGCAGGTTGACCACTGCACCCGTGGTCTCGGTGAGCCCGTAGGCCTGCCAGAACTTGCACTTGAACACACGGACGCTGGTGGCCAACACCTCCTCGCTGATGGGCGAGGCGCCGTAGACCAGCACTTGCAGGCTCGAGTAGTCGGCCTCCATCGCCCCGGGCACCATCAACACGAACTGCAGGACCGCAGGCACGACGAAACCATGCGTGATGCGCTCGTCGCCGATGAGCCGGATGAGACCTGCCGGGTCGAGTTCGCGCAGGATGATGCTGGTGGCGCCCTCGTACTGACCGGCCACCGCCCAGCCGCCACCACCGATGTGGAACAGCGGCATTGCAACCAGGTTCACCGACTCGGGCGACAGCTCCCACATCTCCCTAGCCATCGGCAGCAGGCTGAAGAAGTTGGTGTTGGTCAGCATCACACCCTTGGGGCGGCCGGTGGTGCCGCTGGAGTACAGCTGGAATGCGACATCGCCCGCAGCACTGGTGTGACCGGGGTCGATGTCGGGCTGCGCTGCCAGTTCGGTCTCATAGTCGGTGTACGTCCCGTCGCCGTCGATCACGAGGATCTTGGTCACGGTGGTCAGGTTCGGTGCGATCACATTCAGGACCGACACGAACTCGCGGCCGACCACGAAGACCTTGGCCTCCGCGTCGTTGACGATGTACTCCACCTCGGGTGCGGCCAGCCGCCAGTTGACGTCCACGCAGATGGCGTTGAGCAGCGCAGCGCCGTAGAAGACCTCGAAGTGTTCGATGCCGTTCTTGTCGAGGAACGCCACCCTGTCCTGCGGGCCGACTCCGTTCGCCGCCAGCAGACCTGCCATCTGCCGCGCTCGCCCGTACAACTGCCCCCACGTCAGGCGGCGGTCACCCTGCACCAACGATGTGTGGTCCGCTCGTTCAGTTCCGTGCGCGCGAATGATGTCTGAAACCGTTGCCATGTTCCCCATGGGGGCGCACAGTAGCGCCCCGTCGCCGACCTAGCGAATGGTGTAGCCCAATCCGAAGCTGCGCACGGCACGAGCGAAGATGTTCGGCTCCACGTCCGGTTCGCTGACCACGCGCAGGTCGGTGATGCGTTGCGACAGCTGCCCGAACAC
>DAORTY010000332.1:0-2808 GCA_035432905.1 Ilumatobacteraceae bacterium | reverse complement strand
AGAAATATAGTGTGAGCAGGAAGGATGTACTTTTGGCAAGCGAGCTCGATTTGCACCGTTGACAGACATCGAGTGGCATTCCCCGCCCTGATTGGGAAGGGTGGGGGAAGAAATGGGCTCGGTTCGCTGTGTGAGCCGGGGGGTTTTCACCACCTCGATGTTGTGCGTGCGGCCGAGATCCCGGTCGGCCCGCCCGGCCCGGTCTCGTGAACATCTGGACGCCGAACCGGCTGACCGGTCATAGAGTGACGTGGCCGGCGCAATGCCACCGGAGCGAAGGAGTCACCATGGATCTCGTTGGCCGTCTCGTCGCAGGGGCCCGATCCTGGGCCTCCCTGCTCGTCCAGCCCGCGTCCGCGCATTGCGACACCGAGGACGGGCCTGCTGTGCAGGACGCTCGGCGTGCGCTCGAAACGGGCAACGCCAACATCGCCCTGAAGTGGGTGCACGCCGAGGGAGAGGCCGAGGTGCGCGTCGCCTTCGACAAGGCTCGCGCCGCACGCGGCGAGGACGGAGCGGACCAGGCCGAGCGCCAGTTCCTGGAGACGCTCGTCCGAGTCCACCGGGCGGGTGAGGGCGCCGAGTTCGACGGGATCAAGCCGACCGGCACCGATTTGCCGCCCGAGGTCGTGGCAGCAGATGCCGCGTTGGAGGCTGGGACGATCGAGCCGCTGCGTGGGCTCATACCCGACGACCGCTGGCCCGAACTGGAGAAGCGCTTCGCGGTGGTGCTCGGCAAGAAGGGGTTCGACGTCGACGACCTCGACGCGGCCCGCGACTACGTTGCGTCCTACGTCTACTTCTACAAGTACGCCGAGGGTGAAGACGGGCACGATCACGCCGGCGGCCACGTACCCCACCACTGATGCAACACCTTGCCCTGTGGCTGACCCGCGTCCAGTCGGAATCGATGACGCCCTGCCTTCGCGACGGGCAGCTCGTGTGGACTATCCGATGCCGATCCGATCGCAGTCTCCGCCGGGGTGCGGTGGTCGCGGTCGACTCCCGCGAGCTCGGTTTTCGCATCGTCAAGCGGATCGTCGGCTTGCCGGGCGAACATCTACGTTTCGAGGGCAGCGAGCTGTGGGTTGACGGGCGCCCGGTCGCTGAGCCGTACGCCATCCACTCTTCCTTTCGGGGCACCTTCGACGTGCCAGAGGGCCACTACCTGCTGCTCGGTGATAATCGCGTCGCCTCCAACGATGCGCGCGCCTGGCGCCGTCCATACGTGGCGCGCACCGAGATCGTCGGTGTGCTGCTCCAACGAAACCGTGACCGGTCGCCTGACCGTCGGGGCGATCCGGCGCCACTTGTCAAACACCTCCGTCAGTTTCACATCTGGATGTGGTGAGACTCCACAATGCCGAGGGCGCCAAGAACAATCGTCCCACGACTGAAAGGCCGTGGGCTCGGTGCCTGGCACCCCGCGGGTTCGCCGACCGGCCTGGGATCCAGTCGGTCAGTCGTTGACGAGGCCGGAGGCGAGGCGTTCGAAGCAGTGTGCGACTTGTTGTGGGAGCGCGGTGGTACCGCCGCCCGCTAGCCAGTGACGTAGTGACGCCCGCATTGCAGCCAAGGCGGCTGCGGCGAGGAGTCGGGGGGTGATGTCGCGGTCGGTCTCGAGTCCCATTCGGTCGGTGAGCGCCATCGCGACTGCGTCTTCCCAGCCTGCCTGGAGTTGCAGGCTGCGGGCGTACACCGATGGGGTGGTGGCCATGATGCGGAACCGGCGGAGTAGCTGGGGCCGTTCGATCTCGTAGTCCGCTGCGACGGCCACAAAGGCGTTCTGCAACGCCGTCCATGGCGCTTCGTCGACAGGCCGGCCGGCGAGCGATTCGGTGATTCGGGCGAGCCGGGCGGCGTAGTCCGCCAACACGACATCTTCCTTGGTCGAGTAGTAGTGGAAGAAGGTACGCGGCGCGATGTCGACCGCAGCGGTGATGTCATCGATCGTGGTTGCCTCGAAACCGTTCTGTTCGAACAGTTCGAGCGCTGCGCCCTCGATCCGGCGGCGAGTGTCGAGCTTCTTGCGTTCCCGAAGACCTTCAGTTCGCACCGTGACCCCTTTCCGTGTTGTTGCATTCATAGCATAGTTGCAATGACTGCACATTTGTGTACATTGAGTGACACCTCGTCAGAGATGAGATCGCAATGTCGACATGGCTGCACCGCATCGGTTCGTTCTCCTCCCGCAACCGCCGTCTGGTGCTGGTGGCATGGATCGTGGTGGCCGTGGGACTGGCGCTGTTGAACCGAACGGTGGGTGGCGTCGCGGTCGACAACTTCGAGGTGCCCGGTGTCGAGTCCCAAGCAGCGACCGACATGTTGCAGGAACGCTTCCCAGAGAAAGCCGGAGCAACGGCGATGGTCGTGTTCCACACCGACACTGGCGCGATCACCGACCCGGCGCTGGCTGTCGGTGTCACCGCAACCATCGACGAGGTTCGTGCACTTCCGCATGTGCTTGCGGTGACCGAGCCCCTCGCCAGTCCCCGCTCGATCTCTCCCGATGCCTCCACGGCGTTCGCGTCGGTGCAGTTCGACGGCACAACGGCCGATCTGGGCCGGAGCACGCTCGACGCGCTGCTCGACACCGCCGACCCGGCACGAGCGGCCGGGGTGCAGGTCGAGTTCGGCGGCGAACTCCCCACGGTGCTCAAGGAAGAGTCCACCGGACCATCTGAGGCGATCGGCGTCATCGCCGCCCTGATCATCTTGTTGATCACGTTCCGCAGCCTCATCGCGATGGCCCTCCCACTGGTCACCGCCCTGACCGGGCTACTCACCGGGCTGTCCGTGATCGGCCTG
>DAORTY010000331.1:0-2824 GCA_035432905.1 Ilumatobacteraceae bacterium | reverse complement strand
GAAGGCTCTCACCGATTAGCCCGAAGCACTGCTTCAGCATGTGAGGCCTTCAGGTGTGAGTTGCATCTGGCGGACTCCTGCGGGCAGCGAAGCCGTGTCGTGAGTGACGATGACGACGACTCTGCCCTTGTGCCGTTCCTCAGCCAGCAGGTGCATGACGTTCGTCGCGTTCGTGCGGTCGAGTTGGTTCGTCGGCTCGTCTGCCAGAATGACGGGACGCCCGGACGCGAGGGCACGCGCCACGGCTACTCGTTGGAGTTCGCCGCCTGACAATGCACGGATCTTTGTCGCGGCGAATTCTGATAGCCCAACCGCATGCAAGGCGAGTTGTGATTGATTGACGATGGAAGATCGCTTGGCCCCGTCGATGACGCCGCACAGCATGGTGTTGTGCAGCACCGTACGCGCCGACAGCGAGTAGAGCCCTTGCAGCACCCACGCGATCGGATGGGGGTTTGGCGTACTGATGTCGACAGCGCCGGTCGTGGGCTGGAGCAATCCGCCCAGGAGCCACAGCAGCGTTGATTTTCCGGTACCGGATGGCCCCGTGATGGCGACAGCATCACCGGGCTGCAGTGCCAGCTCCACAGACCTAAAGAGCTCACGGCCGTCAGGGAGACGGTATGAAAGGTTCCTTGCCGTCAGCATTCGCTGGTCGGCGAAGGTTGAGACTGAATCAGGGTGCCGGGCAGCAGGTCTCCGGTGACAAGGACGAGCTGGAGCTGACTGTCGACGATGTCAACTCGGACCGGATGCCCCTCAACAGGCACGACGCAATTCACGCCCGCGTTGCGAACAATCGACGAGATAGGAACCGCGGCGGCGGTGATCGGCGTCGACAGCGAGACCACACCACCAAGCGACGTCACCAATCCACCGTTCGCATCTTGGAGTCGATCGCCAGCGGCGGCGCTAAAGCCAACGACGTCAGCGACAGATCCATCAGGGGCAATATCGAAGGTACCGGGGCTGTCCGTGAGGTTAAACACCAGCTTCGTGGCGACAGACGGAGGATCACCGGCCGCGACCTGCACGGTCACGGCCGAAATTTGAGGCTTTGACGAGGCAACTTCCGTAGATCCCGAGATTGCGGTCCCTGCCGTGATCTCTACAACATCGGGCGTGAAACCGGCAGAACCCAACCACACGAACATCGCCGGGCTGACAGTGCCGGTGGCCGGATAACCGAAGTGTGCTTGCATCGCCTCAACCGCGTGCGTCAACTCGGGTTCCGTTGGTGCGCCGCTGCCTGCCAGGAAGCCGGTCGAGCGCAGGAAAGTCACCAACTCGTCGACGTCGCGTCCCTGAGAGGCGGAGGAGATAGCTCGCCAGAGCGGTTCCGGGCCGCAATAGCCGATCACGTCGGCACCGTCAATCTGCAACAGTGATTCGCCACAAGTTGCTGGTGTCCCTGCCTCCAGACCGACACGAGTAACCGTGCCCGACGCGATTACTGCCGTGCGGATGACCCGGCCAGGTTCCCACAAGATCGTGGCGGTGGCGGCCCGAGAGAGCGCCGTGGTCTGTTGCGCCACCGCGACTGGCGAGTTAACGAACGAAAGAGTCGGCCGACTGGGATACCGTGCGAGAGGCACGGCGATGATGGTGAGCGCGACCGCCCCAGCCATCATGACAGCGATCGCCACGGCACGGATGGCCCGACGAAACACACCGCTCATTTGGCTCAGCACTTCCCCCGCTTGGTGAGGTCGACAAACGTCTGAAGGAGTTGGCCGTACTCAGCACTGCCGATCTCAACGTCCTCGGGAGCATCGATGTCGTTCTTCAGAAGACACGGACGCTGCTCCGACCGGTACACCTCGAGGTTCTGTTGCTTGATGTGTTCGAGCACCGCGGGGCTGCTCTGAAAAACCAGATCAATCCACGAAAACGTCTGCGCGTAGCATCGCCCCTCCGGGCTCGACAGGTCGGGCTGGTCTGGCGCACCAATCGGCGAGCCCGTGCTGTAGAGGATGAGCCCCGTCGCAGGGTCCTCGTTGTACGGCGCGACGACTCCGCCATCCTTTGCAGCGCACTGCGTCCACTCGTCGAAGGCGGACCTGTACTCCTGCACCGTGACTTGGCCATCGGCGAGTGCTTCACGCTGGCCTTCGGGGATGTCGGCTGATGAAGGAAGGTCAACGCCCGGTCCGGTCGACGCAGTAGTCGACCGGACCGAACCGTCGGTACAGGCTGCAAGCAGGAGCACGACTACCACGCACAGCCGGCTGCGAAACATCATCAACTCCCTACGCCAGCTGCTGCCCGTAAGCCGAAATCGAGGAGCGATAGCAGTTGAACGGGACGTGCGACACCACGTTAGCGACCGACACCCACGGACCGTAGTAGGTCGAGCCGTGACCAGCTGAGACGCAAGTCTGCCTAGAGCGCTGCGAGCCGGTACCCGTGTAGAAGACGCTGTCGGTGTGTGTGGGGTTGCCCGACGCGAGCCAGTAGTCACCAGACGTCGGGATCGCTGATGCGGTGCCTGCCATCGAGAGGCCAGCGACCGTAGCAATGGCGAGGGCCGTGATTGATCGTTTCATGTTTCTGTCTCCTTGGTTGTCTAGAGCGAAGGATCAGCAACCTACACGCAGCCGGTCTAGTTGTGACGTCGCGCGGAATCCGTAGATCGGACCGACGATGTGGCGGGCGAGAGCTATGAACCTGGGTCGGGTCATCTCGATGTCCTGCTGGCTTGCGACACCACGGCGTTCGCTGCCTGCTCTAAACGCGCCTGCGGTGCGATTCAGCGCGCACAGATCATCTGATCTGGGCGCATCCCCTACCGCCAGTGATGATGTTGGGTGGTGGTGCCACGCTC
>DAORTY010000330.1:0-2825 GCA_035432905.1 Ilumatobacteraceae bacterium | reverse complement strand
TTGCAGTAGCCGACCTCGGCCATCATCTCCAGGTCGTACTGGGTACGCATGCGTAGGCGCTGCGCTTCCAGCAACTTGCCGTTGGCCTCGAACCACGTGAGCCGGTCCTGCAGTTCGGCTTCGATGCCGACGACTGCCTTGCGCATACGTTCCTCGCCGGCGACGTAGTGGGTGGCCGGGAAAATCATCACCTGGCTCATATCGTTGAGCGTCTCGCCCGTGAGTGGATCGATGGTGGTGATGCGATCGACCGTGTCGCCGAACATCTCGATGCGCAGCACCGTCTCGTCGTACGAAGGGTGGATCTCGATGGTGTCGCCGCGCACGCGGAACTTGCCGCGGCCGAGCGCAATGTCGTTGCGGTCGAACTGCAGGTCGACCAGGCGGCGCAGGATGCTGCGCATGTCGTAGTCGACGCCGGTGTGCAGTTCGAGCAGCTGACCTCGGTACTCGGCCGGGTCACCCATGCCGTAGATGCAGCTGACCGATGCAACGACGATGGTGTCGCGGCGGGTGAGTAGCGCCGCCGTGGCCGAGTGGCGCAGACGGTCGATCTCGTCGTTGACCGACGAGTCCTTCTCGATGTACGTGTCGCTGGCGGCCATGTAGGCCTCGGGCTGGTAGTAGTCGTAGTAGCTGACGAAGTACTCCACCCGGTTGTTGGGGAAGAACTCGCGCATCTCCTGCGTCAGCTGCGCAGCCAACGATTTGTTGGGGGCGAGGATCAGCGTGGGCCGCTGCGTGGCCTCGATGGTCCAGGCAATGGTGGCACTCTTACCCGAACCCGTGATGCCGAGCAGCGTCTGGAAACGATCGCCGCGTTCGATGCCCTCGGTGAGCTTCGCGATGGCATGCGGCTGGTCGCCGGCAGGCTGGAAGAGGGACTCGACCTTGAACTCGGGCACGTTGCGCAGCCTACCCGGCGAACGAGTGTTCGTCGACAACTCCTGCGGAGCCGATGCCCGAAGACCGATACGGTCGCCGCATGGTCATCCTCCACACACCTCGCCTCCGGCTTCGTCCGGCTCGCGAGGCCGACGCGGCCACGATGGCCGAATATCGCTCCGACCCAGAAATCGCCAAGTATCAAGACTGGGACATGCCGTACACGCTCGACCGGGCGCTCGCAGGTGCGGCGAAGCAGGCGACGTTCGACGACCTGGTCGAGGGGTCGTGGGTCAGCTTCGCGATCGACTTCGAGGGAGAGATGGTCGGCGACATCGCGGCGTGCATACACGAGGGGGGTGGTGTCGCCGAGATGGGCTACACGCTCGCACGGCAGCGGCACGGCCACGGCTACGCAACGGAAGCCGCCAACGCGATGGTCGACCATCTGTTCCAGAACCACGGAGTACATCGCATCGAGGCCGGCCTCGACCCGGAGAACGTCGCCTCGATGCGGGTGCTGGAGTCGGTGGGCATGCGAATGGAGTGCCTCGCCCGCGACTCGTGTGTGGCCCGCGGAGAGTGGGTCGACGACCTGCGCTATTCGCTGCTCGCGCACGATCGTGCGGAGTGGATGCAGCGCCCCCGAACGCGGGCGACGAAGGTGGAGTTCGTCGTGATCACACCCGACGACGCGCACCTGTGGGGCCGGCTGCGTACCCACCATTCACAGGAGCGCTTCGTGTCGCCGATGCTCTCCACGTTCCGCGATGCGTTGTTCCCCGAGATGTACCACGGCGGCACCATGGTGCCATGGATGCGCGGCATTCTCGCCGACGGCGAGCGAGTCGGCTTCATGATGTTGGGCATGGTCACCGAGCACCACCCCGAGCCGTACCTGTGGCGCCTGTTGATCGACCGCATGCAGCAACGCCGAGGTCTCGGCTCGGACGTGCTGAGGCTGCTGATCGACCAGCTGAGGGAGTGGGGTCACTGCACACTCACGACCAGCTGGGGTGTAGGCCCCGGCTCACCCGAAACGTTCTACCTGGGTCAAGGCTTCTTGCCCACTGGCGACTTCGATGACGACGAAGTGATCGGTCGGCTTCAGCTGTAGCCAGGCGCCTGGAGACGCGTCGCTATTTCGCCTCGGGTTGGTCGGCCTTGTCCTTGCGACCGGCGAACTTGAAATCAGCGGGTAGTTGCGGAAGCGATTGCAGCCAGTGCCACAAGCGGTCGATCTGCGCATCGAGCACGTCCGGCTCGCCGCTGTTGTCGATGACGAAGTCGGCGGTCTCCAGTCGAGCCTCGCGAGTCGCCTGGCGAGCGATACGTGCTCGAGCGTCGACTTCGTCGAAGCCGCGGTACTTCACCAGCCGCTCCACCTGCGTCTCCACCGAGATGTCCACCACGATCTTGCCCTGCAGACCCTCGCGTGGGTTCTCCGTCAACAACGGAATGTCCATGACGACCACATTGTCGGTAGCGACGTTTTCCATCACCTGACGATTCATCTCTGCGCCTACCGCCGGGTGGACGATGCTGTTGAGATCCTTCAGCGCATCTGCGTCGGCAAATGCAATGCCGGCGAGGGCGGCACGATCCAGCGAACCGTCGGCCGCAATCACCTCGGCGCCGAATCGCTCAGCAAGCTTGCCCAGTACCGGCGAGCCAGGCAGCTGCACATCGCGCACGACTTGGTCGGCGTCGACGATCACCGCACCGCGCGCTGCCAGCGCTGCGCTGACGGTGGACTTCCCCGACCCGATCCCACCCGTCAATCCCACCAGAATCATGATGCGATGGTAGCTCTGGCGCACAGAAGTAACATCCCGGCGTGGCCGACGACACCGACGAACTGGCGAACACTGCGGGCTATGCGTCAGATCCGACCTTCGTCAGCTGGCCGCTCGTCGAGCGGCGCGCTCATAGCCGCACAC
>DAORTY010000329.1:0-2838 GCA_035432905.1 Ilumatobacteraceae bacterium | reverse complement strand
GCGACCGGCGCCCGCCGTGGTGAGGTCTGCGGGCTGCGATGGTCCGACGTCAACTGGCACACGAACACGCTGTCGATCAACCGGTCAGTTGCGTCAGTTGCCGGTGGAACGATCATCAAGGACACCAAGACCCACGCCGCTCGACACATCGCGATCGACAGCGACACGATGGCCGCGTTGGCCCGTCAACTGGAGCGGGCCAAGGACTGCGCAATCGAGTGCCAGTTCGACTTCGACGACAACAGCTTCGTGTTCACCTCCACACCCGAGGGTGCCCAGCCGTTGCATCCCGACTCGATCACCAATGGCTTCCGACGGCTGTGCGACAAAGCCGGCCTCAAGGGCGTACGGCTGCACGACCTGCGCCACCTCCACGCAACCCAGCTGCTCGCCGCAGGCGTGCCCGTGCGCACCGTGAGCGGCCGATTGGGCCACGCCAACGCCGCGACCACCCTCAACGTCTACGCCCACTTCCTGCAAGCCAGCGACCGCGAAGCGGCCGACGTGATCGAAGGCCTACTCGCCACACCACCCACAACAGCCTGACACCTCGGTGCCATGTCGGTTCACCCCATGAACCTCGCCACAGGGAAGCTCTTCGGCCTCGATCTGGCCAACGACTCGGCCGTGCGCCTTGCCCCGCCAGGCTCACGTACTCGGCAGTACTCGGCACGGTTTTCGTGCCGAGTAGACGGAAACTGCTCGAGTCCCGATTCGACGGTGAGCGAGTTCCTCGACCGACGCTCGATCCACTCCCGCAACCACCTTGCGCAAGGTGATGCGTGTACGCTATCACCATGTCGGAGACAGCCGAGTTGATCAGGAATGCACGCGAGCAGCGCGGCCTCAGCCAACGCGCTCTGGCAGAGCGCGCGGGCGTTGAGCAGTCGACGATCGCACGTATCGAACTCGGCGACTCCGACCCCGCCTACTCCACCGTGATCCGTCTCCTGGACGCCGCCGGATTCCGACTTCTAGAGCCCCAGCCGTCGATCCCCACGCTGACAGAAGCAGCCACCGGGGGCGACGAACTCGACTGGACGATGCTGCGCTCCGTCACGGACCTCGCCGAACGCGACCCCTCCGCGGTTGGGCTCCTGGTCGGGGGTGAACCATCCACCGAGACAAGCCCCACCGCTCGAACAATCCTCGCAGCAGTCGCAGCGTTCCTCGCCGAACAGGCCGGGGCGCCCACACCTGCGTGGGCTCGTCACACCCCCGCGCTGCCCGAACCCTGGCACCCCGACGGCACCCCGCGAATGATTCGCCAGACCATCGCCGAAACACCTCCCGCCGTCGCCCGCTACAACGTCTGGATCCGAGCCTCGGCACTACAACGGAAACCGTCGTGACAGGCGCAGGCCGACCACTCGACTGGACCGAAATCGAGTCCTACCTCGTCGACGTCGGTGCCGAACTTGAACGACGCGGACTCGTTCGTACCATCATCATGGTTGGCGGCGCCTACGTCGCCTACCGGGGCGTACGCGCCTCGACCACCGACGTCGACACCATCTACGAACTCGACAACGATCTCCGTGCCGCCATCGCCACGGTTGCACGACGGCGCGGGCTCGAACTCGACTGGCTCAACGACCGGGCACGCCCGTGGCGACCCGTCACCTTCGACCCGACGACCTGCGAAACCGTTCTCGAGGCAGGCGGCCTGCGAGTCTTGGTGCCAGAGCCAGACATCGTCGTCTTGATGAAGATCTCGGCTGGTGGCCGAACCCCGAACGACGCGCTCGACCTTCGCGCGCTATGGGCCGCCACCCGATTCAACACCCCAGACGATGCCGTGACCGCGTTCTACACCGCCTACCCTCACGAAGAACTCGACCCGTTTCTCGCCGATTGGATACGCACCGTAGTAACGGAGCACTGAGCTGGTCCTCGACTGATCGGGAATGTCGACTCAGGGATCACGCCGGGGGATCCACATTGCTCGTTGGCCTTCGCCGTGAGGGTCCGGTGGTCAACAGCGCGGAGGACAGAACGTTCCAGTGGCAGTTCGCTCCGATCACCACAAGTCGTCCGACGAGCTTCGGCTGGCGGGGTGCTTGGAGCAGGTCAACGATGCCGCCATCGCTGCAGCCGACGATAGGAACGGGGCCACCGACGTGGACGATGACGGCAGTCGGCTCGTCGACCATCGGCCGCGCACAGCGGTCCCCTCAGCGGATGGCTTCCGACATTGGAATCTTGGGTCACACCCTTGCATCATCGATGCGCGACGGCATTCTCGCCGAGAGCCCGTGCCCGCGTTGTGGCCTCAGTGCGAGGATGGATGCCAGGTGTGGGCCGGCTCACAGCGGGGACGCATTCGTATCGCGCGATCGTGAACCGGGTTCGTGGTGTTGATGATGAGTGGCGGGAGGGGATGCTTGACGAGTCGACGGTGCAAGCGCGGTCAGCGAAACGCTCGAGCAACGAGTCCGATCTCCACGAGCATTGGCCTCCGGCTCGCCGGGTCAGCAAGCCACGCTTGTCGATGACGCTCGACATAGTGGATGGGTTGCCAGCTGGCGGGCGGGCGGGCGGCCTCGTGCCAGCTGGCAACCGCCAACATGTCGAGGCGGGGTGGAACTTCGTTGCACGAAGAACGCGCCTGTTGGTGGCCACGAGAATATGCCCACTGGCGGCCAACAGATCCTTGACGATGATGAACGCCCAGAGTGGCGAATTCGAGGTGCAGCTCAACTGTGGATCACACGTACAACCGGCGTAGGGGACGCTCAGATCGGATGATCTGTGCGCGTCGGCGGCTTGCGTTATGCGTCCAGAGCGGGCAATCTGCTCGGGTGCCAATGACGAGCTTCCCCGAGCTGCACGAGTTAA
>DAORTY010000328.1:0-2868 GCA_035432905.1 Ilumatobacteraceae bacterium | reverse complement strand
TACCAAAGCACGACGCAGGGCAACGCCGACTCGGCGGAAGGCAACTTCCTGATGATCGAGTGCCGGACGGCGTTGCCGGCGACCGCGCACAACTGGACGACCTGCACCTACGTCGATCAGAGCGGCAACACCGGAGCGACGCTGCCAAGCGTGACTGGCAATTCGTCGAACATCATCAATCGGCTAGACCAGCCTGCGAGCACATGGTTCTGCCCGCTCGCCTCTGGCGACTCAGGCATCTCGGCGTTGACGCAAATGCAGTGCTCTGCGGCGGTGGCAACGGGGGCGATCGACTTCACCATCGGACACCCGCTCGCCTTCATGCCGTGCGGGATCGCCAACTTCGTGTGCGAGAAGGACGGATTGACGACGGCGATTGCACTGCAGCGGATCTTCGACGACGCATGCTTGGCGTTCCTTGAAGTCTGCAAGCCATCGACGACGGCGACGAACTACACAGGCACGTTCTCGACCGTTCGGGGGTGAGTGGTGGCCAAGCGCGTCTCTGGGTTCAAGACTCGGGCGCTGCGCGGCGGCTGGCCGATTCCGTTCCACACCCGCGCACCACTTACCGGGCTCGACTTCGGCGGCTACGGACGCACGAACTCTGGCAACTACTACACCGTCACGATCCCAGAACTGCCGAATGCTGATTGGGCAGTTGCAATACGTGTTCGGCCGTCGGCCGGGAAGATCCTGTCGAGCTTCTGGGGCTTGTTTGACCAGATGTCCGATACCGGAACTGTTCCGGGGGTGCGGGCGATTCTCAACAGCGGCAACGACGGATACACGTTCACGTCGATTCGCTCGACGGGCGGCTCCGAGGAACTGCTGCAGACGCAGGTTCCATACGTAAATCGCTCGGTCGTCGTCGTCACACAGAGGCGGGGATCGAGCTACGAGCAGTATGTATGCCTAGAAGGCGAGTCTGCCGGGTCACCGCAGACGGCTGCGGTGAGCGGGACGACGATTCCGACATCAACATGGCGCATCGGCTCGGATCAGTTCGGGTTTCACGCGCCGCTTGTCATCGGCGAGTTCGCGGTGGTTCTGAACGACTCGCTGACGGCGGCCGAGGTCACGCAGCTGGCAGCAGGCGCGCACATCACTGCGGTAGCAACGCCGGACGTGGATCTGCGGTTCCGCTCTGGTGCCGTTTCGACAGAGACGAACCTAGGCTCTGGTGGATCGGCAAACGACGCCTCCAAAGTTGGATCGGGATTTTGGCTGGCGCGGGAGTTGTTCCCTGAGTCGGCCGCCACGGAGAGCAGGACGCTGTCTGCCGCTGGTGCGGGCGCAGCGACTTTCACCGGGACGGGCGCCTCGCTGGTCAAGGCCGCCGGGTCGATCACTTCTACGGCAACTGCCACAGGATCTGCGAGGACGACCAACGCAGCCGCTGGCTCCATCACGAGCACGGCCACGGCTACTGGCTCAGGCCGGGCGACGGCTGCTGCTGCGTTCGACTCCGATGCTGCCGCCGCGGCTACGGGTGTGGGCGTCTCTACTGTCGCCGCAGCGTTCGATTCGGATGCTGTGGCAACTGTCACCGGATATCCGGCGACGGTGATCCTGTCTGAAGCCGCTGGCGCCATCTCCATCTCCGCGGCCGCGACTGCCTATGGTGCGGCATCGGCCTCTGCCGGCGGCTACTGCGAGGTGGAGTGCGAGGTTCTCGGCGTCAGTGAATCCGAGGCGATCACTGTTAGAGTTCAGGAGGGGCGCCGCCCGAAGAAGCGCGAGGACGACGCCGAGGAGATTTCCGAACTTCTCTTGGCGGTCATGCCGCAGATCTGGAGCCACTATGTTTGAAGCGTTCCGCCCGATGGGCAACACGACGCTCATCGCGTCTACAGCCGCATCGGCAACGATCGCCCAGCCGAGCACGGGCCACATTCAGGGCTGCATGCTGGTGAACCGCTCGACAAACGATGCGTTCATCGCGATTGGCGTGAGCACGGCCACTGCGGCCATCCCGACGACATCAGCTACGGCCGCCGGGATGTGCCTTCCGAAGAACACGGAGCGGTTCATCAAGACCCCGCCCAACTTCTACATCTCGGCAATCACGTCCGCCGGTCAAGCGGACATCTTCATTACGCCCGGTGGGCTGTAACCGCAGCCTGACGGGTTCGGGCGCTCCAGCACTCAAGCACATAGCAAAGGAGTTTTCTCATGGCATGGCATGACAAGATCACGACGAGCCTGTTCGGCCGTCGTCTGGGTTTGCAGCACATCTCGTCCGCACACAGCGGCAGCGCGCGAGGCCCTGCGGAGTTCCTCGTCGGCGCGGATGCGGTTCGCATGGGCGTCACTACGGCGGAATCCACGGCAACCGACCTCACGGCGTACGGTGTCTCGCGCCTCCCCGGTTCGAGCGCCGCGTCGAGCGCGGTCTACACGATCAGCCCGCCGATCCCTGGCGTCAAGAAGATCGTGATGGGCTGCACCGATAACGGGCCGACCTACGTCAAGACGAAGAACTCGGAAACGATCGTCACGACTGCGGGTTCGAGCTTCACGACGGTCAAGGTGTCGTCGGTCGGCGGCGTGTTCGAGCTGATCGGTCTGACGACCGCAATCTGGCTCGGCATGAATCTGACCACGGGCACGTCGTCGCAAGCGTCCGGCTTCGGCCTGACGACTTCGACCTGAGCGGGCAGGAGGAGGGAACCTCATGCAGATCGCTCTGGTCGGAAGCGCGCCGGCAAGCATCAGGCTCGCGCCGTATCACGATCCGAACTGGCGCATCTTCGGATGCTCTCCGGGTGTGTACGGCGTCGCCCCTCGCGTGGACGAGTGGTTCGAGCTTCACCTGTGGGAGCCGGGCGCCCCGTGGTTCTCGCCGGAGTATTGCCAATGGCTCAA
>DAORTY010000327.1:0-2880 GCA_035432905.1 Ilumatobacteraceae bacterium | reverse complement strand
AGTTCGGGCACGTCACGTACTTCTGGAACGGCAACCGCTCGGGCTACATCGACCGCACACTGGAGACCTACGTCGAGATTCCGTCCGACAACGTCGAGTTCGACACCACGCCGGCGATGAAGGTGCGCGAGATCACCGACGCGGTCATCGACCTGTTGCGCAGCGGCGAATACCGATTCGGTCGCCTCAACTTTCCCAGCGGCGACATGGTCGGGCACACCGGCAACCTCGATGCCACCATCCAGGCAGTCGACATCATCGACGAGTGCATGCGCCGCCTCATCGACGTGATCCGCGAACTCGACGGTGTGCTGGTGTTCACCGCCGACCACGGCAACGCTGATGTCATGTACACCGAGGCCGACGGGGTTCGCTCCCCGAAGACCTCACACACGCTGAGCCCGGTGCCCTTCGCCATCTACGACCCGAACTACGACGGCGAGTACCACATGGCCCCGCCGGCAGACGCAGGCCTGTCCAACGTTGCGGCAACCCTGTTCAACCTGCTCGGCTACGAGGCTCCAGCCGACTACCGCCGCAGCGTCATCGAGTTCTGATTCCGTCACCGCGTCGACGATGATCGACGAATGCGGCAGGAGTCGTCCAGGGCCCGATGAAATGGGAACGTGCCACGGACCTCGCACGTGGTCCGATACGTCATACACGAGTTCACAACCGGGCTACAGTGCCCGACATGGCAAGCAAAAAGGCACAACTCGAGCACCTGCGCAATGCGACCCTGTTCCAGGGTTGCTCCACCAAGGACCTCGAGAGGATCGCGAAAGCCAGCGACGAGATCACGATGCCCGCGGGATCGTTGATCGTTGATCAAGGGCAGACCGGCCGCGAGGCGTTCATCGTGCTCGAGGGCACCGTGCTCGTGAAGCGCAACGGCAAGAAGGTCGGCTCCTTCGGGCCGGGCACGATGGTCGGCGAGTTGTCGCTGCTCGACCATGGGCCGCGTACCGCCACCGTCACCTGCGAGACCGATTGCCAGTTGCTGCTGCTCGACCAGCGCCACTTCATGGGCGTCCTCGACCAGGTGCCCGCGCTGGCACACAAGCTGCTCGCCACCCTGGCCGGTCGCATTCGCGATCTCGACCGCCAGTACTTCGGCTGAAGCACCCACCACAACTTCGGCGTTGACACGCGCCACCGGCGCGCATGAACACCAAAGCTGGGAGAGACGAAAGTGTTGTCATCCGGTGAGCAGCGGCTCACACGGACATGACCACTTCACGCACCACCCACACGTTGCTCGCATTCATTGCCGCGCTCGGCACCCTGGCTGTTCCCATCGGGGCTCAGGCAGCCGACAACCCGATCAGCCCAGTTGCACCGAGCGACCCTGTCACGATCGTGGATCCCGGCGACGGGACCAGCGAGATCGTTTGGGGCAACAACGTCGAGCCAGGCGAGTATCCGTTCTTCGTCCGCATCGAATCGACCCAGAACTCCTGCGGCGCAACACTGATCGATCCGCAGTACATCTTGACAGCGGCACATTGCGTGGATGGTGGGCTGTCGCCGAGCGAGGTGACAGCCCGATACGGCGAGTTCAGTACGTCTCGCGCCTACTTGCGCTCGACACCGGTACTGCAGATCCAGATTCACCCCGGCTGGACCGGCAACGGCACCGACGGCGACGACATGGCGTTGTTGCGGATCGCGCCCGGGGTGATCCCGTACGTGCCGTTGGCGATCGGTGGGCCGAACGAATCAGGGCTATGGGATGCGGGCAGTCCGGCCACGATCATCGGCTACGGCCGGACCGACGTCAACAACAACCAATCGTTTCCCACGATCCTGCAAGAAGCCGACACCCACATCCAGAGCGACAGCACCATGTCAGCCCACTACGGCATCCTGTGGGGCTGGCTCAACTGGTGGGACGACGGTGGAATGATCGGCGCCGGCGATGGCGGCGGGTTGGCCTGCTACGGCGACAGCGGTGGCCCTCTGCTCGTGCGCCGCGGCAACGGGTGGATGCAGGTGGGCATCGCCAGTTTCACCGATGAGACGTTCGGGAACGCCTGCCGGATTCCCGGCGGCTACACGGAAATCGGCGACGGCAGCCAGCTCGCGTGGATCGGCGCCAACGTGCCCAGCGTGAAGGCCACCTGGGGCCAGTGCGAGATCTGGCGCAACGGCTTCGTGTTCGCCATCGGCCGCTGGACCACCACGCTCAACAGCAACGGCACCGCCAACCTGATCTGCGGTTTCGTCGGTGGTCCGTCGACACCCCCGCACCCCTCGGGCCCCGCGCCACGCGTGTGCCTGAGGAAGCCATGGCTGTGCCCCGATGGCCCCGGGATCGACGATGACGACATGTAAGCCCGCCCTGCTGGCACCTTGCGGTCTGAAAGCGCCCTGGACATTGGCTGCCAACTAGAGTTGCGGATGCTATGAGCACGCATACGCCTCCCGCCAACGACACCGACGAAGGCGCCGCCAAGAGCGGCTCCGCGAAGAGCTGGCTGAAGGGATTCAAACCGCACCAGTTGGCCATCGGCCTCGGCATTTTCATGGGCGTGTTCACGCTCGCGTCGGGCATCATCCCGCAGTTCACGCACTGGCACGAGGACAAGACGCCCAGCCGCGAAGTGTTCGGTGGCGTCCCGGGCGCCATTCAGGTCGCGTTCTACACGGTCATCCCGATGCTGCTCATCTGGGGCGCGTTCAAGTTCGCCGACCGCGTCCGCAACTGGGAGCGCGGCGCCCCCGACCGGCGCCGTACCACCCGCAAGAACATCAAGAACCGCCTGCGCGACTTCCGCGCCGGTGCATACATGCAGACCCTGTTGCGCGACGCCGGCGCCGGTCTCATGCACTCGATGATCTACTTCGGGTTCATGGCGCTGCTGGGCGTCACCACCGTGC
>DAORTY010000326.1:0-2881 GCA_035432905.1 Ilumatobacteraceae bacterium | reverse complement strand
GCGCGTGCAGCAGGTCATCATCGACACCGGTGCGCTCGATGACCTGGAGATGACGATCGCCCGTCTCACCGTGCAGGCCGTCACCGCCATCGAAGTAGCGCCGATCACACCCGAGGCCCGCGACGAACTGGTCGCACTCGCGGCCTACGTCAGCCAGCGCACCATCTGACCCGCCGATCAAGTCACGCCGACCGAGTCCGCCGATCAGGTGGGGAGGGTCAGGGGGTGTAGAGCGCGAGGGCTTCGGCGAGGGTGCCGGTTGCCACGCCGACTTCGCCGGCAACGGCTGCCAGCCACGGCGGCCGAACGACGGCGGTGACCGTGATCGGCTCGGCCAAGCCACTGTGCTCCAGCGCGAGACGCACGAACAGACTGGCGTAGTCGGGCGGGCGCAGGTCGCGCGACAGATCGATGAGGGCGTTGGGGTCTGGCGCCCCGTACGGCGGGTCGACCGAATGGAAGCTGCTGGACGTGGGCCCGGTGGCACCGCCCCACAGACCCGGCCCGTCGCACAGCACCGCACCGCGCACGAGTTGCGGACGTGCGCCCGCGATCATCAGCGCCACGTACGCACCCAACCCGCGCCCGACAATGGTGCATGGCCCAAGATGGGCCAGCGCGATGTCGGTGTCGGCCAACATCGTCTCGGCCGAGTAGCCGCCGCCCATCGGCACGGTGGTGGCGCCGTGGCCGGTGAAGTCGAGGCCGTACACAGGGCCGGCCCACGAGTGCGTCCAGGTCGGCGCCACCGCCGGAGTCCGCTCGCCGAGGCCGTGCAACAGCAGCAACGGTTGCCCTTCGCCGACGCGCAGCAGGTGCAACGCGAGCTGAATTTTGTTGTGGGTGAGAAACTCGGTGCTCACTCAGCCACGCTCCAAGAAGTCGATGACCATCTCAGCGACCACGGCGGGTGCCTCGATGTGGACGAAGTGCCCGTTGTCCTCCAGCACTTCCAGCCGCCCACCAAGTGGCAGATGGGTGTAGATCTCATTGGGTAACGTGCCCCACCCCATCGGCTCCTGCTGCCCTGCGAGCACCCCGAGAAACGGCATACCCAGACCCGGAACGCGAGTGGCCGTCCACTCCGGCCGCCATGGGCCAAAGCCGCCCATGCGCATCGAGGCGTCGAGTTTCCATCGCCAACCGTCGGCGTCCTCACGGCCACCAACCGTGACCAGATAGCGCAGCCACTCCATCGGCAGGCGTGGGTTCATTCGAGCCCGGCGTTGCGCGAGTTCTTCGAGCGTGCCCGGCTTGCGCATCGCAGTGGACGTAGTGCGTCGGTGGTCCAGCCAGCCGGCGATGTCGCCGGCCATCATCCGACTGCGCTCGTGGTCGGCCAGGTCGCTCATCGGCCGCTTGGAGGGCAGACCATCGAGATTGACGAGGTGGCTGAAGCGAAACGGTTGGGCGTCGGCCAGCTGGATCATCAGCGCGCCACCCTTGCTGTGCCCGAGGACGGGAGCCGGCTTGGAGGTGATTTGGCTCATCACGCCGATCGCGTCGCGAATGTCGGCGTCCCACCCGTACAGCGCGGCGTGCTCGGAATCGCCATGACCGCGCTGGTCCCATGCGATGGCGCGCCAGCCGGCGGCTGCCAGCCGTGGCGCGAACTCGTCGTAGGTGCGGGCGAAGTCGAAGCCACCGTGCACCAAGAACAGAGGGTCGGCATCTTCGGCGCCCCACTCGTGCACAGCTATGCGGACGCCGCCCACATCGAGGTCGTACTCACGCGCCGGCGCCTGGGCTCCTGGGAACTGCACCGTTGTCATGCCGGCAGAGTAGGGCGCGGACTGTTTCGCCACCGAACTGGCCTAGGCTCGCCCGCGTGAATCGGGCCCGGCTTGTGTTGATGTCGGCAGCGGCAGCGCTGCTGCCGGTAGCGGTTGTCGCCTGTGGTGACGACGCGAAACCCACCGAGACGCTGCCCCCGATCTACACCACCACGACCACGACCACGCTGTTCATCACCACTACCACCCACCTGGAGATCTACGAGGTGAAGTCGGGTGATGGTCTGGGCAAGATTGCCGAGCAGTTCGGTGTCACCATCGATGAGCTGATGGCGGCCAACGGCATCACCGATCCCGACCACATCGAGGTCGGCCAGAAGCTGAAGATTCCTCCACCGGTCACGACCACCACCACGACGGTGCCGTCCACCACCACGACCATCGGTGCGTGATACTTCGCGCGAGTGACCGGTGACACCTGCGGATGCCCTAGCCCGATTTGGCTCGCAGGGTTACAGTTTCCGCATGAGCTTTTGGCCAACGAAAGACCACTGGAGTGTGGAAATCCCCGTCCGCACGAACCACTACATCTGCCCAGCGGTGGAGTCCGAAGGCTTTGTCGCCCTCGCACCGTTCGATCAGCCGATATCCGCGCAGGAGTGGGAAGGCCTCGAGTACCTCAACTGGAAGAGCGGCGGCGACACCAACTTCGCCCCACTGGCATCGGCTGATGGTCAACTGGATTGCCGTGGCTTCTGGGACAAGGGCAAGACCGACAAGGACGCCCTGTGGACGTCCAATGCAGCGCTCGCGCCCACGCTGCAGCGCTACGTCGACAGCATCGGCGCCAACTTCGGTCGCGTTCGCATCATCAAGCTCGAGCCACAAGATCGCGAGCAGGCGCTGAAGAGCTTCCACCGCGACGACAACAATCGTTTCAACCCTGAGAACGAGGGTTGGGTGTTGCGCACCTGGATCGAGCTCACCGACAACCCCGACAGCTACATGTTGTTGATGGACCTCGACGACGAGCACCTACCGATTGCCGAGACCGAGCGTCGCGTGCCGTTGTCGGCAGGCTCCCGCTTCGTGGTCGACACGCAGCGTCTGTGGCATGTGGTCGTGCACAACGGCACCGCGCCCCGCTA
>DAORTY010000325.1:0-2909 GCA_035432905.1 Ilumatobacteraceae bacterium | reverse complement strand
GAGGCGTCGTTGGTGTGCAGCGTGGCGAACACCAGGTGACCGGTTTCGGCGAGCGTGAGCGTGATCGAGATCGAGTCGAGGTCGCGCATTTCACCGAGCAGAATGACGTCGGGGTCCTCACGCAGCGCGCTGCGCAGACCCTCGGTGAAGCCGGTCACGTCGGTGCCGACCTCGCGCTGGTTGACCATGGCCACCTTGTGGTGGTGCAGGTATTCGATGGGGTCCTCGATGGTGAGGATGTGCAGCGGCTTGGTCTCGTTGATCCGGTCGATCATCGCGGCCAGGGTGGTGCTCTTACCAGAACCGGTGGGCCCCACGACGAGGACGAGTCCGTAGGGACGGTCGAGCAGCTCGCTGGCTGCCCACGGAGCACCCAGTTCCTCGAGCGAACGCACGCGGAATGGAATGACGCGCAACGCGAGCGCATAGCTGTTGCGCTGCTTGAAGGCGTTCGCACGGAAGCGGCCGATGGATTCGAGACCGAACGAGAAGTCGACTTGCGACTCGTGCTCCAGCTCCAGTTTCTGCGCGTCGGTGAGCAGCGACATCACGATCTTCTCGGTGTCCTCGGGCTGCATCATCTGCACGCCTTCGAACGGCACCAGCACGCCGTCACGGCGAGCGGTGGCCGGTCGGCCGACGGTGAGGTGAAGGTCGGAGGCGCCCGCAGCCACGGTTGCCTGCAGCAGCGTGACCAACATCGGATCTGGATTGAACATGGGGCTATCCTCCGGTGACTCCGCTCGCTGACCGAGGCGGACCTTGCGCATATGACGATTGCTATCTCAGCCCTTTACGGGCTTCTCTTCGGTTCGTTCCTCACCGTGGTGGTCGACCGCGTCCCACGCGGGGCGTCGATCGTGCAACCCGGATCGGCGTGTGGGAACTGTGGCCTGCGCCTCGGCCCCCGCGATCTGGTACCTGTCTTGAGTTGGCTGGTGCTTCGCGGCAAGTGCCGAAAGTGCCATACGAGTATCGGCATCGAACCGCTGGTCCTTGAGTTGTCAACAAGCCTTCTGTTCGGCCTCACCGCGTGGCATTTCGGCCTGTCGTGGCGCACCCCGGCCTTTTGTGTGCTGATGGCCGGTCTGGTGGCGCTGAGCTGGATCGATCTCCACTCCCGTCGCCTGCCGCGTGAGATCACCTATGCCACCGCAGCCATCGGCGTGCCGCTGCTGGTGGTGGCCGCCCTCGTGGAACACACCCCTGAGCGCCTGTGGATGATGCTGCTGGGAGCCGCCATCTCGTTGGCGCTGATGGGACTGATCTACGTGGCGTCGCGCGGCGGAATGGGCGACGGAGACGTGCGGCTGGCACCGTTGCTCGGTGCGTACCTGGGCTGGCTGAACCCGGGCCTGGCGCCGGTGGGACTGTTCTTCGGCTTCGTCACCGGGGCGATCGCGGGAATGGCCGTCTTGATCGCCAAGCGTGGCGACCGCAAGACGGCTGTGCCCTTCGGGCCGTTCCTCGCGCTCGGTACGGTGCTGGCCATCTTCTTCGGCCAGCGCTACATCGACTTCATCCTCGTCCGCTAGGACGGGAATCGGGCCGGGCTACACGTCCTTCTTCACGCCGTCGAGCACACCGTACATGGCCTGCACCAGGGCGACAGCAACGAAGCCGACCACCACGCCGACACCGACGATCATCAACGGCTCGAACATCGTGGTGAACTTCTTGATCCGGCTCTCCAGCTCGCGATCGAAGTAGTACGCGGCAACTTCCAGTTGCTTGTCCAGGGTGCCGGTCTCCTCGCCCACCTTGAACATCTGGCGTGCGGCGCCCGGGAACAGTTCGGTGCGGGCCAGAGGCTTGGAGAAGCCGCCGCCCTCCATCATCTCGGATTGTGCCTCGAGCAGACGCTCACGGAACACGATGTTGTTGGTCGCCTCTGTGGTGGTGCGCATGGCGTCGGGCAGCGGCACGCCGGCCTTCACCATTGCACCCAGAATGCGGCAGAAGCGTTCGAGGATCGCGTACTCGACGATGCCGCTGATCACCGGCAGCTTCAATACGAGCTTGTCCTTGAAGACCTTGCCCTTGTCGGACTTGCGCATCCAGACCATGAAACCGACGAAGGCCATGACGACGCTGAGCGGGATGTACCACATCACGGTGAACAGGTCGCCGATCCACAACAGGGCGCGAGTTGCGAACGGCAGGTCCGCATTGAGCTCCTCGAACAACGGCTTGAACTGGGGCAGCACGTAGCCGGCCAGCACGCAGACGGTGAAGAACGCCAACACCATGACGACGCCCGGGTACGACAGTGCGGAAACGACTTTCGCTCGGGTTTCGACCTCACGCTCGAGGTAGCCGGCAAGACTCTCCAGCGTCTCGTCGAGCTTGCCGGTCAGTTCGGCGGAGCTGAGGATGCCGATGTAGTACGTGGGGAATGCCTCGGGGTGCTTGGCGGCCGCGCCGGACAGCGTGCCACCGTTGCGCAGGTCTTCAACCATCTCGGTGATGGTGCGCTGCAGGGCCACGTCGGTGGTCTCGTCGCCGATCACCTCCATCGCTTCGGTGATGGGAATACCGGCCTTGACGAAGACGGCGAGCTGACGCGTGAACATCATCAGCTCCTTCTTCTTCACCTTGACGGTGGTCAACTCGAACTGCAGCGCGCCGCGCTTTTCCTGGATCTTGATCGGGTACAGGTTCTGGTTGAGGAGGAGCGCGCGTGCCTCGCCGACGGTGTCGGCCTTGGTGAGACCTTCTACCGACGAACCGCTGGCGTCGATTGCTGCGTATGCAAACCTGGGCATCTGGCGCTCCTATGCGGCGAACAATGTTTTGATGACTTCGGGGATGGTGGTGACGTCGTTCTCGACCAGCGCCATGCCTTCGCGGAGCATGGTGCGCATGCCCTGGGCGACGGCGAGGCGGCGCAGTTCTTCGGTGGTGGCCCA
>DAORTY010000324.1:0-2928 GCA_035432905.1 Ilumatobacteraceae bacterium | reverse complement strand
TCGCGCCGACCGACTTCCAGCCGTGGGTCAACGAGGGCGATGCCGCCAAGGCCGGTCTCGGGGTCGCTGACTTCGCAGCGGCGCAGTCCACGGCCTGGGCGGACGGGCTCGCCGGTTGGGGGCTCGGGCCGGACCGCATCACAGCGTTGCGCGACAAGGCCGAGTTCACGATCTACACGCCCGGCTCGAACGCCGGCATCGGGTTGAACATCGTCGGCTCGCTACAGGCGCCTGCTGCGGGCTCCGACCCCGAGATCGTCGGCGATGAAATCGAAGGCTACGTGTCGGGTTTGCTCGGCCTGGTCGACATCGAGTCCGACCCGCTGAGCAGCCGCGAACACATCTTGTTGTCCAACCTGATTCTCAACGAGTGGAACGCGCAGCGCAGCCTCGACCTGCCCACGCTGGTCGGCATGGTCTTGACCCCACCGATCCGCAAGCTCGGTGTTTTCGAGCTCGATCAGTTCTTCCCGCCCAAGGATCGCATGGCCTTCGCGATGCGACTCAACGGGCTGCTCGCCTCCCCGTCGTTCGCCGCCTGGATGATGGGGCCACAGCTCGACATCGGGGCCATGCTGCACACGCCCGACGGCAAGCCGCGCTGTGCCATCGTCACGACCGCCCACCTCAGCGACCAGGAGCGGCAGTTCGCCACCACGCTGATCCTGTCGAAGCTGGTCACCTGGATGCGCCGCCAGAGCGGCACCACCGACCTGCGTGCGCTGCTCTACATGGACGAGGTGGCCGGCTACCTGCCGCCCACCGCGATGCCGCCGACCAAGAAGCCGATCATGACGCTGATGAAGCAGGCCAGGGCGTTCGGCGTCGGTGTCGTGCTCAGCACTCAGAACCCGGTCGACATCGACTACAAGGCGATCTCGAACGCCGGCACCTGGATGATCGGTCGACTGCAGACCGACCGTGACAAGCAGCGCCTGCTCGACGGCATGAGTGCGGCCGCCGGCGGTGTGGACGTCGGGGCCGTCGGCGACACGATCAGCGGCCTCGCCAAACGCGAGTTCGTGCTCCGTCGCGCCGGCAAGGACCAGCCCGAGGTGTTCACCAGCCGCTGGGCGATGAGCTACCTGCGCGGTCCTCTCACGCGTGACCAGATCGCGGTGCTGATGGTCGGCCAGAGGGGCGTCGTGGCGTCGCCGGTCGATGCAGCGCCAACAGCGGCCGCTCCGGCTGCGCTACCGCCACCGACGATCGGCGTAGCTCCGTCTCCTGCGCCGCCCCCACCGGGTGACCTCGCTGCCGACGAGTCGCCGCTGATGCAGGAAGTCGCCCCTGGAGTTGCCATCCGCTGGGCCGATGTGGCCGCGCCGTGGCTCTCGGAGGTCGGCGGCAAACCTCGTGGCACCCGCTACGAGCCGGCCATCGTCGCTCGCGTTGCGCTTCGCTACGACGACGACAAGGCCGATCTGATTCACGACGAGGAGTACGAGGCCGTGCTCTATCCGCTGGCCGAGCAGGTGGACACGTCACTTGCAAAGGGCGTCGATTACGACGACCGCGATTTGCGCGTCGAAACACCACCCGGTATCACCTACCAGCTCTCCAAGGCACCGCTGAAGAACAAGACGTTCTGGACCAGCGTCGAGCGCGACCTCATCGATTTTCTCGTGCGCAGCCGCAGTCTCGAACTGCAGGTCAACAAGGATCTCAAGCTGTACAGCCGACCGGGCGAGACACCCGACGAGTTCTACAAGCGCTGCTACCAGGCAGCCGACGCCCAGGGCGACAAGGCGACAGCGGCGCTGCGCGACAAGTACCAGACGAAGGTCACGTCGCTGCAGTCTCAGATCCATGCGGCCGAGGGCCGTGCCAACGTGCTCGAGGCCGAACAGAAGGGTCGTCGCAACGACGAGATCTTCTCGACCGCCGGTTCGATCCTTGGCGACCTGTTCGGTGGTCGCAAGTCACGCGGCGGCATGCTCGGGTCGGTGTTGCGCAAGGGCGGCAGCGCCGCCGGCAAGCGTGGTCGCACCTCCGCGGCCGGTGAACGGTTGGACGCCGCCGAGGGCAAGATCCAGTTGCTGCACCAGCAGATGGAAGACCTCGAGGGTCAGCTGACACAGGAGGTGACCGACATCGACGTCAAGTGGATGACGATCGCCAAGAACATCACCACCATGCCGGTGACGCTGGAGAAGAGCGACGTGAAGGTCACCCAGCTCTCCCTCGTCTGGCTCCCGGCCGCCTGACGCAGGCCGCGAATGTCGCCCAGGCGTTGACAATTGGGCCCAGCGTCGTCGGTTACCGCTCGTAGGCGTCGGGCGGCGGCAACGTGCTGGGCCCGACGTGGGCGTCGAGCCAGTCGGTGAGATCCCGCGCCACAGCCCACGCGGTAGTGATCTTGGTGACCACCTGCTTGGTGTGCATCCACTTGGCGAGCGGCCAGTCCTGCGCAGCGAACAGCCCCTTGCGACGCAAGAACTCGATGCGGGGATGATCTTTCGGAAAGCCGCGCGGCGCCGTCTTCAGCTCGCTCATCGCCCCCAGGCGCTGGCCCTTCGCCTCGACGGCAGTGCCGAGACGGGCAAGCTCGCTGCCGGTCGCGTCGGCATCGATCGCGGCTCGGAAACGCTCCAACTGGTCTGCTGCCATGCCGTAGTAGCCACACCCGGTGAGGATGCCGCCGGCGCCCATCTGGATGTAGAGGCTCGCCCCGCCCTCGGTCTCGCCGACCGCGGCGATGTTCTCCTTGTACGGCGTCTTGTCCTTCGCGAACCGGACGTCGCGATACGGCCGAAAGATCTGGAACGGCCCGTACTCGCCCAGCGCCTCCGTCAACGCCACCATCGGGCCACGGACGGATTGCTCGTAGACGCTCTTGTTGGCCTGCCAGAACGGCCGCGAGTTGTCGGCGGCCAGACGCTCGTAGAAGTCGAACGCCTCGTCAGGAAACCCCGTGAACGCCATACG
>DAORTY010000323.1:0-2929 GCA_035432905.1 Ilumatobacteraceae bacterium | reverse complement strand
CGGCCGGCTCCCACAAGTACGCGTCGGCGGTGAGCCGAGTGCGCAGGTCGTTCACCGGTTGCCACGCACTCTCGAGCGTGAGGCGAACGGACTGGGTGATGGTGTCAGCGCTGCTTGCCATTTGGGAAGCGTGTCACAGCCTTGTCGGCGCGGCGCGCAGGTTGTTGGAGGCTTGTTGAAGAAGGCTCGGGCCGCATGACCGGCGGCCCTCACGAGGTACGTTCGTCGTTGAAGGAGTCGGCATGATCGGTACCGAAGCGCAGGACCAGTTCATCGGGCGCAGCGTGATCGCGCTGCTGGCCACCGTTCGAGCGGCCGGGACTCCATCGACGTCGATGATCTCATTCGCCCGTCGTGGCGACGAGCTGTTCTTCTCGACCAGCCTGGATCGATGGAAGGGCCGCTCGCTGGTGCGCGATCCGCGATGTGCCCTCACCGTCTTGAACCCGCACGAGCCGTGGTCGTTCGTGACGGTCGAGGGGGAGGTGGTGATCCACGCCGACAACCCTGCGGACCTGCGTCAACTCATCCTCGACACGACTGATCACCCCGACTACGCATGGGCACGCGAGGCCATTGCACCCGTGCTCGAGGCCCCGGGTAGAGCGATGTTCCAGCTCACGCCGACAAGGGTGTCGGGCGTTGTCATGCCCTGACGCGGGCGCATTTGGTCGGTTCCTGTAGATGCAGTCGATCAAGGATCAACTGACCGGCGTGGGCGACAACTCTGGGCGATGAACGCCAGTCGCGGACGATGTGGTGTCAGGTGTGAACTCTCACCGTGCGGAGCTCCCCATACGCTCGGTCCGTGGCCAGCGACCCGGAGGACCTCTACGACGATTGGGACGTCGACGAGTGCGATGTCGAACCGATCCGACGGAGCAGAACCGTTCGCTGGACGGCGATCCTGGTGGTGGCGTCGTTCGTGCTTGCCGGGATGTCGTCACTCTTGCGGTGGTGGTGAGCTGTCGCCGATCAGCTGACGTCGCATGCCCGCGGGCAGTGGCCGTTGTCAAGTCCCGGTAGCCGTGTTCCGTGTTGGCTCCGGTAGTTGTGTTCCACTCGGGTGAGGGGTTAGGCGGCGTTGGTGCGTGAGGGTCTGCCGCCGGCGTTGGCGAAGGCGCCGTGTTCGCGGGAGCGGTCGTGGCGGATCGGGTGCACGCGAAGGATCTCGCCGCCGGCGGAGATCTCGACGGTGTTGCCGACGATCGCGACTTGGACCTGTCGACGCTTGTGAGCGTTGCCGACCCGATATGTCGTGGCAGCAAAACAGACGTTGCCGGATGAGTCGACTTTGCGGGTCACGCTCTGACCGACGGTCGCCTGGCGCGGTCGCGGCTGCTTGGCTGTCGCCTTGCGTCGGAGCGCTTTGGACTCGTTCGACGGACGATGCCGCTGGGCATGTGTGGCCACGAGCACCTGACGGTGGTGGATCGACACCAACCCATCTGCGACCGACACATCGACGGTCTCGCCGGCGAGCCACACCCCGACCGGGTAGAGCTCACCGGCGAAGCTGATCTTGCCGGTCTTGCCGACCCGACGTGTCGTCACCGGCTCATCCGCGCGCACGACCGGCTCGACACCGTCACGGCCGGCGAGACGGAACCGTTCCCACGGAACAACGTCACCAATGCCTTGATGGCGGCGGTCGTGGTTGTATTCGTGCACCCACGCATCGAGCTGCGCCTGGGCGTCGGCGATCGACTCGAACACCTTGCCGTTCAAGAACTCGCGGCGCATCGTCTTGTGCCACCGCTCGATCTTGCCGGTCGTGGTCGGCGAGCGAGGCGCGGTGAGGATGTGCTTGATGCCGTTCTCCCGACAGATCCTGTCGAACAGCACCTCACCCGACCCTGGACCGAACCGGCCGGTGAACACCTTGCCATTGTCGGTCAACACTTCCTGCGGCACACCGAAGGCGCGCATCGCTTTCGTCAGCGCCTCACACACCGGACGCGCCGTCGCCCGCTCGACCACGTGCGCGGAGATGATGAATCGGGAGTGATCATCGATGCCCGACACGATCGATGCCTTCCACCCGTTCACCAGCCGCACACCACCAACGACATCCATCTGCCACAGCTCCATCGCCCGGCTGCGTTCCCACCGCTTGTAATCGACCTTCTTCCGGCGGCGGGCCTCGGGCTCGATCAGACCGTGACGGACCAGACACCGATACACCGACGAACGACCCGGCAACGGCACCACCCGCTCTGCTTCCAACCGGAACAGGATCGTGCGCGGACCCCACCCCGGATGCGTCCGGCGCAGCTCCACGATCCTCGCTTCCAACTCCGGGAGCATCTGATGCGGACATGACAACGGCCGCTCCGAACCATCCGCCAGAGCAGCCAACCCTCCAGCGGCATAGCGGCGCAGCCAGCGATGCACCGTTTGGCGCGTCACCCCGAACCGGACCGCCACCTCCGTGACGGTCGCACCCTGTTGCAGCACCTCGAGCACTGCCTGATATCGCGGCTCCACAAGCCCCAGCTCCACCAACACGATGACCCTCCCCAGACCGATAGCGACGACGAACGTCACCATCGAAGAGGGCTCAGCACCAGCAGACAAGAACACACGCGCGTCACACAGCTACCGGAACCACTGTCGCCCAGCTACCGGAGCCAGTCCCGGAACTGGAACACGCCTACCGGGGCCAACACGTCAACTATGAACCGGGACCGGACACGCGGGCAGTGGCCGTCGCCGCGCAGCTCTCGGAGCTGATCGGGGCCTCGCAGACGCGAAAAGACCCCAGCTGAGCTGGGGTCCTTTGGTGGGCGAGGGGGGACTTGAACTCTCGTTGAAGCGGTGTTGGCTGGTGCTGCTGCGTCCGTCTCGTGCCATCTGATCTGGTCTTTCGCGATTGATTGCGTCCCGTGACGTGGTGGGAATCAGCGGTGTGATTCCTGGTGGCGTCAGG
>DAORTY010000322.1:0-2936 GCA_035432905.1 Ilumatobacteraceae bacterium | reverse complement strand
CCGTGGGTCAGTATCGCGATGTGAGGGCGGGGCGCGTGGAAAACTTGGTGGATGGTCGATGAGGTAGACGAGGGCCGGTTGTTCGAGGTGGCCGAGTGTGATGAGGTGACGCCGTCGCCGGTGGGTGTGGTCAAGAAGTTCCGGGCCTATGACCAGGCCCAGTCGTTTCTGTTGCCGCCGTCGTTGGATGATTGGCTGCCCGAGGGGCACACCGCCCGGTTCGTGTCCGAGGTCGTTGATGACATGTTGGATTTGTCGTCGATCTACGCGTCGTATCGGAATGCGACGGGGGCGCCGCCGTTGGATCCGCGCATGATGCTGAAACTGGTTGTTTACGCGTATTCGGTTGGGGTGACGTCGTCACGTGAGATCGAACGCCGCTGCCAGACCGATGTGGCGTTTCGGTGGTTGTCGGCGAACACGGCACCGGATTATCGGTCGCTGTCGAGGTTCCGTCGCCGCCACCTGAAAGCGTTGGATGATCTGTTCGCGCAGGTGTTGGTGTTGTGCGCGAACGCCGGGTTGGTCAAGTTGGGTCGGGTTGCGTTGGATGGCACCAAGTTGGAGGCGTCAGCATCGAAACACACCGCCATGTCCTACGGTCGCCTCGTGACACGAATCCCTGAAGTCGAAGCCGAAGTCGCCAGATTGTTGGCCGAGGCTGAAGCCGTTGATGCTGCCGAGGATGCCGAGTTCGGGGCGGATCGTCGCGGTGATGAACTCCCCGCCGAGTTGGCCACCCGTGAGGGCCGCCTGGCCAAGATGCGCGAAGCCAAAGCAGCACTCGAGGCCGAAGCGGCCGAACGTGCTGCCGCTGCAGCAGCGGACAAGGCACGCAAGGCTGGCAAGTCCGACGACGAAATCAACGACGCTGCTGAGGCGGCTGCGGAGTCGGCGGAGCCGAGGTCGAAAGCACAGCGGTCGTTCACGGATCGTGACGCACGGATGATGAAAACGAACCGCGGGTTCGCCTACGCCTACAACGCGCAGGCTGCAGCTGATGAGTTCTCCCAGGTCATCGTGGCCAGCTATGTCACCCAAGCAACCAGCGACGTCAACCAACTGTTGCCGATGTTGAACCGGATCGACTGCGCTCTCGCGGCTGCCGGGCTCAAGACACCGCAACGCACCCTCGCGGATGCCGGTTACTGCTCGACATCCAACATCGATGACGCCGCCGACAGCGGACATGATCTGCTGGTCGCGACCGGCCGGCTGAAACATCACGAACGGGTGCCTGACGCACCCAAAGGCAGGATCCCGAATAATGCGACCAGCCGGGAACGGATGGCGAGACGGCTACGCACCAAGGCGGGCCGCGCCGATTACGCCCGCCGCAAAGCAATCATCGAGCCGGTGTTCGGGCAGATGAAAGTGAAACAGAACGCCGGAAGACTCCGCCTACGCGGACTCGCCGGAGCCCAAGGCGAGTTCACCCTCCACGCGATCTGCCACAACCTACGCAAACTCGCCCACCACCCCCAACCAGCACTCTGCTGAGAGGTCCGAACCCGCCGCTCCCAGCCCTGCAACGACCCTCCCAGCCCGAAACCAGCATCGAGCTGGGCCGACTCGGAGACTCATCGCCCCCAACAAGGCACAAGCGGCTTCACATGCACCCGAACCAGATCACGCCAGCCGCCGCCACAACCGAATCAGACCCACGGTCCTAGGCCCCCTCACGCTCGTTCAGCCGTTCGTACTTGTAGCCGAGCCCACGGATGGTCACGATCCGAGTCGGAACGGCCGGGTTGTCCTCGATCTTGCTGCGTAATCGCTTGACGTGCACGTCGAGGGTCTTTGTGTCGCCGACATAGTCACTACCCCACACACGATCGATCAGCGTGTCGCGCGGGAGTACGCGTCCGACATTGGCCAGCAGGAGGTGCAACAGCTCGAACTCCTTCAAGGGCAGCGCGACATCCTCGCCCCCCACCGAGACGCGATGTTCGTCCGGATCGAGTGTGACGGCACCAACTCGGAGTACTCCGGCGGAGAGCAGCACAGTGGACGTCGCGTCCGGCGGCTCGGCGCGGCGGAGCACGGCATGCATGCGGGCAACCAGCTCGCGGAGGCGGTAGGGCTTGGTGACATAGTCGTCAGCACCGACCTCCAAGCCGACGACCGCATCGATCTCGGCGCCCTTGGCGGTCACCATGATGATCGGGATCCGGGTCTTCTTGCGTAGCTGGCGGCACACATCGATGCCACTCATCTTCGGCAACATCACGTCGAGCAGCACGATGTCGGGTTTGGTCTGATCGAACAACTCGAGCGCCTGGACGCCGTCGACGGCCACGACGACGGTGAAGCCCTCACGTTCGAGCCCGATCGTGAGCGCCTCGACGAAACTGGCTTCGTCCTCGACGACCAGCACGGTTGCTTCGCTCATGAAGTTCGCTCCTGGTCGGCCATCACAGCGGTGGCACCATGGTGTTCGAGGTGTTCGATCACCAGCGACGACGGCAACCGCAACACGAACGTCGAGCCCTCACCTTCCCGTGAGGACACGAGCACGTCACCGCCGTGGTTGGTGGCGACATGGCGGACGATAGCAAGTCCGAGACCGGTGCCGCCCGTGTCGCGTCCGCGGGCCCGGTCGACCCGATGGAAGCGCTCGAACACCCGATCGAGATCGCGGCGTGGAATGCCGATCCCGTGATCGACGACCACCACCTCGACGGCATCGGCGTCGACCGTCGTGGAGATCTCTACCACGTCGCCTGGACTGCTGTACTTGACGGCGTTCTCGACCAGATTGCCGACCGCCGAGACCAGTTGGCGCTCGTCGCCACGCACGACGAGCCGATCGGGCACCTCGACGAACTCGATGTCGACGCCCCGTCCGCCATCGATGATCTGGCCACGGCTGACCGCTCGCCGCACCACATCGATGAGATCGACGAGTTCATCTCCAGGGCTGGCCGACTCGATCT
>DAORTY010000321.1:0-2953 GCA_035432905.1 Ilumatobacteraceae bacterium | reverse complement strand
CCAGTAGTGCGATCGACAGGGGAGGCTCCAGTTTCCGATGGACGGGTCGAGCGACACGGTTTCACCGTCGCAGACCAACTTCCAGTCGGTGGGGGCGAGCGGCGTCACGACTTCCTTGCCACATCCGCAGCAACACAGGTGCGATGCGGTCGAGTAGGTCAATGAGACGTAGAGCACGCCCTCTTGCAGCGTCGATGGTATGAACTCGACGAACTCTGGGGTGAGTGCGTTGCGCTTCACAGGAGCTCGTCGCTGGTCAACAGGTTGGAGCTCGTCGTGTACGTCGTGTTGTGCTCCTTCTCCAGGTCCTGATAGAAGCCGTAAAGCTTCTTCCACTTGATCACCGCCAAGGCCGCATTGAGCGCGTTCAGGTCGGCCACCTGAATGTTCTTGTCGTACGGGTTGTCGCTGTCGTTGTCGGCGAAGGACACCCGCTGCGAGAAATGCTCGCGCTTATCCGGTGTGCTCGTCGTTACTCGGCATATCGCCCAGAGCGCCAGCGACTCCGGGACCATCTCAACGCCGATGCCGACGTCGATGAACGACATCGCGCCGGTGCTGAGCCGGTCCACGATCAGCTTCTTTGCCGAACCGTGATCGAGGCAGAGGAAGACGAAATCGAAGCCGAGAAGTACTTCGACGTTTTCTTCGGAGACGTGCTCCTCGTGCGCGACGATGCCGCGGCGCATCCTGGAGTAGAGCGCCCGGAAGTAGGCCACCTTGCTGGGACGTCGCGTCAGATCGTCCAGCGACGCTGCCGATGGGGCTCGAAACGCGTTGTGCTGCAGGAAGGCATCGGCATCGAACAGGTGAATCTCTCGTACCGGCGTCTTGGCGACCAGATCCAGGACGTACGAGCCGGTTCCACCCAGTCCGACGATCGCGACGCGCGACGATTTGAGCTTGTCGGTGACTGCGCAGATGCCGGCGCGACTGGACGCCGTATCGAGGTACTCGAACACGCTCTCTTCTGGCGACGCGGCAACCGGCTTGAACGTGCGCGCCATCGCGGTGGGATCGACGGACTGGGCAGGTGCGCTAACGATATCGATGTAGCGCGTCATCTTCTGGTGGTAGTTCGCGTAGCCCTGCGCCGGCTTGTTCGAGAACGAGTGGTGGACCACGATGTCCTGTGCGAGCTGCGTGGTCTGGCTGGTGTGCTTGATCTGCGGGATCTCCCTGCCGTCCTTCTGACAGGGATGTTCGCCCACGAACCAAGCAATGTGATTGCCTGGGGCGGTGGTCACGTCACCCGCCAGGGTCAGGTCGGACACCAGCGTCCCTCGGTCGACGACGCCCCTCGAGTTCACGTAAGGAACCGAGTGGATCAGCAGGTGATTCGAGCGAACCTCTACCTCGTAGCCCTCATCCTGCAACTGCCGAAGGTCTGCGCTACGACTTATCAGTTCGTGCGACATTGAAGATCATTCCCTCCTTGACCTTCGCCGTATCGCCCTCGACGAGCGTGCCTTCGGGCTTGCTTCCGTGCCCACGCTTGTAGGTGACGGTGTACACGGTCGTGTCGTTGAAGACAGCGTCTTCGAAGGCCAGGCGCACGACGTCGACGAAGGACAGTTCCTTAGCGGCGACTTCCTTCTGGCGGCCGTTGACGACGATGGTCGTCGGCTTCTGGTGGCCGGCGGGCTGGTGTTCAAGTTCAGTGTTGGTGCTCATCGGTTGCCTCACTTTCCCTGTGGCTTGCGCTTCATGGTTTCGACCGTCGTCGTGCTCGGCCGGCGCTGGGCCTCGCGAACGGGAATGAACTGACCGGACTTGGCATCGCGGCCGATCTTCTGACTTTGCTGGTTACGGTTTGCGTTCTGGCGCATGCAGATCTCCTTGCGTCGTTTGCCCGGCCTGCGCTCCGCGCCCATCGCGGCCCGCAAATCAGCCGATACGCGGATCAGCGTATCACAAACCGAAGGATGGATGCAAGGGGCGACCGCGCCGGCCGTACCTTCAGGAGAAGAGCGATTGGTTCGGGGCGGCTTCGGTGGCCAGGTTCAGCTTGAGCAGGCGAACCCGGGCGGCGTCTGCCGACACCTTGAAGGCGCTCACGACCTGAGAGATCAAGTCGGCACCAGCGGCCGCCTGCAGCGACACCGCGCCGAAGATGCCATGGTCCTCAGCAAACCTGCGGCAGAGGGTAAGCACCGCAGTCTTCGGCATCAGGATCGCGCCGCAGACGTAACCCGCCTGCCACTCCATCCAGTCCGTCTGCGCCGCGTCGAGCATCGAATCGCGCTTGCAGATGACCTTGTCGCGATTTGGCTGTTGGCGCAGAAGGTCGGCCGGCGGTGGATCCACTTCCCAGAGGTAGGCGTGGAAATGGACATGGCCCCATTCGTGCGTCAGGGTTGTGCGGAGGCGGTTCTCTCGGCGCTCGTCTTCGGTGAGGACCGAGGCGATCTTCACCGCAGGCTTTCGGCCTGGCTTGAACTCGGTGACGCCTTCAACATCCGGGCCGTAGATCGAGAGGTCAGCGTAGACGTCGAGATCCTCCGCGTCGCGTTCGATCAGCTTCTTCAGGTCCTCGGTGTCGACGGGATAACGGGCTTCGCCGTACAGCCCTTTGAGAAAGCCCGTGATGACGGACTCGCATTCGCGATCCAGCTCCTCCGGCTTGTAGTGCGGGCGTTGCTGAAACCTGCCCGTCAGATCGCGAACGTAGGTCACCATCGGTCACTTCTTCTGCGGCTTGCGGAAGGCGAGGAAGGCTGCCTTCACCGCGTCCTCGGAAAGGTTCTTCCGGCGTATCTCCTCGGGAAGCTTGCCTGCGAGGTAGTTGAGATAGTCGGCATCGATCTTCAGGACTTTCGCGAACTGCTGGATCAGGTGATCAGATGTCGGGTTGCGGCGGTCTCGTTCGATGTCGTTGAGGTACTGCGGCGAGATTGGAGCGTCGTCGTCCTCGCGCCGAACTTGTGACGCAAGCTCCTTTTGACTCATCTGC
>DAORTY010000320.1:0-2964 GCA_035432905.1 Ilumatobacteraceae bacterium | reverse complement strand
CTCGTCGAAGCCGGTGTCCTGGCCGGTATCAGCAGGGCCAACAGTGAGGCGTTGGTGACGCAGTTGTTCGTCGGTTCGTCCGCCCTCATGCAGCAGCGTGGCGACCCGGCAGGCCTACGCGCGATGGTGACGTCACCGGGCGGAACGACAGCTGCGGGCCTGCGCGCGCTGGAGGAGCACGGTGTGCGTTCCGCGTTCCTCGAAGCGGTGATGGCGGCGACCGCTCGCGGTGCCGAGCTCGGTCGTGCGTCCTGATCTCGGTAGCGGGCTCTCACGCTGGGTGAAAGAAATCCGGCTGTGACTCTTTTCTCATCGCCGGTTCTGCCCTATCCTTCGTGGATGGTCGCAAGACCAACCAAGTGATTCGTCACTCGGGTGTCGCGCCCCGCAAGGGCTGCGCCGCGGAGGGCTGGTGCCATCGGGGGGTTGGCATCGGCCCTCTTCGCATTTTTGCAGCAGGTATCCTCAATGGTCCATGGGCCGCCGCTACGACACCGTCTCGTTCCTCAGTGACTACGGCAGTGCCGACGAGCACGTCGGTGTGGTCAAGGCCATCGTGCGCGACATGGCCCCGCACGCGCAGGTCATCGACCTCACGCACGACATACCGCTGTACGACGTGCGCGCCGGCAGCCTCGCTCTCGCGCGTGCAATCGGTTATGTGCCGGCGGGAGTGGTGATGGCTGTCGTCGATGCCGACGCTCGGCGCGCGGTTGCCATCGAGGTTGCCGACGGAGCGGGCGTGGTCATCGGCCCCGACAACGGGGTGCTGGCCTCTGCCATTTCGATGGCGGGCGGTGCCGGGCGCTCGGTCGTCCTCGACAATGTCGAGTTCCAGCTGGCCAGCCCCGGCGCCAGCATTGTCGGCCGTGATGTGTTCGCGCCGATTGCTGCCCATCTGTGCAACGGTGTCGACCTGGCGGATCTCGGAAGGCTGGTCGATGCTGACGAGTTGCTGCCGGGCGTCGTGCCGCTGCCTCGCGACGCCGATGATGGTGGTGTGCACGCCGAGGTGTTGTGGATCGATCGCGCAGGCAACTGCCAGCTGAACATCGGGCTCGACGACGTCGCGCCGTGGGGCGTCGATGTCGGAGTCCGTCTCGAGATCACCGCCGGCGAGGTTGTTCGCGTCGCCCAGCGCGTCGCACGCGTCGGTGGGCTGGGCCCTGGCTCGATCGGTTTCATCGTCGATGGCTTCGGCCTGCTGACACTGGTGCTCGAACGCCGGTCGGCCGCTGATGAACTGGCGCTGGCCACCGCCGATCAGGTCCTGGTCCGGCCGCTCACCGAGGGTTCGAATAGCCCAGGGGTCAGTGTGCCGGTGTCCCTCTCCCAGCCGCGCAGGTAGCCTTGGCGCATGCGCCCTGCGACCTCCCTCACCCTCGGCTTGCTGCTGCTCGGCATCTTGACCGCAGGCATCCTGTCGCTGTTGCGCCTGTAGACGCCCGCCAGGTCATTTCACTCCACGAGCGCCCGAGGTCACACGGCGCGGTGGTCGGCAGGTAGCATCCACAAAGCCGCAAGAGGGGGCTGGCATCACGTGAATCTGGCACACATCATCGATCCGCATCCGGCCGACAAGGTGGCCATCATCAGCCGCGGTCGTCCCACCACCTATGGGGCGCTACGCGAGCAGGTCTCCCATGTGCGCGGCGGGCTGGTCGCTCTCGGCGTCGGTAAGGGCGACCGTGTTGCCCTGCTGTGCAGTAACGGGCGCTACTTCGTCGACCTCTACCTCGCGGCATTGGGCCTCGGAGCGGTCACGGTGCCGCTCAACCCTGCGTCTCCCGCACCGGAGATCGAGCGCGAGGTCCTCACGGTCGGTGCCAAGGTCGTCGTGATCGAGCCGCAGGCTGCAGGTGCCTGGGCCCACATCGATCGCGCACGTCTACCGAGCGTGCAGCACGTGGTGGCCACCGAGCACGGCACTGTTTCCGGTGCCGATTCCACGTTCGACGATCTGCTCGGCGCTGAGCGGGTCGAGGCCATCGAGGTCGACGATGACGATCTCGCCGCACTCATCTTCACCAGCGGTACCGCCGGCTCGCCGCGGGCCGCGATGCTCAGCCACGGCAATCTGCTGTCGAATCTCGAGCAGGGGCGCAGCACCGACGGCATACACGAGAACGACGTCGTGTTCGGTGTGCTGCCGATGTTCCACATCTTCGGTCTCAACGTCGTGCTCGGGCTCACACTCGCCCGCGGGGCCACCGTCATCCTCGTGCAGCGCTTCGATCCGTTCACCGCACTCGAGAGCATCACCGATCGCGGCGTCACCGTCATCCCGGGTGCCCCGCCGCTGTGGCTGGCGTTCAGCCACTTCGACAACATTCCTGCCGACAGCTTCGCCACCGTGCGCCTTGCGCTCACTGGCGCGGCCAAGATGCCCGAGGAGGCCACCCGCCAGCTCGAGGAGCGCTTCGGCATCGTCTTGCGTGAGGGCTACGGCCTCACCGAGGCATCACCCGTGGTCACCTCGTCGGCTGGGTTGACTCCCAAGGTCGGGTCGGTGGGCAAGGTGCTCGACGGCATTCAGGTGCGCCTCGTCGACGAGAACGGCGATGATGCGTTGGCCGACGACTCCGGCGAGATCTGGGTCAAGGGTCCCAACGTGTTCAAGGGCTACCTCGACGAACCCGAGGCCACGGCGCGTGTGCTGACGCCAGACGGTTGGCTGCGCACGGGCGACATCGCGGTGGTCGACGACGAGGGTTTCTTGTACCTGGTCGACCGCGCCAAGGACCTCATCATCGTCAGCGGGTTCAACGTGTACCCGGCCGAGGTGGAGGAAGTACTGATGTCGCATCCTGACGTCCAAGAAGTGGGCGTCATCGGAGTGCCGCACCCACATACCGGCGAAGCGGTGAAGGCGTTCGTCGTGCTGCAACCGGGCGCCACGGCCCACGAGGACACGCTGGTCTCGTGGTGCTTGGACAACCTGGCCCGCTACAAATGCCCGGCCAA
>DAORTY010000319.1:0-2976 GCA_035432905.1 Ilumatobacteraceae bacterium | reverse complement strand
GGGCAGGCGTTCGAGCACTACGACGACTGGATGGAGCACTCCACCTGGTTGTCGTTCATGCGGGAACGACTCGTCCTGATCCGCGAGCTGCTCGCACCGGATGGGTCGGTGTGGGTGCACCTTGACGATGCCGAACAGCACCGCATGCGCCTCCTCATGGACGAGGTCTTCGGCCCGGCGAACTTCATTGGCTCAGCGATCTGGAAGAGGCGCAACGATCCTCGAAACACCGCGACGTTCCTATCGATGGACCACGACACAGTCCTGATCTATGCCCGGGAAGCCGTGAAGTGTCGCTTCAACCAGTTGCCGCGCACCGCGGCGATGGACAGCGCTTACACCAATCCAGACAACGACCACCGCGGCCCATGGCGACGTAGCGACCTGGCTGCCCGCAACTTCTACAGCAAGGGTCTCTATGCGATCGAAACCCCGTCCGGCAAGGTAGTCGACGGCCCGCCGAGCGGCAGCTACTGGCGTGTCTCGCAAGCTGAGCTTGAGCGCCTTGACACTGACGGTCGCATCTACTGGGGCACCAAGGGTGAGTCGCGCCCGTATCTCAAGCGATTCCTCAGCGAGGTAGCTGGAGGGAGAGTGCCAAGCAGCGTTTGGCATCCGGAAGAGGTCGGCTTCGTACGCAACGGCAAGGAGGAGGTTCGCGCCCTCCACGGGGATGTGTTTGCAACGCCCAAACCCGAGAAGCTCTTGGAGCGGGTCGTCCGCATCGCATCGAATACCGGGGACATCTTGCTGGACTGCTTCGCCGGGTCGGGGACGACCGCGGCGGTGGCGCACAAGATGGGTCGCCGCTGGGTGACCGCAGAGATCTTGCCCAGCACGGTCGAGCAGTTCACCCAGCCGCGGCTGACCAAGGTCGTGCACGGCGAGGACCCGGGCGGCATCACGAAAGCCGTTGACTGGCAGGGCGGTTCCGGCTTCGTCACGGTGACGGTTGGCCCGTCGATGTACGAGGACACGGCATACGGCGTGGTCCTCGCTGAGTGGGCTCAGGGTGAGCGGTTCGCCCGAGCCGTCGCCGGCCAGCTCGGGTTCACCTGGCAGAAGAGCGCCCAGCCGTTGTGCGGCATCCGCGGTCGGATGCGGCTCGCGGTGCTCGACGGCGCGGTCGGCCCCGAAGAGGTGCGCACCATCGTCGGCGCGCTGGCAGAGAAGGAGCGGGTCACCATCGTCGCCACCGCCGTGCTCCCCGAGGCTGAGCAGACCCTCGCCGAGATCTCCAAGGGGTCGAGGATCCGCAAGGCGCCGCGCGACCTCTTGACGTCCGGGTTACTGCGGGTGAGGCGGCGCGCCGAGCCGGGCGAACGGCATCCGAACGTTGTGGTGGAAGGGCCGAGCGCATGAGCATCGACTACGACGGCGCCCTCGTGGAGCAGGTGTCGTACAACCTGGACCTGCGTGAACCCAACGCCGCAGCGCTCGACGCGATTGCGCGCGCCCTCGACGGCGCGGACGCGGGGAGCGAGTTCATCGCCGACCTCGCGACCGGGGTGGGCAAGACGTACATCGCCGGCGGGCTGCTCGACTACCTCTACGAGTCGGGCGTGCGCAACGTGCTCATCGTGACGCCGGGGTCGACGATCCAGCGCAAGACGATCGACAACCTCACGCCGGGACACCCAAAGTACCTGCGCGGAATGCAGTCGCGGCCCATGGTCATCACTCTCGACACCGTCGAGCGCGGCGAGGTCGGGGCGGCCCTGGCCAACCCGGACGTATTCAAGGTGTTCGTGTTCACCGTGCAGTCGCTGCTGCGGCCGAACAAGGAGGACCGACGGCGCGCGTACCAACCGCACGAGACGCTGGGCACGGCGGTGCAGTCGTATCTCGCGGCGGCCGATGACCTGGTCGTCATCGCGGACGAGCACCACGTGTACTACTCGGGGTCGGCGAAGAAGTTCGAGGCCGCGATCGGTGACCTGCACCCGCTGGCGACGATCGGGCTGACGGCGACACCGCACGAGGCATCGCTGCCGATGCGGGTCTACCACTACCCGCTGTCCGATGCGATCGCCGATGGGTACGTGAAGGTGCCGGTGCTCGTGACCCGGCAGGACGGCATCCATGATGTGCGCACCCAGCTCGCCGACGGGCTGACGTTGCTCGACGCCAAACGCGACGCGATGCGGGCGTACTGCGCGCAGGCGCGCGGCCGGGCGTATGTGGAGCCGGTGATGTTCTTGGTCGCGACGACGATCGAGGAGGCCACCGAGTATCGGGACCTGCTCGTCGGGTCGGACATGCTCGGGTCGGCTGATGCCGTGTTGTTGGTGACGTCGGAGGAACCGGACGCGACGCTGGCGGCGCTGGATCGGCTCGAGGACCCGGCCTCGCCGGTGCGGGCGGTGGTGTCGGTGTCGATGCTCAAGGAAGGGTGGGACGTCAAGAACATCTACGTCATCGCGTCGGTGCGTTCGATGGAGTCGTCGCTGCTGACCGAGCAGGTGCTGGGGCGCGGGCTGCGACTGCCGTTCGGGCAGCGGACCGGCAACGCGATGCTCGACACCGTCGAGGTGCTCTCCCACCGGTCGTTCGCGTCGCTGCTGAAGCAGGCGAAGGTGCTGCTGGAGGAGACCCTCGGGGATCGGGTGGACTCCGCGGAACTGGTGGCGAACCGGGTGGTGGGCCGCGCGCCCGTCGGTACCGCTCTTGGCGCTTCGGGTGATGTACCGCTGGACTTCGAGTGGCCGGAGTCTGGGTCGGTGGAGGTGCTGCTGCCTGGCGCTGCCGCTTTGGATCCGGACCAGCTGGGGCTCTTTGATGAGGGCGAGGTCGAAGCGTCTGCGGGGCGCAGCCATGTCGGGTTCACCATGGCGACGATGGATGCTCGGGTGGCTGCGGGGGTTGCGGCTGGGGTCGCTCTGGCGACGCGGTTGGAGGCGCGGTCGCCTGGTGGCGTGAAGATCCCGCTGTTCCTGCCGTCGGTGGTGACGCGCTGGGAGCGTGACCCGTTCTCGT
>DAORTY010000318.1:0-3024 GCA_035432905.1 Ilumatobacteraceae bacterium | reverse complement strand
ACAGGGCGAACTCGATCTCGTCACGCCTGGGGTCTGACGGGAGAGGTTGAACCTCTCCTGTCGGAGCGAAGCCGGCGGCCTTGTAGAGATCCTCGGCCGCGGCATTGCCCTTGGTGACCCAGAGCGAGACATCGGTCGCGTTCGTGCCATGGGCCCAAGTGACGACGCTGGCGATGAGATGACGGCCGATGCCTTGCCGGCGTGCAGAGGGTGCGACCCACATCGACACGAGATGAACGCGCCCCGATGCTGGCGCGTCGCGGTATGCGCCGACGAGGCCGACGAGCTCGCCGTCAATATCGCCGAAGAACGTCACCTGTTGGCTGCCGGCGCTCCCGGCTGCGGCTCGTTGCGCCCAGTCCTCGTCTGTTCGAACGGACTCGAGCTCGTAGGTGGACCCAAATGCAGCGGGTTCGTCGAGAAGCGCCGCCAGACGCACTCGCCGCAGCGCGGCGGCATCAGTGGGTTCGATGCGACGTACAGACATCATCGGACCAAGTATGCAACATCGTCCGCGCACAGCGACCGGGCTATTGGGAGCACCAAACTGGCCGCGATCCGTTCAGCTGGCTGCGGGCATGGCGAATACGCGGTCGACGGGTTGGATGGTGTCGTTGCGCCAGCCGATTTCGGTGCCGTTGGGGCGGTAGTGGTGCCAGTGGCCGTGGGGGTCGCGCCAGGTGCGGTAGCCGGTGGCTTTCCACCGGTTGTGGTGCCCACAGACTGGGCCACCGTTGCGGGTGTTGGTAGGCCCGGCGTTGGCCCAGGGCAGGACATGGTCGGCGTCGCATTGATCTGCGGGGCGGTGGCAGCCGGGCCACACACAGCGGCGTGAGTGCATCAACACGGCGTCGCGTAGCGCGCCGGTGAACAGTCGTTGTTTGCGTCCCATGTCGGTGACCACACCCGACGAATCCATCACCACCCGACGCACGTGACCCATCGCAGCGGCGACGAGCATGTCGTAGGGATCGACCGCGATACCGGTGTTGGTTTCGCAACGGTGCCCGGGCAGGTTGGGGTTCAACGGTGCAAGGTTCTGGCCGAGCATGGTGGCCAGGTGGTGTTCGAGCACGGGTTGGGAGACCACGATGTTGACCGTGAACCCGGACCCGGTCGGCTCGCTGTTGGCACCGGCTGCTTTCAAGAAGATCGCCAGCAGTGCGTCCATGCGGCGTTGGGTGTCGGTGCGTTCCATCAGATGCGGACACATCGCGTCACCGTGCGTGGCGAGTCCGGCTTCCCAGTCGGCAGCCCACTCCGATTTGGCGAACGCGTCGAGGATCTCTTTGATCTGCACGCCCTGCGCGGTGCCGCAGGCGGCGTCGAGGAAGAACTGGTCACCAACGATCGAGGCGTTGGCCGTACGGTTGCGATGCACCCGTTCGGTGTCGTCATGCGCACCGTCGGCGTCAGCAACCCGTTCCCAGGTGGCGAGCCACAGCACATAGTCGTCGTAATCGAGCACGGTGGCTTGACCGACCAACTGTGCTTCACCATCGGCGAGGTGTTCTTGGACCCGCGGGTTCGAAACAACAGCCGCCAACGCGTGCATCTGCGCGACACCCAAACCGCCATCAGCAGCCAACACGGCGGCGGTGTCGAACGTGGCCAACATCGCACCGGCTTTCACGAACCGCCCGGCCTCGGACCCGGACCAATTGCACGCAGCCTTGCCCCACGCCTTGGGGGTGCGGTGCTTGTCGACGGCGAACAACCCGCTCAGGGCGACCTGATTGACGAACGTCGCGATCTGGGCTTCCACGATGCGACGCTGCCGGTCGAGTTCACGCACGAACGTTTCCGCTTCCCCAGGCGTCATTGCTGCCACCACCTCATCCGAAACCATCGACGAACTCATGTACGCATCATCGCACAAGGGTGTCACACAGTAAGCCTGGGCGCATTTGTCGTTGCGACCGTTAGCCTTGCGACGTTACTAACCGGTCGCTCGCCGTAGACCGCTGGCCGCTGTTCGCAGCTTCAATGGGTTCGCCCCACCAGCCGAGGTGAATACTTCGCCGGATCGTTCTCCAGGTTGCTCCAGTCGTGTGCTCCCGTAGTTCGCTCCTCGCGGTGTTCGCTGCAAAGCGAGCACCTTCGAGTTGAGCGAGAGGAGGTGTACATGACTACAGAAAATCCCCGTGCAGAGAAGGTCGCGGTGGTCGATGAGGTCGCTGCCAAGCTGCAATCAGCTGACGCCGTGATCATCACCGAGTACCGAGGCCTCAAAGTCGGCCAGTTGGCTGGTCTGCGTCGCCAGTTGCGCGACGCCGGCGGCGAATACAAGGTGTTCAAGAACACGTTGGCCCGGCTGGGTGCCGCGAAGGCAGGTGTGGAGGGTCTCGACGAAATGCTGTTGGGTCCTTCGGGCATCACCTTCGTCAACGGCGACGTTGCCGCAGTCGCGAAGGCGCTGCGTGACGCAGCCAAGGCCAACCCGTTGCTCGTCATCAAGGGCGGTTCCATGGGCGGCAAAGTGCTGTCGACCAAGGATGTGGAAGCTCTTGCCGAGCTGCCCAGCCGCGAGGTGTTGCTCGCAATGTTTGCGGGCGCACTGCAGGCGCCATTGGTCAAGACCGCAGGGCTGTTGCAGGCATTGCCGCGCAACTTCGCTTACGGCCTCAAGGCGCTCATCGATCAGAAGGAAGCTGCGTAAGCAGCCTCACCCCACGCAAGTACACACAAGAACTCATTAGGAGAAACCGCAATGTCGAAGGAAAGCATCCTCGAAGAAATCAGCAATTTGACCGTCCTCGAGCTCAAGGAGCTCCTTGACGCGTTCGAAGAGAAGTTCGGCGTCACCGCCGCTGCCCCGGTCGCTGTTGCTGCCGCTGGCGGCGGCGCTGCTGCTGCCCCGGCCGAAGAGGAGAAGGACGAGTTCGACGTCATCCTCAGCGACGCCGGTGCCGCCAAGATCCAGGTCATCAAGGTCGTGCGCGAGCTGACCAGCCTGGGCCTGAAGGAAGCCAAGGACCTCGTCGACGCCGCCCCGAAGCCCGTGCTCGAGAAGGCCACCAAGGA
>DAORTY010000317.1:0-3037 GCA_035432905.1 Ilumatobacteraceae bacterium | reverse complement strand
GGGTCTGCTGTAGGAACTGGTGACAGTTCTCGTTAGGCCGCGAGGGCCAGGTTCTTGGTCATGATGGTCTCGAATTCGACAGGTGTCAAACGGCCCAGGCGTGGTTGGCGGCGTCTGCGGTGGTAGGTCCGTTCGGTCCAAGTCACGATCGCGATTCGCAGCTCTTCTCGGGTCGCCCAGGAGCGGCGGTTCAGGACGTTCTTCTGCAACAGGCTGAAGAACGATTCCATGGCGGCGTTGTCGCCGCAGGACGCGACCCGGCCCATCGATCCGACCAGGCGGTGGCGGGTCAGAGTGCGGCGGAACTTCCTGCTGCGGAACTGAGACCCGCGGTCGGAGTGCACCACGCACCCGGCGACATCACCGCGCATCGCGACGGCGTTCTCGAGCGCCTGAACGGCCAGATGTGACTTCATCCGGTCGCTGATGGAGTAGCCCACGATCTTCCCGGAACAGGCGTCCTTGATCGCGCAGAGGTAGAGCTTGCCCTCTGCGGTGTGGTGTTCGGTGATGTCCGTCAACCACAGCTCGTTCGTCGCCTCGGCAGCGAACACGTGCCGGCTGCGGCCCTTCTCGTCCGTGACGACGCAGAGATCGTCGTGAACCGCAGGACCGGGCTTGCGCCCGTTCTTGCCGCGCTTCTTGCCGAACACGGACCACCACTCGTTCGCCGACGCGATCCGCCACGCGGTCCGATCCGACATGGGTTCACCGGCTTCGCGGGCCTCGTCGGCGAGCAGCCGGTGCCCGAACTCAGGGTCGTCGCGATGCGCGTCGAACAGCGCGTTCGCCCGATACGCCTCATCGAGCTCCCGCTCGGTGACAGGGTGCGCGAGCCACCGGTAGTAGGGCTGGCGGGAGAGCTTCAATACCCGGCACGACACCACCACGGGGATCCCGTCAGCGGCGAGCTCTTTCACGAGCGGGTAACTCATTTTCCCGGCAGATGCGCCTGCGCGAAATACGCCGCAGCCCGCCGCAGCACCTCGTTCTCCTGCTCCAGCAGACGGTTGCGCTTACGGAGCTCCCGCAACTCTGCGGCTTCCGTGGTCGTGGTGCCGGACTGCTCACCGGCATCGACCCGGTCGGTCCGCAGCCAATTGTCGAGAGTGCCGGGATGGATCCCGAAGTCCTTCGCGATCTGCGCGATCGTCACGCCAGGCTCGCGGTTCTTCGCGACCCGGATCACGTCCTCACGGAACTCCTTGGGAAACGGTGCAGGCATGGTCTCATCCTTTCAGCCCGGCCCTCACGACCAGACATCTCAGATGTCACCAGTTCCTACAGCAGACCCGCCTGCCACGCAAGTGTCAGCAGCGCTGAGGAGATGTCAACGATGACGAATGAAGTGACCGTAGAAGATACCGGCAGCGTCCGGGTCCTCACCATCAACCGGCCAGGCAGCCGCAACGCGCTCAACAACGCCGCGTACAACGCGCTGGCTGCCGGAATCCGTGAGGCGGAGGCGGACGACGCCGTGCGCGCCATCATCGTCACCGGGGCAGGCGAGCACTTCTGCGCTGGCAACGACCTCGCCGACTTCACGAAGCCGAAGAGCGAGAAGACCGAGCAGGGCGGGGCAGCCGGCCTCCTGAACGCGCTCATCGACGCCCGCAAGCCCGTGTTCGGCGCGATCGAGGGTTACGCAGTGGGCATTGGTGTCACCATGCTCCTGCATTTCGACATGGTCTACGCCGGCGACACCGCCAAGTTCCGCATCCCCTTCGCTCCGCTCGGCGTTGCCCCCGAGGGCGGCTCAAGCCTTCTGCTGCCCCAAGCCGCCGGGATCAAAAAGGCGAAAGAGATCCTCATGTTCGGTGAGGTCTTCAGCGCTTACGTTGCCGAAGAGGTGGGCATCGCCACGTCCGTCGTCGAGGGCGGTACCGCCCTCGACTACACGATGGAGCGCGCGCAGATGATCGTGAAGCTGCCGACCGATGCCGTGCAGACCGCGAAACGCCTCGTGAACTCGCACAACCTTGACGCAGTGAACGAGATCCTGCCGATCGAGTTCGCTGAGTTTGCCCGCTTGCTACAGACCGATGACACTCAAGCCCTCATCAAATCGATGTCGGCTCGCTAAGGAGAACGATGACGCTTCCTGCCGTACTGACCAAGCCGCTCACCCTTCCGGTGATCGCCTCCCCCCTCTTCCTTGCTTCGGGTCCAGAACTCGTCCGCGCCCAGTGCGAGGCTGGCGTGATCGGCTCGTTCCCCGCGCTCAACGCACGCCCCGCAGCCCTGCTGTCGGACTGGCTCGACGAGCTTGCTGAGACGCTCGCCGGCATCCCCAACGCAGCGCCCTTTGCGGTCAACCAGATCGTGCACCGCTCGAACGACCGTCTTGAAGAAGACATGAAGGTGGTCGTCGAGCACAAGGTGCCCATCGTGATCACGTCTTTGGGGGCACGCCCCGAGATCAATGAGGCCGTCCACTCCTACGGCGGCATCGTGCTGCACGACGTGACGACCAACCGCTTCGCCCGCAAGGCGATCGAAAAGGGCGCCGATGGCCTCATCGCGGTCGCGGCCGGTGCGGGTGGCCACGCCGGCGCCCAGTCACCGTTCGCTCTGGTTCGTGAGATCCGCGAGTGGTTCGATGGCCCGCTGGCACTTTCGGGTGCCATCGCGCACGGCCGGTCGATCCTTGCGGCACAGGCCGTCGGCGCTGACTTCGCCTACATCGGCTCGGCCTTCCTGGCCACAAAAGAGTCGAACGCCCCGGCCCCGCAGAAGGCGCTTATGATCGAATCAGAGGCCGAAGACATCGTCTACACGAACCTGTTCACGGGAGTACACGGCAACTACCTCAAGGGCAGCATCACCGCGAGCGGGCTCGACCCCGACAACCTCGGCGAGTCGAGCACGTCGGCAATGAACTTCGGGAGCGGCGAGCGCAAGGCGAAGGCCTGGCGCGATATCTGGGGTTCGGGTCAGGGTATTGGCTCAGTCACCGGTTCGGTCACAACGCAGGAGCTCGTTTCGCGCCTCAAGCGCGAGTATGACGCGGCCCGTGAAGAGATGGCGCTCGTTCTCT
>DAORTY010000316.1:0-3066 GCA_035432905.1 Ilumatobacteraceae bacterium | reverse complement strand
GAAAGCGTGTGAGGGGCAACCCTCCGTGGGTTCGAATCCCACCCCCTCCGCCAATTGTCCAGCGCCGGCCCAAGTTCTCGCCCTCCCCCTCTGCCAATATCCATAGCCTACTTGCAAGTAGGCTACCTGTGGGTAGGCTGCTCCGCATGGAAGTAACGCCGTACGTATGGGCCAGTGTCGAGGAGTTCGTCAACAGGTCATCCGAGCTGGCCCGAATGGATGCCTGGTGGAAGGCGACAACCCGTCAGCCATTGGCGATCCTCGGTCGCCGCCGAGTCGGCAAGTCGTGGCTGTTTCGCAGGTTCGCGCACCACAAGCCGGCTGTCGTGTTGGTCGCCGAGCAGCTCCCGGTAGCCACCCAGTTGGCCCGCTTCGCCGAAGTACTCGAACCTGTTCTGGGTTTTCGCCCAGCATTGTCCGGAGTCGGCGACCTCATCAAGGTGCTGTACCGGGCTGGCACCGAGAACGAGCTCCTGGTTGTCATCGACGAGTTTCCGTACCTACTGGGCAGCTCTGCGGCGGAGGTGGCCGAGTCGTCCTCCGCCGTCCAAGCAGCGATGGAGAATGAACGCGACGGGTCGCTTCTCAAACTTGTCGTATGCGGGTCGCAGGTCAGCCAAATGGAGGCGATGTTTGGTGAACACAATCCGTTGCACGGGCGTCTCGAACGCCTGGAGGTTCGACCATTGAGTTTCACCGAGTCGTCCGGGATGCTCATGGACCTCACCGATCCAATAGAACGTTTCGAGAGGTATTGCATCAGTGGAGGGATGCCGATGTACTTGGCACGGCTCGGTAGCGGTCCACTCCGTGACGCGGTCTGCGCGAATGTCCTCGACCGCTTCGCCCCACTGTGGAACGAGGGCCGTGTGCTCGTCGAGCAGGAGCTCCGTGAGCCGCGCGTCTACCTGGCGATCCTCGAGCGCCTTGCCGCCGGACCGCAGGAAGTGAACGAGCTCGCCCAGCACGCCGGGCTGGATACGAAACGGGCGAGCAAATACCTCTCCGTCCTCACCGAGCTTCGCCTTGTCTCGCGCAGCGTGCCCATTGGGGCCGGGATCGGCTCGCGCGACGGACGCTGGCAACTCGACGATTCGTTCCTGCGCTTCTGGTTCCGGTTCGTCTTCGTGCACCAAGGTGACCTCGAAGGAGGGTTGGATGCCGGTGGCCTGTTCGATGCGTTGGTCGCCCCGGAGATCGCCGATCACTGCGCTCCCGTGTTTGAGCAATGGGCGCATGGCTGGTTGCGCACCAACCGCGCTGGCACCGCGATCAACTGGGGACGCTGGTGGGGTAACGCCGCGAACATCTACCGTCGCGACAAAACTCGAACCACTGAAGAGATAGACGTCGTGGGTCTGCTCAGAAACCAGGTCACCGCAGTAGCTGAGTGTAAGTGGACGAACAAGCAGCTGACCCCGTCGATCGTCAGTGACGTTGACACGTACAAGATTCCGGCACTTCGCGACGCCGGTCTCAACGTCGTGAAAGATCCCAGGATCATTCTGATGTGCCGGTCCGGTTACTCCGACAGCCTGGTGGAGCTAGCCGCCAACGACGAACGCATCGAACTTGTCGACGTCCGCGCAGCCTTGTCTACCCAATCGTCAGTAGGCAATTGAGGGCGCAGACTGGGCCGGCCCTTCCAGCTCGATCGATCTACAGTCTGTGAGGGGTTCGACTGCTGAGGCGGCGCGTATGACTGATGACGAGTTGGATGTGGACGGTGACGGCATCGCTGATGTGGTCGTACCGGGCCCCATGTCCGACCACGACGCGATGCACTGTGCGCTCGCCGAGGCCCGGGCGGCGGCGGTCCATGGCGATGTGCCGATCGGAGCGGTCGTGGTTCGCGATGGTGTTGTCATCGCCGCGCGGCACAACGAGCGTGAGCTCACGGGCGACCCGACGGCGCATGCCGAGGTGCTGGCGTTGCGCGACGCGTCGGCTGTGGTGGGTCACTGGCGGCTCCTCGACTGCACGCTGTACGTCACACTCGAGCCGTGCTTCATGTGCGCGGGCGCTGTCGTCAACAGCCGGCTCGGCCGACTGGTGTTTGGCGCCACCGATCCGAAAGCGGGTGCTGTCGAGAGCCTCGCGCACGTGTGCGCCGATGAGCGGCTGAATCACCGTCCGCCCGTGCAGGGTGGAGTGCTGGCGGACGAATGCGGCCAGCTACTGAAGGCGTTTTTCGCCGAGCGTCGCCGCTGACGTCGCTACGCGGCGGAGGATGCGGCGTCGTGCTGTGCTGGTGCCGGGTCGGCGAAGTCGGCGGGGGAGACGTTCGGCATCGGCAGCACTGCTGCGTCGATCGCGGCGAGCGCTCGGCGCACGGCCTCGGCAACCTCGTCGGCGATGGTCGATGACATGATCGCGTCGGCTGCGGATTGGGCGAGGCTGATACCTGGCTCGCTGTCGACCGGGTTGTCCACGGGTCGCTCGGCGTACAACTGGGCCAGCGCCAACGCCGCACCGATGTCGTCGAACGGGTCGGATTCCACGACGTCGAGCTCTTCAGTGATGGCGTGTGACACCACGACCGGCTCGACGATGACCGGATCGACCACGACCGGCTCAGCCGTGATGACTGGTTCGACGGCGACTGGTTCAACGACCGGCTCGTCGATGACCGACTCGACGGCGACTGGTTCGACAGCGACTAGTTCGATCGCGGCGGGGCGGGTCCGCGGGCCGGGGCCGGGTGTGATCACGGCATCGGGTTCGGCGAGGTGCGCACCATCGACGATGTGAGTGATGACTTCGATGCGGTTCGGCAGCCAACGGTCGATGCCGCTCGGGTGCCGCTTGTACATCGTCATGGTGTAATGGTCGACCACGTCGTTGGCCACCGAGGTGAGCACATCGTCGGTCATCAACTCGACGCACAGCTCTACCGGCTGGCGGTCGATCGAGGGATCGCGCTGGAACATTCGTCCGAGATGCTCGACGCCACTGACCAACAGCGCGCCCTTGCCCATCTGCTGGCGGGTGATCACGCCCTCGACGAGCAACCGCACGCCCAGACCGCCATCGGTCGTGCGTTCGGCGAAGTACACCTGGCCATCG
>DAORTY010000315.1:1615-3071 GCA_035432905.1 Ilumatobacteraceae bacterium | reverse complement strand
CTGATCGTCGACTTCGAAGGCCGCGCCAACGGCATCGTGGGCGACCACGACGGACGCATCGTGAAACTGATCGGCGACGAGGTGATGTTCTCCGCGATCAATGGCACTGCCGCATGCGCAATTGCCTCAGCACTCACGGCCGCAGCGCCGGCAGGAACCTGCGCCCGCGGTGGCGTGGCGTTCGGGGCCGTGATCGCCAGCGGAGGCGACCTCTATGGCCCGATCGTCAACCTTGCGTCGCGCCTCGCCGACATTGCGGTGCCCGGCGAGGTCCTGGTCAACGAGGCGATCGCCAACAGCGTGCCGACGCGCGACTTCGAACCGGCCGGGCGCCGCCAGCTGAAAGGCTTTGTCGAGCCGGTTCGATTGTGGAGCCTGTGCGACTGACACTCGCCGGCGAGGTCAGCCGTCGACGATCTCGCGCAGCATCTCGATCTGCTCCACCGCGTTGGGGCCGACCACGTTGACCGACAGCACCGTGACGCCGGCCTCCTTGAAGGCAGCGACGCGCTCCTTGATGTAGCTCTTCGGGCCGACCAGGTGTGACAGCTCCAGCCATTCGGCCGGCAACGCTGCGGCAGCTTCTTCCTTCTTGCCGTCGAGGTACAGGTCCTGCACTTCTCCGGCCTCCTTCTCGTAGCCGTATGCGCACGCGATGTCGTTGTAGAAGTTCTTGCCGCGGGCACCCATGCCACCGACGTACAGCGCCATTCCGGGGCGAGCCATGTCGAGAATCTTCGTGCGGGCTTCGCGGGTGAGCGACTCGTCGATGGCGAGCATGCCACCGGCGGAGATGTCGAGGCGCTTCATCGATGGGTCGCGCTTGGCGGTTCCGGCCTTGAGCTGACGACCCCACACGTTCTGGAACTTCTCGGGCATGAACATGATGGGCAACCACCCGTCGGCCATCTCGGCGGTGGCCTCGACGCTGCGGTCCTTCAGGCTGGCCCACCAGATGGGAATGTCGTTGCGCACCGGGTGGTTGATCAGCTTCAACGGCTTACCCAGGCCGGTGCCCTGGCCGGGGGCGAGGGGCGCCTGGAACGTCTGGCCCTGGTAGTCGAACTTCTCTTCGCGCTTCCAGATCATCCGGCACGCTTCGATGTATTCCTTGGTCCGCTGCATCGGCTTCTCGTACGGAACGCCGTGGAACCCTTCGATCACCTGCGGGCCGCTGGCGCCGAGGCCGAGGATGAAGCGCCCGTCGCTGACGTAGTCGCAACCAGCGGCAGTCATTGCGGTCAGCGCCGCCGTGCGCGAGTACACGTTGAGAATGCCCGTGCCGATCTCGACGCGTTCCGTCTTGGCGGCGAGGTAGCCCACCTGGCTGATCGCGTCGTAGCTGTATGCCTCAGCGATCCAGACCTGGTCGAGGCCGACCTTCTCCAGCTCCACCACTCGGGCGGCCGCTTCCTTGAAGCCGCCGGAGTAGTTGATTCCCATGGAAAGTTTCATG
>DAORTY010000315.1:0-1515 GCA_035432905.1 Ilumatobacteraceae bacterium | reverse complement strand
GTCGTGGCCATGGAACCAGCCAGTCGCGCCGGCCTCACGATGCTGCGCCGCAGCGGGGTGACGGTGACCAGGTCCAATCAGTTCCTCACACATCCCGAGGAGTTCGCCGACTGGGCTGACGGCCGCAAGCGACTGACGATGGAGGACTTCTACCGATGGCAGCGGCGACGGTTGGGATACCTGATGGACGGCGACGAGCCGGTGGAGGGTCGCTGGAACTTCGACGCCGAGAACCGTCAGCGACCACCCAGGGACGGTCGCAACCACTGGCCGCCCCCACCTGTGTCCATGCTCGACGACGTGGACCAGAACGTCCTTCGCGACCTACCCGCAACGGTCTGGGGAGCGGCCCCGGACGGCACGTGGGCAACGACACGTACCGAGGCTCTGCGGCGGCTGCAGCATTTCATCGACCACCTACTGCCCCGTTTCGGACCCCACGAGGACGCGATGCTGGTGAGCAGTTGGCACCTCGCCCACGGCCTTCTCGCCCAGTACCTGAACGTGGGTCTGCTGCATCCGCGTGAAGTGTGCGATGCGGTGGAGGTTGCGTATCGCTGCGGGCGTGTGCCGATTGCGAGCGCGGAAGGGTTCTTGCGTCAGGTCATCGGCTGGCGCGAGTACGTATGGGGCCTCTACTGGCTACGCGGTGAGGCGTACATGGAACTCAACGAATTGAACGCGCAACGCCCGCTGCCACCAGCGTTCACCGGTCGCGCCCCAACTCAGATGCGTTGCGTCGGGACCACGCTGCAGACTCTCCACGATCACGGATGGGTGCATCACATCCAGCGACTGATGATCCTTGGAAATCTGGCGCTGCTGGCCGGGTTGCAGCCGCTGGCCATGACGGAATGGATGTGGGCGGGCTTCGTCGACGGTGCGGAGTGGGTCATGGGGCCCAACGTGATCGGTATGGCGCTCTATGCCGACGGCGGACAGATGTCGACCAAGCCCTACGCGGCGGGCGGCGCCTATATCGACAAGATGAGCGACTACTGCAAGGGATGCCGCTACGACCGAACCAAGCGCACAGGCCCCGATGCCTGCCCGTACACCACGCTCTACTGGGACTTCTTGGCCCGCCACGAAGTGCGATTCGCGAGGAACCCGCGTGTCGCGCAACAGGTGCGCGCCGCACAGCGGCTCGGCGACCTGGCCGAGGTTCGGGTTCGAGCGCGCGAGGTGTTGGGGCTGCTGGACCGCGGCGAGCTGTAGCTCAGCCGTTGAGATTGCCGGATCGGAAACCCTCGAGATCGAGAGTGACGTAGCGATAGCCCTGGGCGCGCACTGCCTGCACCACTGCCTCGCGCTGCTCGATGACCGCTGTGATGTCTGCCAACGGCACTTCCAACCGCGCGGTGTCGCCGTAGTGACGGACGCGCAGCTCACGAAAGCCCAGCCGATGCAGCGCTGCCTCGGCCCGGTCGAGGTTGGTGAGCAGCGACACCGATACCGGCGTGCCGTAGGGGATGCGGCTGGCCAGGCACGCCATCGCCGGCTTGTCCCACGTGC
>DAORTY010000314.1:0-3079 GCA_035432905.1 Ilumatobacteraceae bacterium | reverse complement strand
GGCGCTGCGGGCGGCAGGGCTGCCGGCGTCGGAGGTTGCAGTGTTCGTGGGCGACGACCTGCTCGCGCCAACGTTCGATCGTCATGTCACCTCCGCCTCTCGCCCGTCGATGGTGAGTCCCTCGGCGCCCCTCATCTGCTTTCAGAACGCGACGGAGGTCGTCCTTCGTGATGCTGCCGTCGCTGCGGGCGCCGACGTTCGCTACGGCTGGGAGCTCGTGGATGCTGTCGATGACGGCGACGGTGTGACGGCGTCGTTGGTCGAGCGCGCATCGGGTCACACACGCACCTTGCGCGCTCCCTGGTTGGTGGCGGCAGATGGGGCTTACAGCCCGACTCGCGACCGGTTGGGTGTCGGACGGCACGGGCCTGGCGTTGTCGCGCATGCAGTGAGCATCGTGATCGAAGCGGACCTGCGCGAGCGAACCGCCGACAGGGCGAGTGTTCTCTACCGGATCCACAACCTGCCCGGAGCGACGCTGCTGGCGATGGACAACCATCGTGAGCGTTGGGGTCTGATCTACGAGTACGACCCCTCCGTCGATTCGGAAGAGTCGTTCACCCAGTCCCGACTTCGCGAGCTTGCCCGAACAGCGATCGGTGATCCCGAGCTCGACCTCGCGATCACCGTCGTTCGGTTCTGGCAGTCGACTGCGCTGGTCGCGGATCGGTTCCGTCAGGGCAGGACCTTCCTCGTCGGCGACGCGGCCCATGTCACCACGCCCATCGGTGGACTGGGAATGAACTGTGGCATCGGCGACGTCGACAACCTGTCCTGGAAGCTCGCTGCCGTCGTGGCCGGGTGGGCGAGCGAGTCGCTCCTCGACAGCTACGAGGCGGAACGTCTACCTGTGGCAGAGCTGACCGTGGAAGCGAGCCTTGGCCGTGCTCGGCCGCCGGCGCCGACCACCGGTCTCGTGCTCGGCGCCAGCTACCAGTCGTCGGCGGTCATTCCAGATGGCACTGCGCCACCCACTCCCGACGACCCCGTCGGCGACTACGTGCCCACCGCCCGCCCCGGCCATCGAGCGCCTCACCTGTGGCTCGACGAGGCCCACGTCGTGTCGACGCTCGACCTGTTCGGAGACGGCTTCGTCCTCCTCGCCACCTCCGCCGGCACCGACTGGCACACCGCCATCGAGGCGGCGTCGGGAACTCCGATTCAGGCACACGAGATCAACCATCCCGATTGGCCGGACCTCTACGGAGTCGGCCCGTTCGGCGCGGTGCTCGTGCGCCCCGACGGCTACGTCGCATTCCGAGCACCCGGCAAGCCAACCGACCCGAGCGAGCTGGGTCGAGTCGTGGCGCTACTGACGGGTTGTTCCTGACGTTCACGTGCCAGGGCCCGCACCGGGTGGTCGCTCACCACTTGCACTGGGCTGCGACACCGAAGCGCTTCAGCACGATCGAGGCCGGACAGCCCCTGAGCGTGACGTAGAGCCATTGGTTGACGCCGACGAACGCGGTGAGCAACAGGAACCATGGGCTGACGATTGCAGCCAGCAGTGCGCTGAGAAGGGACATGGTGCCGGCCATCGCCATCAGGATGCGTTCGAGCGGCCAGTGGGTGGGCGGCGCTTGTGTGGGGGTCGTGGTGACGGTGTTCATCGAAGGCTCCTTTGAAGAGCGGACCTGGGCACCGCATACCGACACCCGGGACCGTGCTGTTGCTGACTCGACGGCTCATGTCCGACGGGCAACCCCGTGTCGACGGTGGTGCCCACGATGTGGGTCCTCGATCGACCAGAGATGCACTCGAACTATACCCCTAGGGGTATATGAACCCGCGCCCGGACATCGACTTCGTGCCGACGGTGCGGGCCGGCGCCCCGAAGCCCTTGCAGCGTTGTTGGAGCAGGGTGGAGACGATACCCTAGGGGGTATGTGTATGGAGATGACTTGTCCGACATGTCAACGACCGAGCTGGGCTGGATGTGGCGCTCATGTCGAGCAGGTGCTCGGCCACGTGTCACCCGCAGAGCGCTGCAAGTGCAGCGATGATCAGGTGAGCGCGCAGCCGGTCTGAGGTTTCAACGACCATTGGCCGAGCCGTCGCACATCAGTACCGTCGACGAGTTGGCCGCCGGCCTGCGTGCACTGCACCGCATCGATCGCGAGGTTGCGGGCAGCGGCTAGACAGAGGGTGGTGGATGAAGCCCTTCACGACGTGGCGATCATTGGCGGTGGGGTCGTCGGCTGCACCCTGGCCCACGAGCTGAGCCGCTACCAGCTGCGCGTGGCCGTGCTCGAGCGGGCGACCGACGTGGGCTTCGGCACCAGCAAGGCGAACAGCGGCATCATCCACGGTGGCCATCAGAGCGCCCCCGGCACGCTCAAGGGCAGCCTGGAGTGGTTGGGCAACCAGATGTGGGGTGACTTGTGCGACGAGCTCGGCTTCGGCTTCGCCCGCGTGGGCGCGCTCACGGTCGCGCTCACCGAGGCCGACTTGCCGGCGCTCGACCGCTTGACCCAGCACGCGCAGGACAAGGGTGTGCCGGGCGTGCAGCGATGGGATCGCGAGCAGGTGCTGCGCGCCGAGCCGCGCCTCGCGCCCGACCTGGTCGCCGCCGTGCACGCGCCGACGACGGCAGTGGTCAACCCGTACGAGGCCTGCTTCGGTCTTGCCGAGAGCGCCGCCCGATCAGGAGTGGACATCCGCACCGACTGCCGCGTCGTCTCGATGGGCCACAGCGGCGACACGTGGGCGATCGCCACGTCCGACGGTGAGGTGCGCGCTCGCTTCGTGTTGAACGCGGCCGGGGTGCACGCCGGCGCGATTGCGCAGATGGCCGGCCTCGATCGCTATCGGGTACGGGCCCGCAAGGGTGAGGAGTACCTCCTCGACAAGCGTCTGCGCGGCCTGGTGAGCCGCATCATCTACCCCTGCCCTTCACCGACGAGCAAGGGCACGCTGGTGATCCCCACCTACGACGGCACGATCATGATCGGGCCGACCGCCGACGAGGTCGACGACCCCGAGGATGTCGCCACCACTGCGTCGGGCGCAGCGCGTGTGATCGCCGCGGCCAAGCGGTTGGTGCCGGGCATCAGCGAGCGCGACATCATCGCCGAGTTCG
>DAORTY010000313.1:0-3141 GCA_035432905.1 Ilumatobacteraceae bacterium | reverse complement strand
CTCGGCCTGTCGCACCAGCGTGTCCACCAACTCCTCGAAGCGAGCTGACCCACCAACCGGAACTGCCGAAGTGAGCGGTTCAGCTGAACCGCTCCGACAGCGCATAGTTGTGGTTATTCCGGTAATCGACCGGCCGCACTCCGGTTGTTCCGGTGATCGGGTCAGTGCGGGTCGGCGACTCCCGCGCCCTCTCTGCCGCGCTCTGGGCGCATTGGCGGCACTTCGCGTTCACGAAACGACAACGGTGGTTGTCGCGGCGACAACAACGGTTGCCGCCGGGCGAGATCATGACCCCGTCCTGCTCTCGTCGACGCCGAACTGCCGAAGTGTGCGGTTCAGCTGAACCGCTTGCCAGCACAGATCTGCCGCGAGAGTGCCCCCGAGGGCGGTGAATTCCAGTGCGGTGAGGAATGGATTGCCTGGCCAGCGGGTCTCAGCACTAGCTCTTGGCGATGTCCAGGTAGAGGCCGGTGAGGAACATGAAGGCCAGCAGCGCCAGGCACACGGCAGCGACCGGCATCAGCTTGTTGACATCGGCGTAGTAGCGGCGGCCCTTGCGCGACCGCAGCCGCTCGTAGGTCGCGATCGCAGCGTGGCCGCCATCGAGCGGCAGCAGCGGGAACATGTTGATCACACCGAGCACCAGGTTGATGTTGGCGAGGAACACCAGCATGCCTGCCCAGCCATCGAAGTGGCCGACATCGGAACTGACGCTCGTCGCGCCCACGATCGTGCCCGGTCGGGTGGCCGGGTCGGTGTTCGTGCCGACGAGATGGCCGTACACATTGACCGGGTTGATCACCTTGGCGATGGCCACCGTCGCTTGTCCGATACCCACGGCGAGATCCTTGGGACCTTCGACGACCGCTGAGCCGAGCGACATAGGAACCAGGCTGACCGAGGAGTACTGGATGCCGAGGAAGGCCTTCACCACACCCTCGGGAGCGTTGGTGTTCTGCGCCAGGGTTGCCTGCAGCGTGAGCGCCTGACCATCGCGCAGGATCGAGAGCTCTACCTGGTCACCGGGTGTGTGTCCGATGGTGAGGGCGTCGGCGACGTCTGCTTCCTTGGTCACTGGCGTGTTGTCCACCGACAGCAACACATCGCCGGCCTGCATTCCGGCAAGCTGGGCCGGAGAGCCCGCGGTGATCGCGTTGATGGTCACCTTGCCGGACTGGCCCAGTTGACCAGCGGTTGCGTACACGCCGATGACGAGGGCGAGCGCAATGATCGCGTGCATCGCCGAGCCGGCGGTGATCACCCACATGCGACGGGCATACGTGCCTTGCCGGTAGGTGTACGGCTCGTCCTCAGGTGCAACCTCGTCGACATTGGTCATGCCGATGATCTTCACAAAACCACCGAGCGGATAGGCGCGTACGCCGTACTCGACCCCATCCCTGGTCACGCTCCACAGCCGGGGGCCGAACCCGATGAAGTACTGCGTCACCTTCATCCCGCTCTTGCGTGCCGTCCAGTAGTGACCCAGTTCGTGCAGCATCACCGAGATCAACAGTCCAACGACGAAGACGAGCTGCCACGGACTACTGATGAAAAGCAGTACGAACAGCGCCAGCCATGCAAGCGCACCGAGAAGCGTGGTCTGCAGAGTTGCCTTCGGCACTTCCTCGGGCGCCTGCGTGCCACCGGAGACGACCTCCACCTTCATCCGGTCGAACCGGCTGGGGCGACCGTCGTGCGTTGCTGTCACATCGGTCGTGCCGTTGCTCGTGTCGTTGCTCGTGTCGTTGCTCGTGTCGCTGCTCATACGTGAAGGATCTCCTGGGCGACCTGACGCGCGCGGGCGTCGGCGGCGATTATGTCGTCGATGGTGTGATCGGCACTCGGCTCGTATCTCTGGAGCGCGGCGTCGTTGACCTCTGCGATCTGGTGCCAGCGCAGACGGCCTGCGAGAAAGGCCTCGACCGCCACCTCGTTGGCAGCGCTGAGCCACGCCGGGGCGGTGCTGCCGATGCGCCCGGCCTCGTAGGCAAGTGAGAGGCAGCGGAATGTCGCTGTGTCGGGGGCCTCGAAATCGAGGCGGCCCAGCTGCGCCCAGTCGATGCGGCCGAACGGCGTACCGATGCGCGCCGGGTAGGCCAGCGCGTAGCCGATGGGCAGCCGCATGTCGGGCATCGAGAGCTGGGCGATGGTGCTGCCGTCGGTGAACTCGGCCATCGAATGCACCACGCTCTGCGGGTGCACCACGACCTCGATGGCGTCGTACGGGGTGCCGAACAACTCGTGCGCCTCGATGACCTCGAGGCCCTTGTTCATCAGGGTGCTCGAGTCGATAGTGATCTTCGGCCCCATCTTCCACGTGGGATGTGCCAGCGCCTCATCGACGCCGACGTTGGCCAGCTCGGCGGGTGTGCGACCACGGAACGGACCGCCGCTGGCCGTCAGCACGATGCGACTGACCTCACGGTCGTTGAATGCCGACGAACGCAGGCATTGGTGCACCGCACAGTGCTCGCTGTCCACCGGCACCAGTTCTGCGCCGGGCGTGGCCCGTAGCGGCTGTACCACCGGAGCTCCCGCGATCAGGCTCTCCTTGTTGGCCAGCGCCAGGCGTTTGCCGGCGGCCAGGGTACGCACCGTCACCTGCAGCCCCGCAAACCCGACGACACCGTTGACCACGACATCGGCAGCGTCGACGAGGTCGGCGAAGTCGGCCACGACCTCTGCGAACGGCAAGGCCGCGGCGACCTCTGCGCGCTTGGACGGGTCTGCGACAGCGACGACCTTGGGCCGGAACTCGAGCGCCTGCTCGATGAGCACGGCGATCGACGAACCGACCCCGAGCGCGACGACCTCGTAGCGACCAGCTTCGGCACGTACGACGTCGAGGGTCTGCGTTCCGATGGAACCGGAGCTACCGGCGATGGCAACACGAACTGCAGTCATGACAGGTCGAAGTCTCGCAGGCACGGCGCGCCGATACACCGCGGACCCGTCATACGAGCAGTATGTGCGGCTAGTTGGCCCAGGGCTGCAGGTAGATGGTGAGGAAGTAGACAGCGGGCATGACGAACAGGAAACCGTCGAAGCGGTCGAGCACGCCGCCATGACCCTTGATGATGGAGCCGAAGTCCTTCACGTCCAGGTTGCGCTTGAACATGCTCTCGGTGAGGTCGCCGA
>DAORTY010000312.1:1485-3167 GCA_035432905.1 Ilumatobacteraceae bacterium | reverse complement strand
GGTGCGACGGGTCCATGTTGGCCTGCACCTTGAACACGAACGCGCTGAACGGCGAATCCAGGGCGTGTGGTATGTCGTCGCGGTCGATGCGGGGTGACGGCGGGGGAGCGAACTCGACGACCGCATCGAGCAGCGTGCGCACACCGAAGTTGGTGAGCGCCGAGCCGACGAACAGCGGGGTCGATTCACCAGCGAGGAACGACGGCATGTCGAGATCGGCGCCGATGGCATCGAGCAGGCCGACCTCGTCCATCGCTGTCTTCCACACGCGACGCGAACCGGCGTCGGCAGCATCCACAGCGGACTGGATGTCGGACTCGACTTCGAGTGCCTCGGAGGCGCCACGCGCCGTGCGGGTGTAGCGGGTGTAGCGCTGCGTGCGGCGGTTGACCAGGCCCTGGAACTCGTCGCCGCTACCCACCGGCCAGGTGACGGGGGTGGGGCGCAACTTGATCTGCTGCTCGATCTCGTCGAGTAGTTCCAACGGGTCGCGCCCGGGCCGGTCGTACTTGTTGAGGAACGTGATCACCGGCAGGTTGCGCGATCGGCACACCTGGAACAACTTGAGGGTCTGCGCCTCGATGCCCTTGGCGGCGTCGAGCACCATCACCACGGCATCGACGGCGGACAGCACGCGGTACGTGTCTTCGCTGAAGTCGCGGTGGCCAGGGGTGTCGAGCAGGTTCATCGTGTGATCGCCATATGGAAACTGCATCACCGTGGAACTGATGGAAATGCCGCGCTGCTGCTCGAGCTCCATCCAGTCGCTGCGGGCGCTGCGCCGGCCCTCGCGAGCGTGGACCGCGCCGGCCACCTGCACAGCGCCGGAGTACAGCAGGAACTTCTCCGTGAGCGTGGTCTTCCCCGCGTCGGGGTGGCTGATGATGGCGAACGTGCGTCGCTGTTGGCTCTCGGCGATCACGTCCATGGCCCGTCGAGGCTACCGGTTGCCGAGGAGGCAGACTGTCCAGATGTTGCTGTCTGGCACCGAGGTGTTCACCGCCGAGGATCTCAGCGACCTCAGCGACCTCGTCGGCACCACGTGGATGTCCGCGGTCGACCTGGACTGGTCGGTCCCCGCCGGAACACTCGAGTGGTCGTGCCTCGCCACGGCCGACCACGGACGATCCGTGGGCCGACCTACTCGCGGGCTCGGACCGCGCGCGGCTTCCCAGCTCATGAAGTAACGTCCGCCGATGGCTGACTACCTTGCACTGACCATCGACGTCGCGGACGGTGAGTTGCAATCGGCGTTCTGGTGCGGTGCCTTGGACTACGAGCAACGCTTCGTGGCGAACCAGTTCCGTGGGCTGTTCCCACGCGAAGGGGTCGGTGTGCAGCTGACGCTGCAGCAGGTCGCCGAGCCAAAGACTGCGAAGAGTCGCATGCACCTCGATCTGCACGTACCAGATGTGGAGGCTGAGGCCGGACGGTTGGTGAGTCTGGGAGCCACGCGCGTGAAGCAGGTCCAGCAGTTCGAGATGACCTGGGTGATCATGCTCGACCCGGAAGGCAATGAGTTCTGCGTCGTACCCAGCTGAAAGTCGGGCGGTGGCCGGGCAGGTCTAGGCGATGCTGCGCCAGGCTGCAAGGCGCTCGGCGCTGTCGTCTCCGGGAATGGGGAGCTGGCAGACGACCTTCAACGCGGGCCATTCGCTAGGTGTCAACTGCTGGTACTCGAA
>DAORTY010000312.1:0-1385 GCA_035432905.1 Ilumatobacteraceae bacterium | reverse complement strand
GGATCCAGGTGGTCGATCATCGGGTACAGGTGCGATTGCGCGCGGTTCCACGCGAGGAACTCCCACCGCGGCCCCAACACATACGCGGGTGCGGGGTCCATCGAGGTGATCAGCCGCACCAGCGCGTCGGGTGCGTCGTCGACGTCGGGCACCGGCTCGCCGGGAACGCGAGCCGCCAGTGTCAGCAGATGGTGCCGTTCGGCATCGTCCAACTGCAGGCTGCGGGCGAGTGCTTCCAGTACGTCGACAGAGGCGTTGATCGGTCGACCCTGTTCCAGCCAGGTGTACCAGGTGACCGACACCCCCGCCAGCAGTGCGATTTCCTCGCGCCGTAGCCCGGGAGTGCGACGGGAGCGACCAGTCGGCAGGCCGACGTCATCAGGGTGAAGGGCCTCACGTCGAGCGCGCAGGAATGCGGCCAGCTCGTCGCGACGGTTCATGGCCCCATTCGATCACGCGGCGGGGGGACCTCAGCCACCATTTGCCGCGGGCACGTACGTGCGGCACGGCTGGCCGCGCAGCGAACCACATGCGGGCGGCACGGGCGCTGCCACTGTCACCGGGACGACGGACAGCACGAGTTGCGACGGGTGGTCAGCGTCGTGCGCGATGGTGACGCTCTCGCCGTCGCTGATGGTGCGGAACGCCCAGATGGCCCGGCTGTTGCCCGGGGCATCGACCGTCAGGCGGATTCGGCTACCGGCCCGAAAGGGGTGAGCGAAGGGGAACAGATCGATGCGCACCGGCACGAACTCGCCGGCCGGCAGTTCGGCGGCGTCGTCCTTGGCGTGCGTCTGCACCGGGTGCAGCACGGTGCTCGCGCCCTCGTCGAGCGCGCGTTGGCTGGCGCGCAGCCAGCCGCTCTGCACGTAGATCTCTGTGCCGTCCGGGCGCACTTCGGTGACCGACACCTCCAGGTCGGTGTCGGCAGCGTCGGACTTGATCCACAGGTCGACCGACCCGTCGCCGACCACGACGGTGTCGTTGACGAGCGGCGGTGTGATGTACCCGAGGCCGGTCCCGTCCGGAATCGGCTGCCAGTCGTACGTCACGTCCGCGCGCCAGACGCCGTTGCCGCCACCCTGATCGGTGCCGTCGTAGAACGTCGCCGGCAGCGCGCTCGGGTCGGCGGTGTACGTGTCGGCTGGGCCGGAGATCTCGTCCGCCAGCAAGGTGAGGGCGCCGTTGGCGTTCAGTGTCAGCACCATCGCGGCCGCCTCGGGGATCGGCCAGGCATCGAACTGCTCGACGAAGTTCGGCTCGGGAGTACCCGGTGAGAACGCTGCATTGCCGCCCTGTTCGAAGAACACGCGCACGGGCTTGTCGGCTTCGAAGGCGGCCAACGCATCGGGGTAGCTCATGCCGGCGAAGCGACTCTCGAACGG
>DAORTY010000311.1:0-3218 GCA_035432905.1 Ilumatobacteraceae bacterium | reverse complement strand
ACACCGATCGATTCCGCACACTCAGCGTTGCCGCTCTCGCTCGCGTGACCACCCCAGGACTCCTTGCCGCGGTCCTGACCGACCAGGACACCGATGAGAGTTACAAGTGGCTGGCCGACAGATCGTTCTGCGAGCCATTGGCGGGTGGCGTCGCGCTGCACTCGTTGGTGGCCAAGGCGGTACTGGACAGCCTTCGTCGGCGAGACCCTGCTGGTGAAGCCGCACTACGCCGTCGTATCGCGGATGCGCTGTACCGCCGAGCCGTCGACGGCCAGTTCTCACTCTCGTCGGACCTCCAGCATCTCGTCACGGACCCAACAGTGCGATGGGGATACTCACTGGACATCGCCAGCCGCTACAGCATCGATGCAGTGAACGAACGCGACATCCAACAGATCGGCGCCGTACTCCACTCGATCGGAATGGATGAGTGGTGGGCAATCACGGAGGTGTTCTTCCGGCAGCATCCCGAATGCTGCGGTGTGGCACGCAACCCCTCCGGTGAGGTCGGCGGCTACTTCGTGGCGGTGACCCCGTCGCAGGCGCCTACCGCGGCCGAGAACGACGTGCTGTTGGGCCCATGGCTGCAGCACGCTCGCGAGGTACTGCGCACCGATTCGGCGGTGCTGTGGCGCGAGGCAGTCGACCTGACAGGCGAACTCGGCGAGATCACGGCGCTGCTCGGCGCTGGCGGCTTGGTCGGCTCGGGTGTCAGCAACCCGCGTTACGGCTACCTGCCAATCTCGCCGATCATCCCCGCTGCGCTCCGCTTCAGCGAGGCCCTCGGCGCCACGCATGTTCCCGAACTCGACGTCGTGGCCTATGGGATGAACCTCGAGTGCCACATCGTCGACTTCGGGCCGCGCGGAGTTCTCGGGGCGCAGCGCGACTGGGTGTACCGCGAGACTGGTGCCGCTCCCCCGATCGACGTTCCCGCGACCGAGCCGGCGGACCTGCTACGTCTGCTGCGCGATCCGGCGGCAATGGCACAGGGGCCGGCGTGGTTGGGCGACCGACCGTCGGAAAAGATGGCAAGTGCACGCGCGCTCGTCGCAGAAGCGATCACCGTCTTCGGGCCGTCGCGATCCGACGTGCTCGCTCGCGAGATCATCGAGCTGGCCTACCTCGATGAGGCCGAACCGCACGAGGCCATCGCTCGACGATTGAACCTCAGTCGGTCGGCATACTTCCGCCGCCTGCAAGCCGCCACCGCGCGAATTGCCGACGAGCTCTCACACCTGCAACCCGACCAGTAATCCGTTTCGTGCCAGACTGCCGCCGTGGGGAACTCGATCAGCCGACGCGACCTCGTTCGATGGTCGCTGATGGGCGCCGGCTCGCTGCCCATCGCAGCGATGATCGCCGCCTGCAGCGACAGCGGCACCACCGGCCCGTCACCCACCGCCGGACTGCCGGCGACGACCACCAGCACGGTCCCCGGCACGACGATCCCCGGCACGACGATCCCCGGCACGACGATCCCGGGAACCACGCTGCCGACCGACCCGAACCTTGCATGGTGGCTACAGGGCAACTACGCGCCGGTGTTCAAGGAGGTCGATTCGTTCGATCTCGTGGTGCGCGGCGCGCTGCCGCCGGAGCTGAGCGGGCTGTACGTCAAGAACAGTTCGAACCCGCCGCGCAGCGACAGCCCACACTGGTTCTTCGGCGACGGCATGGTGCACGGAGTCAGCCTGCGCGACGGCAAGGCCGAGTGGTACCGAAATCGCTACGTGCAAACAGAGCCGTATCTGGCTGGAGTCGGCTTTGGCCAGGGTGCCCCCGGTGGCGCCGGGAACCAGTCGAACGTGTCGGCGCTCTGGCACGGCGGCAAGCTGTTGACCAGCGGTGAAGTCGGCTTTCCGTACGAACTGAACCCCGTCGACCTGTCCACCATCGGTGCCTACGACTACGCGAGCGTGCTCACGGGTTCGTTCACCGCACACCCCAAGATCGACCCAGCCACCGGCCGCATGCACGCCTTCGGCTACGGCTTCACCGCCCCGTTCCTGCAGTACTACATCATCGAAGCTGACGGCACGATGAGCCACACCGAGCCCATCGACCTGCCGCGCAGCACGATGATGCACGACTTCCAGATCACCGATTCCGACGTGATCTTCTGGGACATGCCGGTGGTCTTCGATCTCGATGTGGCCGTGGCCTACATCAACGACCCGACCTCGGGCGAGATGCCATATCAGTGGCGACCCGAGTTCGGGTCGCGCATCGGCATCATGCCGCTCGCAGGGGGCGCCGACCAGATCAAGTGGTACGACATCGACCCGTGCTACGTGTTCCACAGCGTCAACGCGTTCCGCCGCGGCGATGAGGTCGTCATCGACGTCTGTTGGCTGAGCTCGATGTTCGATACTGCGAACGAGCGAGGTCTGGGCGGCGCTGCATCACTGCGCCGGTGGACCATCAACACCACTATCGGCTCCGTGACGGACGATGTGCTCACCGACGAAAACTCGGGCGACCTGCCCGGCCGGGACCCGCGGCGCATCGGACGCGAGCACCGTTTCGGTTACCTCACCGGCACGCGCGAGAACACTGACACGGTCGAGTTGGGCAACCTCATCAAGCACGACTTCCGCAGCAACACGCGCGACATCTGGGAGCCGGGACCGACCCGACATGCCACCGAGCCCCTGTTCATCCCCGGCGACCCGACCGACCTGGCCGACGATGCCGGCTGGTTGTGCAGCTTCGTCCACGACGATGCCACCGGGGAGAGCGTGCTCGCAGTGTTCGACGCCACCGCTCTGGGCGCCGGGCCCGTCGCCGAGGTCGTCATGCCCCAGCGAGTGCCGTACGGCTTTCACGCCACCTGGATCCCCGCCGCAGAGTAGGCCGCGCATGACGGCAGCGGCGACCGCAGATCAGGCGGGGACGGCGAGGCGGGCCATGGACTGGATGACCACGTCGTCCAGGGTGACGGTGCCGCCTTCGATGGCGGCAGCCAGGTCGTTACGCATGTCGGCTTCCCAGAACTTGCCGATGTGGGTGGCCGTGGCCGCGACGGCGTCGATGTGCGGATCGGCCACCATCTGGCGCGCAATCTGATTCGCCATGCGAACCAAGGCACCCAGTCGGTGTTCGGGGTGATCGATCTCCACTGTTGCTGCCGAATGGCCGGGCGACACCTGCACGGCGGTCACCTTGTACTCCGGGCAGTTGGTGGCCCAGTCGCTGTGCTCGGTGGTGATCACGTT
>DAORTY010000310.1:0-3236 GCA_035432905.1 Ilumatobacteraceae bacterium | reverse complement strand
ATCTGCGAGTCGGCGGCTTCGCTGGGTGCCGCATATTCACAGGCTTTCAAGGAAGGCGAGCAGAGGGTCGGGTGGGTGGTAGCGGCCTGAGCGTGTGTTGGGTGGGGCTGTCTTTGCGAGGGCTATCTCTTTGAGGTCGAGGTCGGCGTGCAGGTAGACGCCGTAGGTGGTTCGGACGTCTTCGTGGCCGAGCCAGAGGGCGATGGTGGCGGTGTCGACGCCGTGGCGGAGCAGGTTCATGGCGCAGCTGTGGCGCAGGGTGTGGGGCGTGACGTTCTTCGCCGCGAGCGACGGGCAGGTAAGTCTTGCGGTGGCGGCGTGGCGCTCGACGAGACGCCGCACCGCGTCGCGACTGAGCCGCTCGCCACGGGGTCCGGGAAACAGCGGGTCGGTGGCTGTTCCGTCGCGCTCGGTCAGCCAGGCGTGAAGCATGCTGCGTGCTTCGCGCCGGAGTGGAGTGATTCTTTCTTTGCGTCCTTTGCCGTGGCAGCGGACGTGGGCGCCGGTGCCGAGCTGGATTGCTGCGCAGGTGAGCCCGGTGATCTCACTGACCCGGAGACCGGTCTCGACCGCGAGCAGCATCAGGGCGTGATCGCGTCGACCGATCCGAGTGGAAAGGTCTGGTGCGCCGAGCAGTGCTTTGGTCTCGTTGTTGGTGAGGTAGGTGACCAGGGTCTTGCTGGTCCGTTTCGTCGGGATGGCGAGGACTCGTTGGATCAGGTGGGCGTGCTCGGGGTGTCGGTAGGCGGCGAAGTTGAACAGGGAACGGATCGCAGTGAGTCTGGCGTTGCGGGTTCGCACGCTGACACCGCGTTCGTTCTCGAGGTGGTTCAGGAACGCTCCGATCATGGCTGCGTCGAGGTCTTCGATGGACAGCTGGTTGGGTGCGCGCCCGGTGCGGGATTGAACGAAGTGCAGCAGCAGACGATATGTGTCTCGGTAGGCGGCGACGGTGTGTTGGCTGGCTTGGCGCTGGTCGATCAGTCGCTCGGTGAAGAACGATTCGAGCAATGGCGCGAGTGTGCTCACCGGGGAACCTCGGCGGTGGCGTCGAGCCTGTCGGCGATGATCCCGAGCAGTTCGGGGACGCCGGACAAATACCAGTAGGTCGAACTCGGAGCGACGTGGCCGAGGTAGGTGGACAGCTGCGGTAGGCGTTCCTCGACGTCGAGCCCGTTGCGATACCAGCCGATGACACACTTCACCGCGAAGCTGTGTCTCAGATCGTGGAGCCGTGGCGGGCGTTGCCGGTTCGGGGAGCTGAGTCCGGTCTCGCGGACCAGGCGGGGAAACACTGTGCTGACGTTGTCGCGGAGCAGTGGGGTCCCGACCGTCGAGGTGAAGAAGCTCGACGTCCTCGGTTGGGGTCGGCGTTCGTCGCGCCGGCGGGCGTATGCGACCAACGCTTCGACGCTGGTCGTGTGCAGCGGGAGTTGGCGTGACTTGCCGAACTTGCTGTTGCGGATGGTGAGTAGACCGTCGTTGAGGTCGACGTCGTCGCGGTCGAGGCGCACGGCTTCGCCGACACGCATCCCGGTGACCGCCAGGAGGGCGATGAGCGTCTGGTAGGTGTCGCTTCGGTGCTCGGGAGCGAGCCGCCCGGCCGCGGAGAGGAGTAGGCCAACATCGTCGTCGGTGTAGATGTAGGGCACGATCCGATGGCTGGGCTCGCGCAGTAACCCGGCTGGTGGGATCTCGGTGGCCGGATCAAGTGCGCTGAGGAAGCGGGCGAAGCTGCGGGCCGTGCCGAGCCTGGCCGCCCACCACACCTGTGCCGCGTTCGAAGGCTGTTTGGCCCACCTCAGGGCGTGGTTGATCGTTAGATGCTCGGCTTCGACGCTTTCCAGATAGGTGACGAACTGGTCGAGGATCGGAGCCTGATTGACGAGCTTGTAGCCCATGGCTCGGCGTGTCGAGAGATAGTCGGTGGCGGCGGAACGGAAGTCGGTCATCGGTCGTCCTTCGGCCACGGCATCGCCAGTTCACGCAAAGCTCGATGATCGACCTTGGCGTAGATCGCGGTCGTGGTGATGCTGCGATGTCGCAACACCTGTGCCACGTCTGAAAGCGATGCGCCAGCTCGCAGCATCTCGGTTCCAGCCGTGTGGCGAAGTCGATGGGACCCGAAGCTGCCAAGCCCAGCTCGCTCGCTGGCAGCTCGCACCACCTCGCTGACGCCTTCGGGGCTCAACCCGCGCAACGGGGCATAGGACCGTAGGAACACTTCTCGTTCGCCGCGGCGAGGGCGACCTCGTTGCAGATACGCAGCGATCGCTGCACCAACATCGCATGGCAGTGGCAGTGCTTCTTGGGTGCGGCCCTTGCCGCGCACGACGATCTCGCCGTTGCGCCAATCGATGTCATCGAGGCAAAGAGTCGCAACCTCGGCTGCTCGCAGCCCAAGCCGGGTGAGCAGCACCAGAATTGCGTAGTCACGTCGGCCGATGGCGCTCTCGCGATCGCAACTGGCCAGCAACGCCTGGACCTCACCGCGAGCGAGACCCTTCGGCAAGCTCGCGACGCTCCATCTCGCCACCGATGGAACCGCGCTCGCCAACGGAACAGTCACCAGCCCATCGAGCAAGGCGAACCCGAGGAACGAACGCAACCCGGTAGCCAGACGTTCAGCCGACCTCAGGCTCAGACGACCGCAGTGGCGCGTCATGAAGCTGCTGACGTCACCCGCGGAAAGATCGTTGAGATCGCCGCCAGGCTGCTCAGTCAACAGCAACCTCGCTGCAGGCAGATACAACGCGACGGTCTGTTCGGCCAGGCCGCGTTCGACGAGCAGGTAGCGCCGGTAACGCTCGAGGAGCTCAGCCTCCCACGACGCCGGAGTCGGCGCGATCGGCGCTGGCACCATCCCAATCAGGGTCAGCAGGTCCAGCAACCACGACAACATCCTCGCTGTAGGACGCGACGAGGACTTTGCTCGGACCGTGCCGAGGAACTGCTCGACGATGTCGAGACTGAGATCGCTGACCTCCAGCCCTCGCTGTTGCATGAACCGGCTCAGCTTTCCGACGAGCCGCATGTGTTCGGTGGCAGTTCGTTGCGTGTAGCCGAGCGTCGCCAACTGCTCGGCCATCGCTGTCCCCAACGGTGCCAGTGGACCTGTCATCAACATGTGCTTCCTCCTTGTTGGAACTTCCAGAAGGAAGAAGCATGTTGTCCCCAACTCCGCCGCGATTATGCGGAACAACCCAACCCGTCACACCACGCTGGACAGCAACATC
>DAORTY010000309.1:0-3238 GCA_035432905.1 Ilumatobacteraceae bacterium | reverse complement strand
GCCGAACTGGGCCATGAAGTGGCGCATGCCCGCCTCGCCGCCGGCGATGCGATAGATCAGCAGCGTGCCCATGAAGCTCCACCGCAGGCCCGGGCCGAAGCGGATGGCGTCGTCGATCTCCTCGGCGGTGGCGATGCCGTCGTTGATCAGCCACAACGCTTCACGCCACAGGGCTTCCATCAAACGGTCGGCGACGAACCCGTCGATCTCCTTGCTCAGCCGCAGCGGGTGCATTCCGAGGGCCGTGTAGACCTCGAACGCGCGGTCCTTGGTGGCGTCGCTGGTCAGTTCGCCGCCGCAGATCTCCACCAGCGGCATGAGGTAGACGGGGTTGAACGGGTGCCCGACGACCAGCCGTTCGGGGTGGGTCATTCCCTGCTGCATCTCGGAGGGTAGGAGCCCCGACGTGCTGGACCCGAACACCACCTCCGGGCCGGCGGCAGTGCTGGCCCGACGAAGCAGCTCCTTCTTCAGTTCCATGCGCTCGGGTGCGCTCTCCTGCACGAAATTGACACCGGTGGCAGCTTCCTCGGGAGTGGCGACGAACGTGAGTGTGCCCTCGGCGGGTAGTGGGCCGGTCACCAGTTTGGTGGTTGCCCGCCGGGCATTGGCCAGCACTTCACCGACCTTGCGCGGCGCCTCGGGGTCTGGGTCGTACATGCGCACATCGACGCCGTTGAGTAGGAAGCGAGCAGCCCAACCGCCACCGATGACACCGCCGCCGAGGATGCCCGCACACGAAAGACCGGGGATGGGGCTCATCTCAGCGCTTGACCAGGTTCAGCTTGTCGCGCACGGCTTGAGCGCTCATCACACGCACGTTCATGTTCTCCAAGATGTTGCGGGCCTTCTCCACCAGTCGAGCGTTGGTGGCCAACTCGCCAGGGCCGGCGTACAGGTTGTCCTCCAGGCCGACGCGCACGTTGCCGCCGGCGAGCGCCGCCATGGCGACGAACGGCAACTGCATGCGGCCGATCGAGAAGCCGCTGAACACACAGTCGTTGGGCAGGTTGTTGACCATCGCCATGACCGTGGTCGGGTCGTCGGGCGCACCGTAGGCAATGCCCATGCACAGCTGGATCATCACCGGGTCGTCCAGCAAGCCGTCGCGGACCATCTCCTTCACCTGCACCAGGTGGCCGGTGTCGAAGACCTCGAGCTCTGGGCGAACACCAAGTGCTTGCACCTGGCGGGCCATGCTGCGCAAGACGCCGGGTGTGTTGACCATGATGTAGTCGCCGCCGGACGCGAAGTTCATCGTGCCGCAGTCGAGCGTGCAGATCTCCGGAAGCAGGGTGCGCACGTGATCGAGCCGCTCGGTGGCGCCCACCATGTCGGTGCCATCCGGATTGGGTGGCAGCACGTTTTCGTCGCCGCCCAGTACCAAGTCGCCGCCCATGCCCGCAGTGAGGTTGACGACGACGTCCACGTCGGCGTCGCGGACGCGCTCGACCACCTCGGCGTAGAGGCCTGTGTCGCGGCTGCCCTTGCCGGTCTGCGGATCGCGTACGTGAATGTGGACCACTGCAGCGCCGGCCTTGGCTGCGTCGATCGCCGACTCTGCAATCTGCTGAGGCGTGACCGGGACATGTGGGCTCTTGCCCGTGGTGTCGCCGGCTCCTGTCACTGCGCAGGTGATGAACACATCCCAGTTCATGGGTTTCCTCTTCTTCTTGTGGTGCGATCGTTGTTTCCTGAACGGCCGATCAATCGCGACGATTGCCCGATTCTACAACCTCGGTGCATTGTGGGCCGTCTTGCAACGGTGTACCAGGACATCGCGCTCGCACTGTTCACATGTTGTACGGTTCCGCGATACGTCGACAACACGGTAGAGCTCCTAGCGTGACGCCGCGTTACACCTACAAGGGGAGAACCAAATGAGAAAGCATTCCACGACTACCCGTGGGCTCGTGTGCGTGGCGGTGGTCGGAGCCTTGGTGCTCGCGGCCTGCGGCGACGACAAGACCACGGAAACGACAAAGGCGCCTGCAGCCGACACGACCGTGGCTGGTGGTTCTGACACCACGGCTGCTGCCTCCGGCGATCCGCTCGCAGCGCTGTACCAGGACTGCCTGGCAAACGGCGCCAAGGTCAACCTGATCGCCCTCCCGGACGAATGGGCCAACTACAAGGGCGTCCTCGACTCGTTCTCCGCGAAGTACCCCGGTGTCGAGCATCCCGTCCAGAACCCCAACGGCTCCTCGCAGGAAGAGCTCGATGCTGTCGTCAACCTTGCTGGTCAGGACGACATGCCCGATGCGGTGGACGTGAGCCCGGCCAAGGCGATCATCGCCACTGACTCGGGCCTCTGGGAAGCGTTCAAGCCGTCGACGATCGACGAAGTGCCCGACAACATGAAGGACCCCAATGGCAACTGGGTGTCGGCCTACTACGGCATCATGTCGATCGGTACCAACACCACCATCGTGAAGAACGCTCCGACGAGCTTCGCCGACCTGGCCAAGCCTGAGTACAAGGGCCAGGTTGCTCTCAACGGCGACCCGCGTACGTCTGGCTCGGCTCTGGCCGCTGTCATGGCTGCTTCCATCGCCAACGGTGGCTCGGCCGACGACATCATGCCCGGCATCAAGTACTTCGCCGCCCTCAAGGCATCCGGCAACCTGATCCCCACCGAGGTCACACAGGCCACGGTCATCTCCGGCGAGACCCCGATTGCACTCGACTGGTCCTACAACTACCCCGGCATTGCCAAGGCAGTTACCGACGCCGGCTTCACCTATCAGATCACCTTCCCCACCGATGCTGCCTACGGCGCCCCGTACGCCCAGGGTGTCGTCAAGGGTGGCCCGCACAATGCGTGCGCCAAGTTGTGGATCGAGCACATCTTGTCCAACGAGGGCGCGCTTGCGTACCTCGGTGGCGGCGGTATGCCGGCCCGCTACGCAGCACTCGACGCTGCCGGTGCGATCAGCGAAGCTGACAAGGCGAACCTGCCGCCGGCCGATCTTCTGGCCAAGGTCATCTTCCTGACCCCGGAGCAGAGCACGGCTGCCAACGACACCCTCGTGGCCAACTGGGGCCCGATGGTCGCTGACGCCTGAGGCTTCCAGCCTTGATGAATGAAGATTCCATGATTGCTGATGGGGCTCGTCTCGACGAGACGAGCCCCATCTCTGCCGACACGCCACCCGCGCCGCGTCCGCGGCGCGGGTGGGTGTGGGTCGGTCTCATCCCGTTCTTCGGTTTCCTGAGCCTCTTTCTGTTCCTGCCCACG
>DAORTY010000308.1:1661-3240 GCA_035432905.1 Ilumatobacteraceae bacterium | reverse complement strand
GCGACGTCGCCGTCGTCGAGCCGCGCGACGAGCCCATTGTCGAGGGCGCAGTACACGGCGACACCGCCTGCGAGCGACACGTCCACGCACAGCGCTGACTGATCGCCGATGGTCTCGAGGTGTGTCGTGCTGGGCGCCAGGATGGCCTGCGCATCGCGCCGCAACCGGGTGGCGGCCTCGGCGGAATAGAAGTCGATGGTGACACCGATGTTGCTCACGCGGGCTGCATCGAGTCCGGCGTCGCAGGGCACGGTGTTGTCCTCGGCGCATGTCACCGAGCCGGTGGCGGTTTCGACGTAGCGAACGTTGCCGATGGTGACGCTGCGGCTGCCGCCATCGAGGACGACCCCTGCCGTGTTGGTCACGTTGCCGTATTTGGTGAGCACGCTGTACGAAGCGCTCGCAGGCCCGTCGGTGACAGCGTCGAGCTTCTGCAGCACTGCGTCGATGCCGGCGTCGCCGGTGAGCGAACCGACCGGGAACGGATTGTCGCTGAAGCTCGGCCGTTCCCCGGTGAGACAGCCGGTCAGTAGCAGTGCGACGAGAGCGAGAACTGGCAGGGCGCGACGATTCATCGCACAGGAGCGTACGGGGTGGTTGCGGCGGGGCGCTGCCTCTCTAGCCTTCGGGGTGTGATTCGAGTCGATGTCGCCACAGTGCTCCTCCAGTGGGCGGCAGGTGGGTTGTTCTTCCTCTGGTTCACCACACGGCTGCGTGTTGTCAGCGTTGGCTACGGCTGGTTGCTTCGGGGCACCTATTTGGTGATGGCCGTGGGTGCAGCGGCCGCAGGTTTCAAGTTCGGCCTGGTACCGGTGCGCGAGGCGTCGTCCATCGCGGTCGCGGTGGCTGCGGGTGCGGCGGCAGTGGTCTCGGTGATTCGACGCAAGGCCGGTGTGTCGGGGCAGTCCGACGAGCACGATCGACGCAGCGAGCGCGTGGCGGCGATGACGGGCATCGAGCGCGGCATCACCCAGCGCGACGGTGGCGCCGAGTTTCCGCCGTGGCTCGACCTCGTCGCGCCGGCGGCGTCCATCGCCGGGCTGGTTGCGGCCTCCGTCGACGCGGGCGGCAATCTGGCCGTCTCGCTGCTGCGCATGTTCGCCGGGGCTGCGTTCCTTGGCTGCGTCACCGATGCGATGTTGCTCGGTCACTGGTATCTGACGCAGCCCGGCCTGCCGCGCAGGTACCTCAATGAATTGGTACGGGCGTTGGGTTGGGTGTGGCCGGTGGAGGTCGTTGCGCTGCTGTTGCCCACCGGCATGTTCTCGGTGTGGTCCGGTTCTGTCAGCGATGGGTGGGGTGGCCAACTGGGCTGGTTCTGGGCCGCATGCGCGCTCACCACGCTGGTGCTGGTGCTGGTGACGAAGGCCGCGCTGCGCGAGCGCTACTACTCGGCCGTGATGGCCGCCACTGGGTTGCTCTACCTGGCCATCCTCACCGCCTTCGGCACCGACCTGATCGCCCGCGCCATCCTCGCCGGCTGATCGCTGGCCGGTTCCGGGTCATTGCCTGGCCAAATTGTCGACTTTGCGGCAGACTGGGGCGATGCCGAGACCTATTTGGAGCGGGACGATCAGTT
>DAORTY010000308.1:0-1561 GCA_035432905.1 Ilumatobacteraceae bacterium | reverse complement strand
ACTTTGCGGCAGACTGGGGCGATGCCGAGACCTATTTGGAGCGGGACGATCAGTTTCGGGCTGGTCGCCATCCCCATCAAGCTCTACAACGGCGTCAGCAAGAAGAGCGTCGCGTTCAACCAGCTCGACGATCGCAGCATGAGCCGCATCAAGCTGAAGAAGGTGTCCGCCGAAACCGGCGAGGACGTGCCCGACGAGAACATCGTGAAGGGTTACGAGATCTCCAAGGGTCGCTACGTCGTGGTCGACCCCGACGAGCTCGAGCCGTTCATCCCCTCGATCACCAAGTCGATCGAGCTCGAGGAGTTCGTCGACCTGGCCGACATCGACCCGGTCTACTTCGACTCGCAGTACATCGTCGCCCCCGACAAAACTCCCAAGCCCTATGCGCTGCTGGCGCGGGCGATGGAGCAAGCCGGCAAAGTTGCCATCGGACGCTTCGTGATGCGCAACAAGCAGTACGTGGCGGCCCTGCGTGCGGTCGATGGGAAGCTGATGATGAGCACCATGGTCTTCGCCGACGAGGTGGTGTCGATGAGCGCAATCGACGAGCTCGATTCGCTGGCCGACGTGCAGGTCAGCGACAAGGAAGTGCGGATGGCCGAGGCGCTGGTGTCCTCGCTGTCGGCCGAGTTCGAGCCCAAGAAGTACCGCGACGACTACCGCGAGCAGGTGCTCGATCTCATCGAACGCAAGGCCGCCGGCGAGCAGTTCGAGGCGCCGACGGCCGTGGCCGCAGCACCGCAGGTCATCGACCTGATGGCTGCACTCGAGGCCAGCGTGAAGGCAGCCAAGGCCGCCCGCGGTCGCCACCCTGCCGGTGCACCGGAGATGGCCGTCGCCGCGGCCAAGCCCAAGCGCGTGCGCAAGTCGGCGTGACCACGCGCACCACCGTCGAAGTGGGCGGGCGCGAGCTCAGCCTCAGCAATCTCGACAAGGTGCTGTACCCCGGTGCCGGTACGACCAAGGCGGAGGTCATCGAGTACTACGCCCGCATTGCGCCAACGATGTTGCCGCACCTCGCCGGCCGGTGCATCACCCTGAAGCGGTTCCCCGATGGTGTCGAGAAGGAAGGCTTCTTCGAGAAGCGCTGCCCGAAGCACAGGCCCGAATGGATGGGTACCGCCCTCGGCCCAGGTGACCGCAACGGAGATCTGGCCTACTGCCGAATGGACGAGGCTGCGGGGCTGGTGTGGGCCGCCAACATGGCTGCGCTGGAGTTGCACGTGCCGATGGCCTTGGCCGTCGACCTCGACTCGCCACGAGCGGTCGTCTTCGATTTCGACCCCGGCGCGCCGGCGGCGATGAAGGAGTGCTGCGAGATCGCGATGCTCGTGCACGAGATCCTCGGCGCCGTCAACCTGCGGGGCTTCGCCAAGACGTCGGGCTCGAAGGGCTTGCAGCTCTACGTGCCGCTGAACACACCGTGCACCCACCAGGTTGCCGCCGACTTCGCGCTCGCCGTCGGCCAACTCCTGGAGCACCAGCATCGCGAGCGGGTGACCACCACCATGGCCAAGGCCGTGCGCCCCGGCAAGATCTTCGTCGACTGGAGCCAGAA
>DAORTY010000307.1:0-3249 GCA_035432905.1 Ilumatobacteraceae bacterium | reverse complement strand
TGTGTGTGATCGACTGTTTGCAGGCCGGTTGAGCAGGGTTTTCCGGCCGAGGTAGTGGCTGGTTTCCTACCGTTTCAGCGCGGAAAAACCGGCCACTTGCGTCGCGCGTTTCGCGGGCGCGGTTGAACATCATTCACATCGGTGGCGGTTGCCGCTCCGGCCGAGGAATCGGCAGGAGTCATGGGCACCGTCATCATCGGATAGGTTCCGGTCGGTGCTTCCTGTTTGGTAGCGGGGCGCCGGAAAGGAACCGGTAAAGGAGATGACGGTACCCATGACCGTTGTAGAAAATATCAGACGGCTCGATTCGGAGGGAGTGCCGGGGCGCGAGATCGCGCGTCGGCTCGGGGTGAGCCGCGACTCGGTGACCAAGTACGCGGAGGTGACGGATTTCTCACCTGCGACTCCGGCGCTGGCTGCTCGTCCGGGCTCGGTGGTTTTGGTCGGGCTGGAGACGGTGGTCCACGAGTGGCTGACCGCTGATGAGCGGCGCCCTCGCAAGCAGCGACACACCGCCCAGCGGGTGTTCGATCGTCTTGTCGCCGAGCATGACTATGCCGGCTCGTATTCCCCGGTGCAGCGGCTCGTGAAACAGTTCCGTGCCGAGCATCGCGCGCGCGCTGAGGGGTTTTTGGAGTTGGCGTGGCCGCCCGGTCAGGCGCAGGTCGATTTCGGTCAGGGCGAAGCGATCATTGCGGGGGTGCGAATGGTGCTGCATCTGTTGGTGGTGACGTTCCCGTTCTCGAATACTCGGTTCGTGCAGGCCTACCGGGGGGAGACGGCGGAGTGCGTCTGTCATGGGCTGCGCCGTATTTTCGAACACGTCGGCTTCGTGCCGCGGGTGTTGGTGTTCGATAACGCGACTGGCGTCGGTCGGCGCACTGGGCAGAAGGTCATCGAGTCGAAGCTGTTCGGCGCGTTCAAAGCGCACTACCGGCTCACGGCCCGCTACTGCAATCCGTACTCGGGCAACGAGAAAGGTAACGTCGAAAACGCGGTTGGTTTCCTGCGCCGCAATCTGATGGTCCCCGAGCCCGAAGTGGCCTCGCTGACGGCGTTGAACGAGATGCTGCTGCGGCGCTGCGATGACCTCGCCGGCCGGGACCATTGGCGCAAGGGCGCCCCGATCGGGGAGTTGTTCACCGAGGACGCCGCCGCGGGTTTGGAGCTGCCAGGGATCGGATTCGACGCGGTGCGTTACGAATCTCGTCGCGCGGACAAGACCGGCAAGGTCATCATCGACGGGACGGCGTATCTGGCAGGTCCCGCCTATCACGATCGGCATCTGACCGTCGGGATCCGTCACGACAAGATCGAGATCCTCGACGAGCACGCCCACCCGGTGATCGTGTTCGACCGGGTCTACGGGCGCGCTGACGAGACCGTGTTCGTCGCCACGCAACTGCTGCAGGCCATCGCAGTCAAGCCGGGGTCGTGGACGCACTCACCAGTCAGAGACCTCGTCGATATGCCGGTGCGAGACTGGCTCGACCAGGCGCGCAACTCCGACCGGGCGCGTCTACTGACACACCTCGACAAGGCCGCAGCCGCCACGAGCTTCGATACTGCCATCCGCGCCGCCACGAGGCTCATCACCCACGGCGACGACCCCGCCAGCGACGGGCTGGGCATGCTCGCCCGCCGCATCCACGACAACACCGAACCGGTCCCACTGGCCGTGGACCTACACGTCTACGACCAGTTCACCAGCCGCGCCGATGCCACCCCGCTGGAGACCGAGACCGAGGAAGCCGCAGCATGACCGACAGGACCATCACCAGCGACGACATCATCACCGCGGGCCGGGCGATATCGCTGACCACGACCGTCGTGTCCGAGTGGGCCGGACGCGGCACCCCGAAACAACGCGAGTACCTCCACGGGTTCCTCACCGCCGAACACGCCTCCCGCACCCACGCCCGCCACGCCCGGCTACTGAAGGCCGCACGGCTGCCGACGTTGAAATCGTTCGACGGTTACGACTGGTCGGCGATCCGGTTTCCCGACGGTTACGGACGCGACCAACTGACTGGGCTGGAGTTCCTCCCTCACGCGGGGGACCTGGTGTTCTACGGTGACGTCGGCACCGGGAAAACCCACCTCGCCTGCGCGCTGGTCGCCGCCGCCTGCCAGCAGGGCATCCCCGCACAATTCCACACCACCGCATCGCTGGTCGCGCAACTACGACGCGCGAAAGACGCCGACCGGCTCGACAAAGAACTCGCCGCCCTCGCCAGATTCCCGCTCCTCGCGATCGACGAATTTGGATATCTCCCGATCGATGCCGAAGGCGCCAGGTTGTTGTTCCAAGTCATCGCCGACGCCTACGAGAAACGCAGCCTGATCCTGACCACGAACCTCGAGTTCGCCCGGTGGGGCACCGTGTTCGGCGACGACCAGATGGCCGCCGCGGTCATCGACCGCATCGTCCACCACGGCAGGCTCCTCCAGTTCCGAGGCGATTCCTACCGCGTCAAGCACGCCCTCATGAAATAGACAAGGAGAACACCAATGATGACCCCCACCCCCGCACACAGCGCAGACCCGGCCGCCACGATCGAGATCGCTGACCGAGACCGCGACTGGCAGGCCACGACCGACGAAGCCGTCGCCCGCATCGACAACGCAGTGATGACCATCAGCGCCCGCGCAGGCACCGCCGACGAAGCCGCCACGAGAAGACACATCACCGAGCAGCTCACCGCCGCCCTCACCGTCCTAGAACAGCTCGCCGAGCGCCTCGCAGCACCTGCCACGGGCGACGACGAGCACCCGTTCTGACCCACCCACACGCACGATTCCCGGCCGCGCTCACATGGCCGGAAACCGTGCACACATGGCCGGAAAATCCGTGCTCAAACGGCCGACTTCAAGTTGACAAAACACACCCGGCCAGCGGCGAAGAGATCGCCCAGTTGCGAGAGTCTGACGCGGCCACCGTCGACGCCGCAGTGCGCTCGGCAAGAGCCGCCTACGACGGCGAGTGGGGCAAAATGCTGCCAGCGCAGCGCGAACGTCTACTGCACCGCCTCGCCGATCTCATCGAAGAACATGCTCACGAACTCTCTGAATACGATGCGCTTGAGGGCGGCAAGCCGATCACCTATGTCGAAGCGGTGGATCTGCCGCTCGCGGTCGAGCAGTTCCGCTACTACGCGGGATGGCCGACCAAGCTTGTAGGCTCGGTGGTGCCGGTGTCGACCCCCGATGCGCACGTGTACACGCAGAAGGTACCCCTCGGGGTTGTTG
>DAORTY010000306.1:0-3254 GCA_035432905.1 Ilumatobacteraceae bacterium | reverse complement strand
CGCGGCAGCATCGTGCAGCGCTGGCCGCAGCGTCGGGACGAGACCGTCGTGCACGTTCAGGGCCACCCGATCAGGGTGAAACTTGCCCCCGGACGCGCAAAACCCGAGTACGACGACGCCGCCGCGGCGGCGGTCGCACTCGGGTTGTCGCTGCGAGAAGTGCTGGCTCAGGTGGCGAGCGCAGTGTCGACGATGGTCTGAAGATCGGAGATCTCGACCTCGCCAGAGACTCGCGCCTTGACCTTGCCGTCGGCGCCGACGATCACGAAGTAGGGCCATCCGGACGCACCGTACGCGGTAGCGGCCTTACCGGCAGCGCCGTCGCCCTGCTTCTCGTCGACCAGGGCTGGAAACGGCCAGCCCTTGTTCGAGAACCACACGGCGGGCGGGTAGTTGGGAGCGGTCTCGGACACGGCTGTTGGCACCCCGATGATGTTCAGGCCCGCTGGAACGCCGCCGCTGTTCTTCCAGTTGATGAGTCGGGGTACTTCAGCGTTGCAGTGCACGCACCAGTGGGCCAGGAAGACCAACATGTATGGCCCCTTGGTGGCAGGGTCCATCACGATGGGAGTGCCCGAGAAGTTGAGCCCGGACAGCAACGGGGCGTCCATCCCGATGGCGGGGTCGGGGTTCGCCGCAGCATCCAACGCCGGCAGTGCAGCACCGGTGACGGTGACCGGCTGGCTGTCAGGCAGCGAGGCAAGACCCGATGTGTTCTGGGTGGTGACCGACGGATCGGCCTTCGAATCGTCACCACGACTGGCGAAAACGATGACACCGGCCGCGAACGCGATCACCACGATCACACCAATCCAGATGGCCATCTTGTTGGTGCCGCCACCTTCCTCGCCGTTGAAGCGATGGGCCTTGGCCTGTGCCTTGCGTCGGGCCTCAGCTCGCTGACGATTGGCCATCTTGTTCTACCTCCGGTAGTTCGGTGTCGAGGGGATCTGTATCGAGGGGTTCAGGGGTAAGGAGCAACGCAAGGATGGCAGCAAAACCGCAGAATGCCATCACAGCCAGCGTGACCGGGAGACCGGACCAACCGAAAACTCCGTCGTCGTTGTAGCCGAGCGTGCCGAACGACACTCGCCACGGTGCGGCGCAACTCTGCACGCTGAGACAGGCCTTCGATTCCTCGACGACGCGATGCTCGATGAGGATGTGCCAGAAGCTGCAACAGATACCGATCGCTGCGAGCGGTGCGGCGAACCACTTCACGTTGCGGTCGCGCCGGATGGCCGCCACCGTGAGCACGACCGCGAGCGAGTACATGAAGATGCGCTGGAACCAGCACCAGCGGCACGGAGTCCACTGCTCGTTGAATTCGCTGAAGTACAGGCTGCCGGCGGTGGCAGTGACCGCTACCAGCGCGGCCAAGGGCAACTGCACCTTGTAGAGGGCATCGAGAAAACGCACGCCGATCACCGTTGGGGTCAGACGTGCAACCACCATCACGACGGCGCCGATGAGCGCCACGATCGCGAGCGCCGCTTCGACGTCGTGGAGGGTGGAGATGGCGTCGTACGACATTCCCACATTCTGGCGCGCGATCACGCGAATGTGCTGGCAGGATGCTGCACGTGATCGCCCCGGTCGTCGCCCCACACGTCGTTGCCGGGCTCGACCACACCCAGGTAGTGCTCGCTGATGTGCGCTGGTACCTCGATGGTCGTGACGGGCGCGAAGCGTTCGAGCAGTCCCACATCGCCGGCGCCGTCTGGGTCGACCTCGAGCACGCACTGGCGGCTCACGGCCTGCCGGCCACCGAGGGCCGCCATCCATTCCCCACTCCCGAGGCGTTTGCCACCGAGATGGGCGCGCTCGGAATCGGTGACGAGACCGTGGTGGTCGCGTACGACGACACTGGCGGCCTCACCGCTGGTCGGCTGGTCGTCATGTTGCGCATGCTCGGCCGCAACGCGGCGGTGCTCGACGGTGGACTCGAGGCATGGGTGGCCGCCGGGCTTCCCACAGCAACCGGCCCCGCGGCCGAACCAGCCCCACACCGGTTCACCGCGACCCCGTGGCCCAGCGATCGCCTCGCCACAGCTGACGAAGCACTGGCCCTCGCGGCCGCCGGCGGCGCAGTCATCGACGCTCGCTCGCTGCCCAGGTTCACCGGCGAACAGGCACTCATCGACCCCCGGCCAGGCCACATCCCCGGCGCCCGCAGCGCGCCGTGGTCGGACGTGATCAGCGAGACGGGGGCACTGCTGCCCGCCGACGAGCTGAAAGTTCACTACGCAGCCCTCGGGATCACCGAAGCCGATACACCGTCGGTCGCCTACTGCGGCTCGGGCGTCAGCGCGTGTATGAACATCCTGGCCATGGAGCACGCGGGCCTCACCCCGGCACGCCTCTACGTCGCCAGCTGGTCGGGATGGTCCGCCGACCCGACACGGCCCACAGAGCTCGGCCAACCGTGACCGAACCGGCAACGACCGAATCCGCCTACTCCGCGCTGCGGCACTTGCGACGGACGCGTCAGCTCCATCGCCTGGGCAACATCGAATGGTTCGAAGCTGCCTACCGCGTATACCTGCTGGGCATCTTCGGCGGTGGAAGCATTCTGTGGATCAGCGCCTCGGTCAAGGACGAGGAGGTCGCCGCCAGCACTGCTGCCGACTTCGCCCGACACACGCCCGCCGTACTCGGCCTGCTCGTCTGTCTGGGCCTGTTGGCCGGTCTACGCGGTGGCTCGCAAGGCGGCCCCATCGCCCTCGAGGCTGCCGACGTGACCCACGTGATGCTCTCACCGGTCGATCGTCGCCGGGCCCTGCTGCGCCCGGCCACGCAGCGCATCCGCGGCACAGTTTTCTCCGCCGCCATCGCCGGCGCGATCGTCGGCCAGCTCGCCGGCCGTCGGCTACCGGGCACGCTGATGGCATGGGCCGCGGGTGGTGCGTTTTTCGGCGCCGTCGCGGCAATGGTCTGGGGTGGCTCCGCGCTGCTTGCACACACACTGCGTATGCCGCGCTGGATGGCGACCGCTGCCGGCCTGGGGATCTTCACCTGGCAGGCCGTCGCTGTCGCCACCAATGTGCCCGGCCCCGCCGACCAATTCGGTGACATCGGACTGTGGGGCTGGCGGCAACATCCCACCGACCTGATACCCGCTGGAGTCGCCCTCGCCGCGGTCATCGCCGGCCTATTGCTGCTGCGCCGCATCTCCTTGGAGTCGCTCGCTCGGCGTGCGGCGCTGGTCGCGCAGCTCCGCTTCGCCGTCACCATGCAAGACCTGCGCACCGTCA
>DAORTY010000305.1:1843-3279 GCA_035432905.1 Ilumatobacteraceae bacterium | reverse complement strand
GATCGTGCGTGCGGCCGCGCACCTCTTCGCGGGGCGCGGCTACGGCGTGACCACCATCGACGACATCGGCGCTGCGGCCGGGGTCAGTGGGCCGGCGATCTACTGGCACTTCCCGGGCAAGCAGGCGTTGCTGGCAGCGATGTTGACCGAGGTCAGCGAACAGCTATTGACCGGTGGTCGTGCGTGCGTGGCAGCAGCGACCGACGCCGACACTGCGCTGGCCGCGCTGGTCGACATGCAGGTTCGGTTCGCGCTCGGGCAGCCCGACCTGATCGTGGTGCACAGTCGCGAACTGCGCCAGCTCGACGAGCAGCAGGCACACACAGTGCGCGCGCTGCAGCGCCAGTACGTGGATGTGTGGGTGGGGGTGCTTCGTCAGCGCTACCCACACATTGCCCGCGCTCGTGCCACGGCCGCCGTACAGGCGGCGATCGGTCTCATCAACTCGACCCCGTACAGCGGTACCTTGCAGCCGCGCACACTGTCACCGATGTTGTGCGACATGGCGTTGGCTGCACTGCACGCAATTGGCAACGAAGGAGCGACCCGATGAACCTTCCGACCCGCATCACGATCCGCGAGGTCGGCGCACGCGACGGCTTGCAGTCGGAGGCGCCGATCAGCGTCGAGGATCGGTTGGAATTGATCGATGCGTTGCTGATCGCGGGCGTCACTCACCTCGAGGTTGCTGCGTTCGTCAGCCCCAAGGCAGTTCCCGCGATGGCCGGCGCGGCGGAAGTGGTGGCTGCGCTCGGGCCGCTGGAGGGTGTCGTTCGTGCGGCCTTGGTGCCGAACGTGCGAGGTGCGGAAATGGCGTTGGCAGCCGGAATCGACGAGCTGACGGTGACCATCTCCGCCTCGGCAACGTACAACCAGCGCAACGTGCAGATGTCGATCGACGAGTCGGTTGCTGCCATCGAGGCCATCTGCTCGCTGGCCAGTTCCGTGCCCGTCGACGCAGTCATCTCGTGTTCGTTCGGGTCGCCATATGAAGGCGATGCCGAGCCCGCCGATGTGGCGTTGTTGGCCGAACGGTTGCGAGCGTCCGGCGCGGCTGCGATCACCTTGGCCGACACGACGGGCATGGCCACGCCACGGCGCATCCACGACGTGTTGGCCGTCACCGGCACCAACGTCGGCCTGCATCTGCACGAGACGCGCGGCACCGGCCTGCTCAACCTCTACGCGGGCCTGCAGGCGGGCGTGGTTCGCTTCGACACCGGCGTTGGTGGGCTCGGTGGCTCACCGTTCGCGGCGGGCGCCGCGGGCAACGTTGCCACCGAGGAAGCGGTTGCGCTCTGCGACGACCTAGGCATCCACACGGGCATCGGTATCGACGCGCTCATCGAAGCCGCGCTGCTGGTCGAACGTCTCGTCGGCCATCCGGTCCCCAGCCGAGTAGCCCACGTCGGCCCCAGGTCCCGCCGCGCCTGACC
>DAORTY010000305.1:0-1743 GCA_035432905.1 Ilumatobacteraceae bacterium | reverse complement strand
CGTGGCACTCGGACGGGTTACTGGAGGCCGCGTAGGGCGCCGCCGTCGACGGGGATCGACACCCCGGTGACGTACTTGGCCGAGTCGCTGCACACGAAGGCGGCGATGCGGCCGAAGTCGCCCGCATCGCCGAGGGTGCGGGTGGGCACGCCGGCAGCCAGGCCGCTGGTGTCGCCGTACAGCGAGGTGATGCGGTCGGTCATGTGCAGGCCGGGCTGCAGCGTGTTGACGGTGACGCCGTCGGCTGCGACCTCGGTGGCGACCGTCTTGAGGAAGGCGGTGAACCCGGCGCGTGCCGTGTTCGACAGCAACAAATTGGCCATCGGCTCGCGCACCGAGGTGGACGTGATGGCCACGATGCGACCCCAACCGCGCGAGCGCATTCCTGGCAGTGCGGCTTGGCAGAGCGCGACGCCCGACAGCAGGTTCAGTCGCAGAGCCGCTTCGTACTGCTCGAAATCGAGGCTCGCGAAGTTGCCCGCCGGAGGGCCTCCGGCGTTGACGATGACGATGTCGATACCGCCCATCAACCGGTCGGCGTCAGCGACCAGACCCGGGATGGAGTCGAGGTCGGACAGGTCGCCCACCAACGTGTGCGTCGGCGTTGGGATGGACGCAGCAGCGGCCGCCAGGCGGTCGGCCGTGCGGGCCAACAACACCACGTCGGCGCCCTCGGCGGCGAGCGCCTGCGCACACCCCAACCCGAGGCCGCTGGACGCGCCAGTGACCAATGCCCGACGACCGTGAAGTGCGAGATCCATGAAAAGTAGGATGCCACCGATGGAACCGTTGTGGACACCAACAGCCGAACGTGTTGCCTCGACACGGATGGAGGCGTTCCGCCGATCGGTTGCCGCCGATCACCCGCAGATCGTCGATTCGGTGGCGTTGCATGCCTGGTCCGTCCAGGCGCCGGGCGATTTCTGGCAGCGAGTGTGGACGTACAGCGACGTCATCGGCGATCCCGGAGCAGTCGCATTCGACGCAGCCGACGGGTCCATTCGCGCGGCCCGGTTCTTCCCGGAGGCATCAGTCTCGTACGCGGAGAACGCACTCGCCGAACGCCCCGGCGCGGGCGAGGAAGCGATCGTCGCGATCAGCGAGCACGGTGAGCGCCGATCGTTGACGTGGGCTCAGCTACGTGCCGCGGTTGCCGCACTCGCGGCAGCGATGGTCGCCGATGGAGTGCGACCTGGCGACCGTGTTGCCGCCTACATGCCGCACGTGACCGAGACGATCGTTACCTTCCTCGCCGCCAACGCGATCGGAGCGACCTTCACGTCGACTTCCAGTGACTTCGGCATCGACGGGGTGGTCGATCGCTTCGGTCAGACCCAGCCGACCGTGCTGGTCGCGGCCGACGGCTATCGCTATGCGGGCAAGGAGTTCGATTGCCTCGGCCGCATCGCTTCGATCGTCGAGCAGTTGCCCTCCGTGCGTCGGACGGTCGTCGTCGGCGTGCTCGCCGCCGCTCCCGACGTGAGCGCCATCGCCGGTGCTGTGCGGTGGGCCGACTACATCGCCCCACACGTGAACGCGCCGCTGCGCTTCACCCGCCTGCCGGGCGATCACCCCGTCTACATCCTCTACTCCAGCGGTACGACCGGGAAGCCGAAGTGCATCACCCATCGCTCGCTCGGCGTGCTGCTGATGCACCTCAAGGAACACCAACTGCACTGCGACATCAACGCCGGCGATCGGGTGCTGTACTTCACCACCTGCGGCTGGATGATGTGGAACTGG
>DAORTY010000304.1:0-3324 GCA_035432905.1 Ilumatobacteraceae bacterium | reverse complement strand
ATCGGTAGCTACGACCGGCACGTCTCGATTCGTCGCATCAAGGACGTAGACGTGTTGTGCCGGCTGCCCGGTGTCGACACGTCCGACTCCTCACGGCAGGTGCTTGGCGAGGTGGTGCGCGTCCTGAGGGCCAAGTACGACGCACGCGTCGAGCCACAGGACCGCTCCGTCAAAGTCCAGTTCCCGGATTTCGACCTGCATGTTGACGCCGTTCCTGCTCGGCCGTGCGGCGACGACTGGGAGATTCCAGATCACAGTGAGCGCAGCGTCAACTGGCAGAAGACCAACCCGCTCGAGCTCGCCACGCTGACGACGACCATGAATGCCGAGAACGCCAAGTTGTACGTGCCGGTGGTCAAGCTCGTTCGCCAGACACGTCGCGCGAACCTCGGCAAGCGCCCCGGTGGTCTGTACTTCGAGATTCTGACCTACCACGCTTTCGCGGCCGGCTGCAGCGGCAGCCTCCCGGAGCGTTACGTCGGCGCGATTGCCAGTATCGCCGATCAGTTGGAAGCCGTCGTCGCAGGCGGTGACGTCGAGGATCCCTCAATGGAGGGGGAGGTGATCACTGTCCGCGCAACCGATCAGCAGATGCGGACCGCTGCAACGGTGTTTCGTGGACTGGCCTCCCGGGCGCAAGCGGCGCTCGACAGCAAGACCGACGAATGCAAGGCGGCGGCCGAGTTTCGGGCGATCTTGGGTCAGCGGTCGGATGACAACACGTGGGTGTTCGATCTGCCGGAGTACTGCAACGAGGACGGCACGACGAAGTACACGGAGAAGGGGTTGTCTTACGTTCCCGGCGAGGGGCGCTTCGCCTGACTGCGATCGAGGAAGCCAGGGCGCGCCAGCGCCAGTTCATCGACCGCATCGTCGATCAGTTCAGCGCGAGCGGCTACCAGCGCGAGTCCGACCGTGACGGATCGATCGTGCTCGTCGGCGAAGACGACATCGCCGGCGTGGCCATCCCGCTCGAGGTACGCATCCCATCGGGCTACCCGTATGTGCCGCCAAAGGTTCGCCCCGTCGATGGATCGGGCGGCGCCGGCTGGCACCAGGAACGAGACGGCAGCCTCTGCCTCTGGGATGCTGAGCGCGCGCAGCCGGACTGGTGGACGTCTCGGGACGCCGTGGTGGAGCGTGTGCGCGATTGGTTTCATCAGGCGGCCAATGGCTGGCGAGACGACGCCCCGGACATGGATCTCGACCGTTACTGGCCGCAGAGCCAGGGCCTCGTGCTGTATGACGAGCTACCGACGTTCGGGTGGGTTCGCCTGTCCGGTGGACCGAGCCCGCGGCATGTCTGCCCCGTTTGGAATGTGAAGGGGAACGGCTCGTCAAGCAAGCGCGGTCGTGCGGCCGGCTACGTCATCAGTATTGGCGAACCAGATCGCCCACCGCGATCCCTGCCTGAACTACTGCTGTTGGTCGACGGCGACGACCTCGATGCGGCGCTCGACAAGCAACAGGTCGGCTGGCTCATCGTCCGATACCAGCGTCACGGCGTCGGCGGCGTGCTGGCGCTCCGCCTGACCTATGACACGACCGGCGTCACCGGCTGCACGGCGGTGTCCACCGCGAGCGCAGCGCGTTCGGCACGACAACTGCGCGCCGGCGTCGAGGCTCGCGAGCTGGCCAGCGCGTCGGTGGCCGTCGTCGGTGCTGGTGCCATAGGTTCATTCGTCGCCGACCTTCTCGCGCGATCCGGTGTCCTCCACTTCTCGATCATCGACAGCGACATCCTCAAGCCCGGCAATCTTGTCCGTCATGTCTTGGGAGACGGTGGCGTGGGCGAGCCCAAGGCGACTGCACTGCGCCAACAGCTCGCAGATCGGCACGGCGTCTCCGCCGCGCACATGACGGCTGCCTGCGAGCGCATCGACGACCTTGCCGCCGCCGTCGAACTGCTCGCCTCGCATGACCTTGTCGTGAATGCCACCGGCGGCGTCGCCGTGACGGTCGCCTTGGACCACGCAGCCGAGATCCTCGACAAGCCGGTCGTGACCGTCGCGACGACACAGGAGGGGCGCGTCATCCGCGTGGATTGCAGCCCCCGGCGTCAAGGCGAGGTCTGGCTGGACGATCCGGCGCTACCACCGACCGGCCTACCGCCCCTCCTCGAAGACGGTTGCGGTAGCCCTATCTCACCGACGCCGCCATGGGCGGTCACGTTGGCGGCGAGCTACGCCGCCCGGACAGTCGTCTGTCTGTTGACCGGGCAACCAGCGCCGGTCTCATACGTCCAGACGGTGTCGGTCGGTGTGCCACCTGAGGCCGCAACATGCTGAGGCGCAGGACTCCGCTGGGCACACCTCACCTGTCGCCGGAGGTCGTCGCCAAGCTGTCCGAGATGGCGCAAGCCGCGCTACCGCTTGAGACCGGCGGCATCCTGCTCGGCTGGTACGAGCATCACGACATCCGGATCACCGACGCCATCGCCGTGGAAGACCTTGCTGCCACCGCGACGTCGTACAGCCGCGGGAACGAAGCAGGTAACGCCGCGCTCGGCGCCTACATGAAGGGGCAGCCCGCTGGTAGCCCGCTCGGCTACGTGGGCGAGTGGCACAGCCACCCCGGTCCGGCTGGACCGAGCCCGCTCGACACGTTGTCGTTCATCGGGATCACCGAGTCCGCCCAGCAGCCGCTGGTGCAGGTTGTAATGGCGTTACAAGGAAACGAGTGGCGGCCGGTGGTGTGCATGTCGCGCATCACATCACGATTCAGCACCAGGAGAAGACGATGACCTCGATTGCGGAACTCTTCGCCAACCAGCAAGCCAAGCTCGTGACCGAGCTGTTCTCCCCGGTGAGCCATGGAACCACCAAGGGCGATACGTCCGAGGCCGGTTGGCGAAAGCTGCTTCAGTCGTTTCTGCCAGGCCGATACCGGGTCGCGACCGGGTTCGCCGTTGACCACCTCGGCAACGTCAGTCTGCAGAATGACATCGTGATCTACGACGAGCAGTACTCGCCGCTGCTCTGGACGAATGATCACGCCGTCTACATACCGATCGAGAGCGTCTACGCGGTGCTGGAGGTCAAGCAGACGCTAGACCTCACCGCCTTCACCGCAGCGAGTGAGAAGGCTCAAGCGGTCCGCTCGCTGACGGCAACGAGCGCGCCGATCACGCACCTCACCGGCAAGGCTGATGTGAAGCAGCCGATCACGCCGTTGGCGGGGTTGTTGACGCAACATTGCGGCTGGAACCCGCCGTTCGGCGATCCACTCGTAGATGCGATGCGAAAGGCTGGCGCCGCTGGTCAGCTGGACATCGGCTGTGCGTTGGAAGGTGGGACGTGGGTGATCCCAACCGACGGTGACTAC
>DAORTY010000303.1:0-3374 GCA_035432905.1 Ilumatobacteraceae bacterium | reverse complement strand
TACACGGTCAGATAGCCTGCTCGTATGCCTGCGTTGTCCACCATCATCTGGGTGCTGATCGGTGTCGCCGGCGGCTATGTCCTGTGGAAAAGTGGCATCGGCATGCTGCGCAGCTTCACGACGCCGATGCCAGCGCCGCCACCCGCCGGCGAGATGCGCAAGGTCAACGTCAGGTACCGCTGCACCGTATGTGGGCTGGAGCTGAGGATGATGTTGGCCCCTGACGAGGACCCGCCACCGCCGCGTCACTGCCTCGAGGACATGGTCATCGTGGCCCCACTCTTCGAGTAGAAGTTACACACAGTCTGTGGATAACCCTGTGATGTAACTACATCACTGTCATTCAGCTTTTGTGTCAAACCTTCAGGCTCACAGCCGCTGGTCAGAGCCCGACAGCCTGTACGTACAACGTGGTTGGGCAGGCTATTTCCACTTGGTGGCGACGAACAAGCCGGCCAGCATGAAGCACAGACCCACCAGCACGGGGGTATTGGTGTTGTTGAACGAGGGCACCAGGTAGCGCGAGATGATCGCCAGCGCACCGAGGCCGATCAACGCCAGCATCAAGATGGGCACCCACTTCGGGCTCTCGTAGAACTCCTTGGGCGTCGGCGGCGTGTAGCGCGATGTCTGACCAATGGAGCTGTCGTGGTGCGGGGCTTCCTTGGCCATCGACGTCACCTGCCCGGGCTTGGTGCCCTTGGGTGTCACACGGCCAGTTGATTTGCGTTTCGGAGGAGCCACGGCGGGAGAGTCTAGGCCAACACATTCGACAACGGCCGGTCTCACCGGGCAGGCTGTGGTCGTGCCGCGTGTTCTCGTGATCGACAGCTACGACAGCTTCGTCTACAACCTCGTTCAATATCTCGGCGAACTCGGTGCCGAGCCGATCGTGGTGCGCAACGACCAGGTCACCATCGAGGAGGCCCTGGCCCTGGAACCCGGCGCCGTTCTGATCTCCCCCGGCCCCGGCCGCCCAGAGGACGCCGGCATCATCTGCGATGCAATTCCTGCCTTCGCCGCCGCCGGCGTGCCCGTGCTCGGTGTCTGCCTCGGCCATCAGGCCATCGGTCACGTGTACGGCGCAGCGGTGGTTCGTGCACCATCGCTGATGCACGGCAAGACCTCACCGATCGAGCACGAGGGCGTCGGCGTTTTCGAAGGCCTGCCGTCGCCGCTGATCGCGACCCGCTATCACAGCCTGGTGATCGACCCGGCAACGATGCCGACGTGCCTGGAAGTGACAGCGACGTGCGACGGCATCGTGATGGGTGTCCGCCATCGCGAACTTCCCATCGAAGGTGTGCAGTTCCACCCTGAGAGCATTCTCACCGGCGCCGGTCACGACCTGTTGCGCAACTTCCTGCGTCGTATCTAGCCGCCCCCACCCAACCCGCAAACAGGTCTGTGGCACACCACAGAAGTACGTGCGTTTGTGGTGGGCCACAGAACGCTGCTGGGCTGGGCTGGGCTGGGCCTGGGCTGGGCCTGGCCGCAACAGCGCTACACCGTGGTGGTGGTTACCGCGACCGTTGTCGTCGTCGCGATGGTCGTGGTCGTCGGGGGAATCGTGGTGGTGGTGGGGGGAATGGTCGTCGTCGTCGATGTGGTCGTGGCGACCACCACGGCCTTGCCGACCTTCAATTTGATCATCGTTCCCGGCGGTATGTCGGTACCCGAGGCAATGCTCTGCGTGATGACCTTGCCATCCTTGGGGTCGCCGTCGGGAACGTTCTGGTACGTGACATCCACTCCCAGACCCAGACCGTTGAGCTTCGTCCGGGCGGCGGCTTCGGTCAGACCCTCAACCGGGGGCACCTTCACCGGTGCGGCTCCGCTGGACACGAAGAGTGTGATGGGGCTGCCCTTGGGGACCAGCGCGGCGACGGCGGGATCAGTGCGAATAGCCGTGCCCGAGGCCACCGTATCGCTGGCCTCGGGGATGACCGTGACCACCAGGCCGGCGTTCTCCAGCGACGTCCGGGCGTCAGCTTGGGAAAGCCCACTGATCGGTGGAATGGCCACCTGATTCGCGCCCGCAGAAATGACCACCGTGACTGCGTCGCCCTGACGCACCTGCGTGCCGGTTACCGGCTCGGTGCGAATGACCTTGCCGGCCTCCACATCGGGATTGTCCTCGGTCACAATCGGATTGAGGAGCAAGCCCTTGCTGTTGAGGTAGTCCGCAGCTTCCTGCTGGGTCATACCCGCAAGGTTGTCAAGAGAAAACGGTGTGCGCACCGGCACGTAGAAAACGGTGACGGCCTGGCCGCGTTGCACAGCGGTGCCGGCGACGGGGTCGGTGCGGGTGATGGTGCCCTCCGGCCAATCGGCAGCCGGAGCCGGGTCGATCTGCGCTGGATTGAGCTGCAGACCCTTGTCGATCAGTACTGCGCTGCCCTCGTCGAGTACGGCTCGCGTCACATCGGGCATCGCAAAGTCGCTGGGCGTCTTGTCCTTCGACAACGCGTTGAACAACACCAGCCCACCGACGACAAGGGCGATGAGTGCCAGGAAACCAATGACGGCATACATGCCGCCGCGACCCTCGGGCTGCTGGGGTTGCTGCACCATGACCGTGCGCGGCACAGCGCCGGTACCGGGTGTGCCGGGCATGGCTGTCGTGCGTGGCAGGCCGACGGTCGCAGCCGGCGCTGCGGTGCGCGTCATCGCGGTGGTGGCCGGAGCCGCACCACGTGCGTTGGCGAGCGCCTGCACCGGCTCGCCGCTGCGGAAGCGACGCAGATCGTCGCGCACGGCCTCGGCGGTGGGATAGCGAATCTCGGGCTTCTTCGCCAGCAGCTTGGCAACGATTGCTTCGAACGGCTTGGGTACGTCGGCTACCAGTTGGTTGAGCGGCTGCGGCTGCTCGTGCACCTGCTTGTAGGCGATGCTGACCGGGTTCTCGCCGCTGAACGGCGGGCGGCCGGCGACCATCTCGTAGAGCACGATGCCCAGCGAGTACAGGTCGCTGCGCGGGTCGGGGTTGGCACCCTGCGCTTGCTCCGGCGAGAAGTAGGTGGCAGTGCCCATCACCGAGCCGGCCTGCGTGAGGTTGCTCTCCGTGGGAGCGTTCATGGCTCGGGCGATACCGAAGTCGGCGACCTTCACCTGGCCGTTCGAGCCGATGAGGATGTTGGCCGGCTTGATGTCGCGGTGCACCACACCATTGCGATGTGCGAAGCCGAGCGCTGCCGCGATCTCGCTGCCGATTTCGGCCGCCTGCTGGCTGTTGACGTGGCCGTTGGCGCGCAAGATGTCGGCGAGGGTGCGGCCCTGTACGTACTCCATCGCCATGAAGTAGGTGTTCGCGTACTGACCCCAGTCGTACACCCCGACGATGTTGGGATGATTCAGGTTGGCGGCACTCTGCG
>DAORTY010000302.1:0-3422 GCA_035432905.1 Ilumatobacteraceae bacterium | reverse complement strand
GACAGCGACTCGACCGTCGCGGCCTCGCCGCGCAGCCGTTTCGCCTCCATCGCCAGTGAGAGCTGGTCGGCGAATGCGCGCAGCACGGCGAGGTCCTCGTTGTTGATGCGGCCGCCACGGAGGACGAGCTGTGTGGCGCCACTGTCGTCCAACGCGACCGCGGTGCCGTCACTCGGGCTGCTCGGGGGGTTGTGCCCGGAGAAGGCGGTGATGGACCAGGCCTGGTCGACGCGCTGCAGCACGGCCACGGACTCGAGCCCGAAGAGGGTGCGCAACTGGTCGACCAGATCAGGCATGGGGTCGGTGGCGGCAACGATGGAGCCGGTGGATCGCGCCAGCGCAGTGGCGTCGGCGCGAGCACGCTGCACCTCTCGCGAGCGCCGGGCGGCACCATCGACGAGCACGCTGACACCGATGGCGACGGCGACGAACACGACGATCGCGATTGCGTTGTCGGCGTCGCGGATGGTGAACGTGTGAGTGGGTGGGGTGAGGAAGAAATTGGTGAGCAGTGACGCCGCAACCGATGCGACCACGCCGGGCCGGATGCCGCCGATGGCGGCGATCACGAGCACCAGTGCCAGCTGCAACAGCAGCGCGGTGCTGAGGTTGAGGTGCTCCTGGCGATGCACCAGCAGCGTGGTCAGGCCGGGCACCGCGACGAGGCACAGCATCCACGCGAGCAGCTCCCTGCGGTGCGGGATGGCGCTGCGGCGGCCCGTTCGGCGGGGCCGCTGCACCGCCTGCCGAGGCCCTGGCTCGGTGGCGATGATGTGCAGGTCGACGGTGCTGAGCGTTCGCTGCAGCTTGCTGACGACCGAGCCACGTGCGAACTCGCTCAGTCGCGACCGTTGAGTGGCGCCGATGACGACCTGCGTGGCCTGCTCCGCTCGGGCGAACGCGGCGAGCGACTCGGCAACCTCGTGACCGACGACCTCGCGATACGTGCCGCCGAGCTCGACGAGCAGCGCGCGCTGGCTCTCCAAGCCCTCACCGCTGGTGGACGACAGCCCATCGGGATTGGCCACGTGCACGCCCACCAGGTCGCCGCGGAGGCGGCCGGCGATGCGTGCCGCGCGACGGATCAGCAAGTCGCCACCGGCCGCGCCGGTGAGCGCCACCACGACCCGTTCGCGGGTCTCCCACGTGGTGGTGATGCCGTGAGTGGCCAGGTAGTCCTGAAGGCTGTCCTCCACGCGATCGGCGACCCACAGCAGCGCCAACTCGCGCAGCGCGGCCAGGTTGCCCTGGCGGAAGTAGTTGGCCAGTGCCGCGTCCACCTTCTCCGGCGGGTACACGTTGCCGTGGGCCATGCGTCGGCGCAGTGCTTCCGGCGACATGTCGACCAGTTCGATCTGATCTGCTGCTCGAACGAACGCGTCCGGCACCGTCTCGCGCTGGGCGACGCCGGTGATGCGCAGGACCACATCGTTCAACGACTCGAGGTGCTGCACGTTGACGGTGGAGACGACGTCGATTCCCGCCGCGAGCAGTTCCTCCACATCTTGCCAGCGCTTCGCGTGGCGCGTGCCTGGTGCGTTGGTGTGGGCCAGCTCGTCGACCAATGCGACTGCGGGCCGGCGGGCGAGCACGGCATCGAGATCCATCTCCGCGAACGTCGCATCGCGGTGGCCGACCTGCATGCGTGGGATGACCTCGAGCTCGCGTATCTGCTGCCGGGTCTGAGCGCGCTCGTGGTGCTCGACGTAGCCGATGACCACGTCGCTGCCGCGTTCTGCTCGGCGGCAGCCTTCGTTGAGCATCGCGTAGGTCTTGCCGACGCCCGGCGCCGCGCCCAGGTAGATGCGCAGGGTTCCGCGTGCCATGCGCACAGTCTGCCCGGCGTTCGCGAGCCGGGTGTGAAGACGGTGTGAAGGTTCTCGTCGGGCGCGCTAAGGCGACGTCAAGGCACTGTCGGTTCGCCGGTCGGCGGCGTAGACCGGTCTGCGCAAGCGATCGTCCCTCACCCTTCAGGAGCAGTCATGGCAGACCTCGTACTCGTAGCGCTGATCATTGCGTTCACCGCGCTGTGCGTCGCATACATCTGGTGGTGCGATCGCATCATCGGGCCTGACGAGCCGGCAAGCGCTGCGATCATGGCGACCGAACCCGAAATCGAACCGGTGACGGCATGATCGCCGGCGCCGCGTATGACAACTGGGTCGGCCTCGGCCTGGCCGTTGCCGCCATCTTCTACCTCGTTGCGGTCCTGATCTTCCCGGAGCGCTTCTGATGTCGTGGCAGAACGTGGTCCAGTTCGCCGCACTCGCGGCATTGCTCGCACTCACCGTCCCACCGCTCGGTCGCTACATTGCCGCTGTCTTCGGTGCCCGCGAAGACGGCTCCGCACCGGGTGACCGCGTGTTCGGCCCGATCGAGCGCAGGGTGTATCGCATCCTCGGAGTCGACGATCGGCGCGAGCAGCGGTGGAACGTGTATGCGGCCTCGCTGATGGCCTTCAGCCTGCTGTCGGTGCTCCTGCTGTACGCGATGCTGCGCACGCAGAGCATCCTGCCCTTCAACCCGACCGACCGCGAGGCGCTCGACCCCACCGGCGCCTTCAACACGGCGATCAGCTTCGTGACCAACACGAACTGGCAGTGGTACTCGGGCGAGGTCTCGATCAGTCACCTCACGCAGATGCTCGGCCTGGCGGTGCAGAACTTCGTGTCGGCCGCAGTCGGTCTGGCAGTCGTGGTGGCACTCATCCGTGGCATCACCCGCTCGGGCTTGCGGAACCTCGGCAACTTCTGGGTCGACCTCACGCGCGGCCTGCTACGCATCCTCCTGCCGCTGTCGCTCGTCGCGGCGGTCGTGCTGATGTCGCAGGGCGTTGTGCAGAACCTCAACGGCAACACGACGGCAACCACGATCGACACGTCGAGCGAGGTGGTGGAACAACAGATCCCCGGTGGCCCGGTGGCCTCGCAAGAGGCGATCAAGGAGCTCGGTACCAACGGTGGCGGCTACTACAACGCCAACTCGTCGCACCCCTTCGAGAACACGAATGGCTTCACCAACTTCCTGCAGATCTACATGCTGCTGCTGATTCCGCTGTCGCTGGTTGTCACGTTCGGCACGCTGGTGAAGGACAAGCGGCAATCGCGGCTCTTGTTGGCTGTGATGGCCGGCATTCTCGTGCTCTTCGCCGGCCTCGCCTCGCTGGCGGAGCAGAACGGCAACCCCAAGCTGACCGAGTTGCAGGTCGACCAATCGCTCTCCTCGGCGCAGTCCGGCGGCAACATGGAGGGCAAGGAGGTGCGCTTCGGCGCTGCTTCGTGCGGCGTGTTCGCCGCCGCCACCACTGGCACCTCGACCGGCGCGGTGAACTGCATGCACGACTCGTTCACCCCGATCGGCGGGCTGGCGCCGATGCTGCACATGATGCTCGGTGAGATCTCCCCGGGCGGTGTGGGCGTCGG
>DAORTY010000301.1:0-3456 GCA_035432905.1 Ilumatobacteraceae bacterium | reverse complement strand
GGTGAGGCGAAGTCGTACGCAGAGCGCCTCTTTGACTTCCCACTCATCGGCTCGCTCGACAAGCGGCAGGCAGCTGAGGTTCTGACCATTCCTGCAGAGTCGCTCGGCGTGAGCTACACGGCGGAGGCACTAGCCGCGGTGATCGACCAGACCGAGGGTTACCCCTACTTCCTGCAGGAGTGGGGCTACCACCTCTGGAACACCGCAACGACGAACCCGATCTCGGGCGACGACGCGCATGCCGTTACACCGATTGTGCTGGATCAGCTCGATCGGAACTTCTTCCTCGTGAGACTCGACCGGCTGACACCGAAGGAGAAGGAGTACCTGAAGGCGATGGCCGATCTTGGCCCGGGCCCTCATCGTTCTGGGGACATCGCTGCCAAGCTCGGAGTGCGTGTGGAGTCGGTCGCTCCGCGTCGGTCGGGCCTGATCACGAAGGGCATGATCTACAGCCCTGCGCACGGTGACACGGCATTCACTGTCCCCCTGTTCGACGAGTTCCTTCATCGAGCGATGCCCACCGGCACCGGCGGGCGTTCGAGGCAGCCATGATCCCCAGCCTGGTTGCTGACGAACTTCGCCAATCGGTCGTCGAGTTCCTCGCGACCACGTTTGCGTTGAGCGACGCCGACGTCCGCGCAGCGTTGGAAGGCTTCCTGCAGCACGAGAACGACGGCATCTTCCGCGGGCCCTACCTTCGCGTGCGCACCAAGTTTCGCCCTGCCGCCACCTCATGGATCTCGCCGCTGGGGTGGATGCCTGAGTACTTCCGACCGCACCTGCATCAGGCCCGCGCGTTCGACCGGCTGACCTCGCTGAACCACCAGCCGCAGCCCACACTCGTCACCACGGGTACGGGCTCCGGCAAGACCGAAGCCTTCCTGCTGCCTGTACTGGACCACTGCGCCCGCCAGCGCGCGCTCGGCAAGCAAGGTGTGAAGGCGCTGCTGCTGTATCCGATGAACGCGTTGGCCAGCGACCAAGCGCGTCGCATCGCCCAACTCATCGCAAACGAACCGGCCCTGGCCGGAATACGGGCCGGGTTGTACGTCGGCGAGGAGGGCTCGCATGGCGAGATGGGTGCCGACCACCTCATCGACATCAAGCGTCAGCTGCAGCTGGACCCGCCCGACATCTTGCTCACCAACTACAAGATGCTCGACTTCATCTTGTTGCGCCAGGCCGACCAGAAGCTCTGGCAGGCAAGCGAACCGGGCCTGCTGCAGTACGTGGTGCTCGACGAGTTCCACACCTACGACGGCGCGCAAGGCACCGATGTTGCGATGCTGCTGCGTCGCCTGGGTGCAGCATTAGGGATCTCCCAACCCGGCAGGCCGCTCGGCACTGCGACACCAGTCGCGACCTCGGCCACCCTTGGCTCGGCCACCTCCGCGACCGACTCAATGCGCGAGTTCGCCGAGCGCGTGTTCGGCTGCCCATTTCCGGTGGAGTCGGTGATCGGCGAGGACCGACTCAACCCCGAAGAAGTGGTCGACGTCGTCGACTTCGGGTTGCCGTTTCCAGATGTGGACGAGGTTCTTGCGATCGATCTCACCGACCCGCTCTGGCTGCAGCAGCTGGCGCAGCTCTTTGTCGGGCCCGGCCAGTACTCGCCGGCCGAGCTGGGCACGCTGCTGATGCAGCACTCGCTCACCAGGGGTGTGCTGGCAGGCGCAAGCAAGGAGGCCGCTCTGTGGGACGACGCGCTCGAGAGTGTGGTGTCTCGCATTCCACAATGGGGCAAGCGTGCCCAGACTGACCGGGCAGGTGCCCGTGAAGCGCTGACCCGGTTCCTTGCTCTGCTGTCGGTAGCCCGTTCGCTCGACCCGCTCAGTGGCAAGGAGACGCCGCTGTTCAACATCGAAGTGCAGCTCTGGGTGCGAGAGGTCTCACGGCTGCTTCGCACCGTCGATGCTTCGCCCAGCTTCCGTTGGCTCGACAGCGGTGATACCGACGACCCGTTCGACCCGACGCCCGCGATCGAGCTGCCCGCTGTCTACTGCCGCCACTGTGGGCGCTCGGGCTGGCTGGCCACCGCTGCAGAGTTCGGCGATCGCCTCATCCACGACCCAGCCCGCACCTATCGAAACCTGGCCGACAACTCGGCCACCGTGCGCGCCATGATCCGCGCCACCGCCGGCGAGCTCGACGTGCAGTGGCTTCGCCCCGCCGACGGTCAGTTGATCGCGAGCGCAGAGCCTGCGGCGATTCCGGTTCTCGTACAGCCTGGCGAAGACGAAGCCAAGCGAGGTGAGTGCCCGTCGTGCGGCGAGCGCGACGCCATTCGCCCGCTCGGCTCGCGTGTCGCCAGCCTTGCCTCGGTAGGCATCAGCCAGCTGTTCGGCTCGAACAAGGTGAACATCGAAGAGCGCAAGCTGCTGGCCTTCACCGACTCGGTGCAGGATGCCTCGCACCGCGCAGCCTTCTTCGCCAGCCGCACGCACCGCTTCAACCTGCGCAGCGTGATGGCTCTCGCAATCGAGAGCGCCGGCACGCTCACCCTGGCCGACATCGGCGCCGAGGTTCTCGCCGCTGCCCGAGGTTCGGTCGATGATGCGTACGCGTTGGTGCCACCCGACCTGTTGAACGACCCCGAAGTGGCCACTGTCTGGACCGCACGACCCAACTCTGTCGGTCGCGAACGGCTCGAACATCGGCTGACGTTCGAGGCCTCGTTGGAGGTTGGGCTGCGGTCGCGGCTGGGCCGCACGCTCGAGCTCACCGGAACCGCCTCTGCCTGGGTGCCCGCTGGAAGTGATCCGGCGCTCGGGCAACTCGCCGCATCCGTGCACCAACACCTGCCCGGCCAGCCATCGCTGCGCTTCGACCCGAACGGCAGCGAGTACTCCGTGTACGTACGTGGCCTGCTGGAGCGGCTGCGACTGCGGGGCGGCATCCTGCACCCCTGGCTCGAGACATACGTGCGGGAGGACGGCAATCCATGGCGGCTGTGGGGCGGGCGAGCCTCCGGCATGCCGGTGTTCTTGCCCGACCAGAGCCGGCCATCGTTCTTCACCACGGAACGAACGAACGACAAGCTCGACTCGGTACTCGCACTCACCAAGACGCCCAGCTGGTTGGTGGACTGGGGTGCACGTTCGCTGCACCTGCCACCCGACGAGGCCCGCGACCTCAACGCCGCCGTACTCGAGCAACTCGCCCTCAACGATCACCTACGAGCTGTCTCAACCGCCAAGCACAACACGGTGTACGCGCTCGACCCGCACCTCGTATCACTCGCTCACGTCGAGCAGCCGGGCGGCACCTGGGATGTCGTGCGTTGCGATGCCTGCTCGTACTCGTGGATGCCTGCCCTCGCCGACATGGCTGCCAACAGCACCCAGGTCCTCAACTTCGCCCAGACCGGCGTCAGCGTTACGCTCGTCACCGGCGGCGCCGCCAAGACCGCTGCCAACATCAACACCGACATCGGCGACGTCACCGGCTTCACCG
>DAORTY010000300.1:0-3487 GCA_035432905.1 Ilumatobacteraceae bacterium | reverse complement strand
AGCCTTGTGTATCGAAAATTGGCGACATGTTCAAGTTGGTGAAGAAGGGCGGCGCCTCTGCGGCGGGGGGCATCGTGCCGAGCGGGCCGCGACCGCCGCCAAGCAGATGCGATGCTTGATCGATCGCAAGTCCGCTTAGTACCTCTTCCCCACCGAAGCCGACTGCGAATCCAGGCCACGAGCACGAACCCTGCGGCGGGGTGCTGGTGCACCACTGGTCGTCGGGGGAGAATGCAGCCGAAAGGAGTGCGGCCACCGCCGGTGCCAGCGTACGGCTGCCGGAGGGCACGAGCAGGATCGGTACCGCATCGTGGGCCGGCCTTGGTGACACGACTGGGGCCGAGGTCGGCAAGTCCCCAGTCGGCAGGGGCAAAGCCCTCGTCGGCACTCCAGGATTGGACGCGGCACCGCCAATCGCACCGCAGAATGGGCCGGCACCCAAGGCGTCGGGCCAGCCGGTCGCGGAGGCACCATTCCCACCCGACGCAGCGAGGCACACCATGCTGCTGTCGAAGTCCGCTGCGTCGCCGGTGGGCCACCAGCCACCTAGCTGCTGTGCCATTTGCACACTCGTCTCGTAACGATCGGCGCCCGCCAGGCGCACCAGCTCGGTGGCCCCGGCTAAGTCTTGGGCCTCGGCGGCTACCTCGGCGCTGATTCGCGATGTGCCGCCGAGCACGATGATGCTGGTGACGTCCATCGTCAGTAGCGATTCGATCGTGCTTCGAGGAAGTGAGTCACCGCCGTCGTGCAGCAGCACGGGCACCTGCCAAAAACTGGTCCACCAACCTGCTGCGAGCGCATCCGCACCGGTGACACCGTCGGCAAGCACCACGGTTCGCCTCAACAAGCGGCAACTGGAGGCCGACTCACGAAGTTCTACCACAGCGTTGGTGTAAAAGGTTTGGTGGGCAGAACCATCGGTAGTGTCTGGGTCGACACAGGTAAGGCTGCTATTGGGGGCGCCGACCGTGCCAAGGCTCCGCGCAATGAGAGCTGCTGTCTCGTACCGGTCGGCACCAGACACCCGGAACACTTCGCGATAGCCCAGCGACAGCAACTCGGCATCGACTCCTATGGGAACTGCCGATGGGCCACCGACCACGATTGCCTGCCGAGCGAGAGTACAACCTCCCCGGCGCATATCGTTGGCGGCGATGCGGGTGGCCGGGCTGAGGCTGACCGCCCCGCTGCGGGCAGAGGCGGTGATGAGGATGGGTGCGCTGTCAGTGTCGACGCGAGCGAAGATGCCGACCCGGTCGAACGACGGGTCGGCGGCGGCCGTGCGCTGCAGCAACGGCTCGAGTGACTGGTGCGTGGGATCGCTGAGCGCTGACGCACCCAACGAGTCGGCCGGGTTGTCGCCGGTGACCACGATGACCGCTCGCGGGCAGGTGCCAGCACCCCACCAGTCGTTGGCGGTGGAGAGCGCCACCGCGCCACCCGAAGAACGATCAGGGGTGTCGAACGGGAAGTCGCCTCGGCCGCGCAGGCCCAACGTGACCGCCAGGTTGGTCTGGTACCGGTCGTTGCCCGAGTAGCGAACCGCGTTCGGCCAGCCCTCCAGCCGAGCCGAGAGCGTGCTGGTGGCCGGCCACTGAGAGGGTGGAAGTGCGTCGTCGGCGCCGGCGCGTGCCCCGGGCCCGGCAACCAGGCCCAGCGCAAGGGCTGCCGCAAGGGCGCGCGGTGCTCGACGACGGGCCAACGGGTAGCTCAGGGGGCGAGAGTGAGTGCGAGGAAGACCGACTCGAACGAGCCGGAGAAGCTCCCGGCCGTGACCAATCCGGTGGAGCTGGCGGAAGAACGGAACGAACCCGAGATGACGTAGCCCAACGGACTTGCAACGCCGTCGGCATAGCCAGAGAGGCGCAGCTCGATGACCTCACCGGCGTCAGTGGTGAAGGTGAGATCGCCGCTGAGCTGGCTCTGCGATTCGCCCTCGAGCGGTTCGTCAATACCAATCCGGCCGTCGATGGTGCCGCTCACCACTGTGTCGCCCAGCGCGAGCGTGACCGGCCCACTGATGTCGTAGCGCGGGCCGCTGGCCACGACGGTGATGCTGTTGGCCGACAACAAGCCACCCAACACCGCTGGCGGCGGTGGCATGGTGGTGGCGACGGGCACGGTGGTGGGCGCGGTGTAGGGAGTGAGGTCGAGGGTGGTGGCGGTGACCACCGGTACGACCACAGTGTCGGCCACCACCGACGGGGGAACGGTGACCTCGGCAACAGTGACCACCGGCGCGGGCTCGAAGGTGGTCTGCACGATGACCACTGGCGCTGCAGTGGAGACGGGAGCGGCAACGACCACGGCCGATGTCTGGGGAACCACGATGGGCGCTGCGACCTGATCGGTGTTCTGCGAGCTGGCGATGCCCAGCGTTGCAGCCACCACCAGCGTGGCCCCGGCGGCTACGCGCCCGACGATGGGTGCCGCCATCGGCGTGGCCGACACCATGTTGCTGGCCGACTCGACCACCGGCGACACGAAGGTGGCGAAGCGGTTGGCGTTGGCGGCGCCGGTGGAGGCCGCCTGCGACGCAACCGAGTTGCTCGTCTGGCTGCGCACGCGGTCGATGGCATGGGCCGTGCGGTCGCTGCGGCGGAACAGCACGTAGAGGAACATCGGCACCGCGGCGGCGCCGTGCAGTGCCATCCGCATCGCGTTGCGTGCCCGGCTCACCCTGGCGCGAGCGTTGTCTTCCGTGAGGCCCGAAACCTGGGCGACCTCGCCGTAGCTGAGCTCGTCGACGAAGCGCAGCGTGAGCGCCTCGCGGTAGCCGTCGGGCAACGCGGCCAGTGCCTGCTGCAGGTCGGTGGTGTCGTGATCGAGACCCAGCTGGTGCTCGATGCTGGGCGCGCCGTGCGTGAGCACCGGGTCGTTGAAGACCCTCGCAGCCTTGGCGGTGTCGCGCGTGCGGCGGTTGGCATCGTCGATGCACACGTTGGCCAGGATGCGGTACAGCCATGGGCCCAACCGGCTGTCGTCGGCCAACCGGCCGAGGTTGCGGTATGCACGCAGGAACGTCTCCTGCACGGCATCTTCGGCGGCGGTTTCGTTGATGGTGCTGCGGCGAGCGGAGGCCAGCAAACCGGGCCGGTACTGGCGAACGAGCTCTTCGAACGACTCGCGATCGCCGGCCTGCAGCGAGCGGATCACACTGAGTTCATCGATTGATGTAGCCACGTGTCCTCCGATCGAGTCTCTAGCCAGTACGTGCTCTTAAAGGCTATCACGATGGGTCCGTCGAGTGCCCGCGGGGTTACGTTCGGCCCACCCGGTTGCGTCGGGTCTGGGCCAGCAGCAGCAGCCGTCGCGGCCGGGCAACCATGCGCGCTGCCATGCGCGCGGCGGTGCCAACTTGTGCGGCTGCGAGCCCGAGCCGCGACACCTGCTGCGGGGTGGCGACGATGGTGAACCGCTCGGTCACTTCCGCCGGCGCCATTCGGATGCCGTTGGTGCGGTTCTCCAGGTTGCTGTCGTGCAC